>JAJRQN010000174.1 GCA_024280235.1 Bacteroidota bacterium | reverse complement strand
TTCAGGCAGCTAAAGCAAAAGCAAGAGGCTATAAAAAAACAGAAACAATTAAAGCTATTATTTATTTGCTTACTGCTAAACTCGACTTCTCTCAGGTTAATCATTATTGTTCTACCCACTCACTTTTATAAAGAACCTTAACTTTAAACAGCTTCACTGTCTTATATCTACAAAAACAACCCTCTGTGACTGTATTATCCATGAGGATAAATACTCACAATACCGTTTAAATGCGGGCTATCAGTAAGGTACAATGGGGTTATTGCTGTTATTCAATTTTGTAAAGTTAATTTTTTTGGTTTCTACGTCTAAAAATAAACAAAATTTTTGAATTCCAAACCAAAACTCTAAAAAAGTTCCCATATTTCCCATATTTCATAAGTTTTGGGTATTGTTTGGTCAACTTTGTTCCCAAAATAGCGAAAACAGAAGTTGTTTTGTTACAAAGTGGACGTTTTGATATTCGGATATGAAGCAACCTGAATGGGAAACGTATCTGTTAATTCCTCAGCTGAATCAGCACCCGCATACCAGCCATATCTATGTTTCGGATGCCGGTGATTTTCTGAGCAGGGGAGTGGTATATATTTTTTCGCCAGAGGCTGTTTTGCGGGATAGCCTTCGGGCAGGTATTATTCCCGGAAGTTTTTGTTTTGAAAAGTGAAAAGGATGGAAGTAAGAGTGGCTGTGGCTTTTATAAGATTTCTCTAACATTATTTTTTAATGATGCGGCAAGGATGGCAGCGGCATCCTTTGGTGAGGGAAGCCGATGTGGAGTTGACAAAACAGGGCGACCTGAGAAGCCCCTGTTTTTGGCAATACGGAACACGGTTTCCCGCACCAAAGATACAGCGGACAGCCTGTGAAGGCTATGGCGTTGGCCCGCCCAAAAAAATATTTTGCTTTTAAGGTAATTTATCTTCCATAAAAAAAAATTACCTACTTTTGCTGCATAAATAAAATGTGGGGAGAAAAATAGTTTTTCCTTTTTGCCGTTAATAAAATGAACGGTCTTCCACAAAGCCTAATGCTTTTAAAATTTTAGCGAAAAATCATGGAATACAACACAGCACGCGACAAAATGGCTATTCCCGAATATGGCCGTAATATCCAAAAAATGATAAAACACGTTATCGGTATTGAAGATCGTGTGGAAAGAAATAAGGCGGCAAAGCATATTGTGGAAATTATGGCCAATATGCACCCGCAAATCAGGGAGGTCAGTGACTATTCCCATAAACTGTGGGATCACCTGTATTTTATCTCCGATTTCAAATTGGATGTGGATGCCCCTTTTCCTCCTCCCGAAAAAGCTGCTATTATGCGCAAGCCCGATAAGTTGGAGTACAGTGAGGATCATATCCGATACAAACATTATGGTAAACATTTGGCAAACATGATAAAATATGCTGCTGAAATGGAGGAAGGGCCGGAGAAAAAGGAAACTACCCTGATGATTGCCAACCAAATGAAACGGTCGTATCTGAACTGGAACCGCGATTCGGTAAGCGACAGGATGATTCTGAACCAGTTGGAAGAGCTTTCCGGCGGGAAGCTGAAACTTGACGAAGATGTTAACCTTGTGGCTACGAGTGAGGTGTTGGCCGGAAACCGCAGCAAGAAAAAGAAAAATACCCAGAGTAAAAGTAACAACGGAAGAAGAAAAAAATACGGTAGAAAATCCTATTGACAATGGGCTCTTTTAAAATTATCGGCGGTAATCAGCTTCACGGCTCCATTCGTCCCCAGGGGGCGAAAAACGAAGCCCTGCAAATTATCTGTGCTGTTTTGCTCACCCCCGAAGAAGTCGTTTTACACAATGTTCCTGACATTCGTGATGTTAACCATCTGATTGACCTGCTTAGAGGCTTTGGTGTGAAGGTTGATAAAACAGGCCCTGAAAGCTATCGTTTTCAGGCAGAAGATATTAACCTGAATTATCTTGACAGTGATGACTTTGTAACGAAAGCAACCAGTTTGCGGGGCAGCATTATGATTCTCGGCCCGCTGTTGGCACGCTATGGCAGAGGTGTTATTCCCCAGCCGGGAGGCGACAAAATCGGCCGGCGGCGGTTAGATACCCATTTTAACGGGCTTGAAAAACTGGGCGTGGTCTTTGACTATAAAGAGAAGGAAAAACGTTATGAAGTAACGGCTACCTCTCTGCATGGTAACGCAATGCTGCTGGAGGAAGCTTCCGTTACGGGAACAGCCAATATTTTAATGGCTGCCGTTATGGCCAAAGGCAAGACGGTCATTTTCAATGCCGCCTGCGAACCTTATCTTATGCAGTTGAGTAAAATGCTCAACCGAATGGGTGCTAAAATAGAAGGCATTGGCTCCAACCTGCTGACGATTCACGGCGTTTCTTCGCTTAAAGGTACAACACATACCATGCTGGCTGACATGATTGAAGTGGGTAGCTTTGTCGGAATGGCTGCCATGACGCATTCCTCTATTACCATCGAGAATGCCAGGCTCAGCGATTTGGGGATGATTCCCAAAGTGTTTCGCCGCATGGGTATTCATCTCGAACAAAAAGGGGAGGATATCTTTGTACCTGCTCAGGACCATTACGCTATTGAAACATTTATCGATGGCTCCATAATGACCATTGCCGATGCACCATGGCCGGGATTTACGCCTGACCTTATCAGTATTGTGCTGGTGGTGGCCATTCAGTCAAAAGGCAGTGTGCTGATTCATCAGAAAATGTTTGAAAGCCGTCTGTTTTTTGTGGATAAACTTATTGATATGGGCGCACGTATTATCCTTTGCGATCCGCACCGGGCCACGGTCATTGGTCTTGATGGAAGTCAGCCCTTACGTGGTATTCGCATGAGTTCGCCTGATATTCGTGCCGGTGTTGCGCTGCTTATTGCCGCCCTGTCAGCCGAAGGTACCAGTATCATTGACAATATTGAACAAATTGACCGCGGTTATCAGCATATTGACGAGCGGTTGCGTCAACTTGGTGCTTCCATCGAACGGTTTGAGTAGATATTTGTGAATATAGATTGATAGAGTATATTACTATCCTGATTATTTCGGTTAACTGTAACTTATTTTATTTTATGAAAATTAAAAGCTTAATTAGATCAGCTTTCATTTTCCTGCATTTGGATTTGACCAAAAATATTGAATATGACAGATTAACAGAGTTAATTATACGCCGTGTTCTCAAAAGTGACTCCAATAGCATAGATGTCGGATGTCATAAAGGCGAAATATTAGACTCTGTATTGAAACGTTCGCCCAATGGAAAAAATTTTGCCTTTGAACCCATACCTTTCCTGTTTAATCAATTAGAAAAAAAATATAAGAATAAGGCGTTAATCTATCCTTATGCTCTTTCTGACAAAACGGGTCAATCATCTTTTCAATTTGTAAAGAATGTACCTGCATATAGTGGCATAAAAAAAAGGAAATATGATATCGCTAATCCGGATATTGAAGAAATAAAAGTGGAACTTAGAACCCTTGATGAAATTATACCTGCAGAAATAGAGATCGATTTTATTAAGATTGATGTGGAGGGAGGTGAATATGGTGTACTTAAAGGCGCGAAAAAACTACTCAAAAGTTCCCGACCTGTTGTGGTTTTTGAATGTGGATTGGGAGCAAGTGATTATTATGGAACCAATCCTGATGAGTTGTACGAGTTCTTTACAAAGGAGATCGGGCTTAAGGTCTCAACGCTTAAATCCTATATTAATGATCAAAAGCCATTAACATTAAATGAATTTAGTCATTATTATGAGACAAATAAAGAGTATTATTTTATAGCATATTGACAACTTTCTAAAACTTAAGCCGGATAGTTAGATTTCCATTATTGAGATATTGAAAATAGAATGCTCCGTTGAGATTTAACTTTTTGAAAACAAACTGTTAATAACATAAAACGATGTTAGCTTTGTTGTTAACAGAATAAACAGGATCTGCTGAAAAACGCTTAAATTATTGATGTATAAATTATTATATTGATTCTTAAAGAGTAAAATGCATGGTTTTCCGGCAATTTTATTAAAAACACTTGCATTTATTATAGCCACAATTTCAAAATTTATACTGCTCAGCTGCACGCCATCTTTGTACCTTGTTCAGTTCGAAGTATATGGATACATCTTCACTTCACAAAATCCAAATCTGACGCACATCTGAGCTTTTCAGCAAACCCTAAATATTCATTTTGATAGTTTCGGTTGTCTTTACGGCAGATGTTCGCGGGAATTTAACTGCCAGATGAGAAATTCATTAACTTTGCAGAAAATTGTCAGTAAGCCGGTTTCTGCCTGTCATTATGACTGCAATTTGCTCTTGGCAGAAACTTTGTGATAGGCAGGAGAAATCAAAAAAAAGTGTAGAATTGATATGAGTACAAAAAAGCAAGATAAAGATATAAAACAGGAAGCGGCAGAAGATGTAACATGTGAGAATCAGCCGGATAAAGGGAAAGAAGCAGCTGAGGGAAAAACCACTGAACCTGTTGCCAAAAAAGAGGAGAAAAAGAGCAAAAAGTCCTCATCGCAAAAAAAACTGGATGCACTTCAGGAGAAATATGATGAGCTGAATGACAAGTACATGCGCTTGTATTCCGAATTTGACAATTACCGGAAACGAACAGCTAAAGAGCGTATAGAGTTACAGAAATCCGCTTCCAGTGAAGTTATTCTCGATATTTTGCCGGTAGTGGACGATCTGGAGCGTGCCATTCAGTCTTTTGAAGAACACCAACTGAGCGAAGAGGCAAAGAAAGGTATCGAACTAATCTATAGTAAGATGGTCAATATTCTTCATCAGAAAGGACTCAAAGAGATAGACGCTATGCATCAGGCTTTTGACACCGATTTTCATGAAGCCATCACAAACATTCCGGCTTCATCAAAAAAGATGAAAGGCAAAATAATGGATGTCATCCAGAAAGGTTACACCCTGAACGGGAGAGTAATTCGTTATGCAAAAGTGGTGGTGGGTCAGTAATATTATTGATTAAAAATAATTCCGGAAAGGGAAAAATCAGAGATGAACAAACGTGATTATTACGATATACTCGGTGTTTCGAAAAATGCTTCGGCAGCCGAAATAAAAAAGGCTTACCGGAAGATGGCCATCAAGTACCATCCGGATAAAAATCCGGACAACAAAGAAGCCGAAGAGATGTTTAAAGAGGCAGCAGAGGCCTATGAAGTGCTGAGTAACCCCGAAAAACGCAACCGTTATGACCAGTTTGGTCATGCCGGTGTTGGCAGTAGTGCTGCCGGTGGAGGCTTTGGCGGAGGTGGCATGTCTATGGATGATATTTTTAGCCATTTCGGCGATATCTTTGGCGGCCATTTTGGCTTTAGTGGCGGGTCTTTTGGCGGTAGTCCCTTTGGTGGTGGTGGCAGACGAAGAGTCAACAGAGGCTCTAATCTGCGTGTCAGAGTCAGGTTGACGCTGGCCGAAATGGCTCACGGGGTTGAGAAAAAAATAAAAATTAAAAAATATGTAACCTGCAAGGCATGTGATGGAACAGGTGCTGAAAAAGGTACGCGGCCTTCTGTCTGCCCCACCTGCCACGGTACAGGACAGGTTACCCGCATCACCAATACTTTTCTCGGACAAATGCAAACTTCCTCCACCTGTCCGCAGTGTGGTGGCGAAGGTCATATCATAACAAAAAAATGTACCGTCTGTCAGGGAAATGGTATTGTGAAATCTGAAGAGGTAGTTACTATTAATATTCCGGCCGGCGTAAATGATGGTATGCAGCTGAGTATGAGTGGCAAAGGAAATGCTGCTGCCCGCGGTGGTATTGCCGGTGATCTGATTGTGCTTATTGAGGAGATTCCACATCCCGACCTGAAACGAGATGGTAACAACCTGCTTTACGACTTATACATTAGTTTTCCGGATGCTGCCCTCGGTACCAGTGTGGATGTTCCTACCGTTGATGGCAAAGTGCGCATCAAACTTTCCGCCGGAACACAGGGCGGAAAAGTTCTGCGACTCAAGGGTAAAGGTCTTCCCGATGTGAACGGTTACGGCAAAGGCGATCTTTTGATAAATGTGAATATCTGGACACCCCGGAGCCTGACCCATGAGGAGAAAAAAAACCTTGAGAACCTGAAAAATTCTCCCAACTTCAAACCCAATCCCACTTCCAAAGATAAAAGCTATTTTAGCCGTATGCGGGAATTTTTCTCATAGATTTATGGATAAACTACGGGTCATAAATATCAACAAACGCTTTGAACATCATCTGGCACTTGATCATGTAAGTATAGACATTCCGCAAGGTTCTGTCTATGGCTTGTTGGGACCCAACGGGGCGGGGAAAACTACCCTTATCCGTATCATCAACATGATTACCGCTCCCGATGATGGCGAAGTATTGCTGGATGGCAAACCGATAAGCCAAAAAGATATTATCAAAATCGGATATCTTCCCGAAGAACGCGGCTTGTACAAAAAGATGAAAGTGGGCGAACAGGCGTTTTATCTCGCCCGTTTGAAGGGAATGCCGGCGGCGGAAGCTCGCGAGAAATTAAAATATTGGTTTGACCGTTTTGAAATCACCACCTGGTGGAACCGGAAAGTGGAAGAACTCTCCAAAGGGATGCAGCAAAAGGTACAGTTTATCGTTACCATACTCCACGACCCCAAACTGCTTATTTTCGATGAACCTTTTAGCGGTTTCGATCCTATCAACGTCAACCTGTTGAAGGATGAGATCCTGAATTTAAAAGAGAATGGAGCCACCATTATTTTCTCCACACACAACATGGCTTCCGTGGAAGAGCTTTGCGACCATATCGCGTTGATTAATAATGGGGAAAAGGTGCTTTCGGGAGAAATCAATGCAATAAAAAACCGTTTTAAAACCAATGTTTTCGAGCTGGGATATCGTTCGCCCTTGCAAAAAGAAATTGTCCTGCCACACGATGCATTCCGTAAAATAGAGGGTAGTCAAAATGGAGAACATTTTACGCTTTCCATAAAACTGCTGAATGGCAGTACGTCCAATGAGCTGTTGCAACAGGTTATGCCACAGGCCGAAATCACTTCCTTCAGGGAGATTCTTCCCACAATCAACGAGATTTTTATCCGCGAGGTAAGCAAGGGAAATCATCGTGCCGGAGTCTGACTTTCCGCTTATCTTTCAAAATCAGAACATGGAAAAAATAGAAAATATATATGTTTTTTGCGACCGTTGGTGCGAGCGCTGTGCATTCGGTGCTCGCTGTAATGCTTATGCCGCCCGTGAGGAAATCAGAAAGCCTGAAAACCTGATGACTGACGATGAAAAGAACAAGCTTTTTTGGGAAGATGTTGAAAGCAAACTCATCGATGTGATTAGTGAAATCAAAGAAAAAGCCTCTGCCGGTGGCATTGACCTTTCTGTCTTTGAAGGCGTTAGCACGAAAGCGAAATTTGACCTGTTCCAGCGCAAAGCGGTGAACAACATGGTGTTGAAAGCCGGTCGTCTGTACGAAGACAAGGTGGATGATTTTCTGGATGACAGTGCCGAAGCCGGTCGTATTGCCATGGACGAATTGCAGTCCGGCTCAATTTTTAAAATAACGGATACTTCGCTTCCCAAAACCGAAAAACAGGTTGCCAACGACATGATTTCCATCATTATGCGTTATCAACTGTTGCTTTACTTAAAGCTGTCGCGTGCCTACTATTCCAAAGGACGAGAGTTGGAGGATGCGAGTGTTCCCAACACTTCGGGAGAGTCCATCGGCACAGCAAAAGTCGCTCTGTCGCTCATCTCCCGTTCGATGGTTGCCTGGCAGCGATTGGCAAAATATTTTCCGGAACAGGCCGCCGAAATCGACGACATACTTTTTCTGCTTATGCGCATGAAAAATCATCTTGAAAGCGAATTTCCACTTGCAATTGCCTTTGTCCGCCCGGGATTTGATGAATAGTTGATTTTTTTTTGGGCGACTGCCGGGTGCTCCGCTATATCCTGATGTGGCAAAAACCGTGTTTCGCTACGGCGGCTCACGAGCTTCCTCCGGTCGCTGTCAGCCGCCTGCTTCACATCGGTTTTGCCGCATCAGGGATGCCGCTATGCCCCCTGCCGCGGGGTACGGCTATAAAATAATTATCCCCGTTTTCAGGCTTTCACCAGTTCGTAATTTTTAGTAACTAACAAATTGGCTTTCGTCCGTAATGACAGGACGGCTTTATGCTCGGCTTCAAGAGTGCGCATGCGGTTTTCATCCGTTTTTTCTTTTACGCGTGCCGTTTGTGCTTTCTTGGTTTCGTGATAGGTCAGCTCGATGAATACATGCAGGTCAACCCCTTCGGTGTGAATGGCATAAAGCCCATCGAGAACCATCATGTCAATATTTTTAAAATCGGTGATTAAAGTATCTACCTGTTCGGTAACCAAGTCCACACAAGGCATGCTGCTGGTACGACCGTTTTTAAAATCGTCCACCGTTTTTTGTACGGCTTCCCAGTCGATTTCGTTGATGCCCACCACGTTTTCAATACCGTGTTTTTCGCGCCAGGCCCGCCTTTCCAACGGAAGTGTTTTGAAAAAATTGTCGAGATGAACGGGCTTGGCAAAAATGCCGTATTGCCGTAACGATTTGGCCACTACGTGTGTCAACTCCGATTTTCCCGAACCCGACTCGCCCGAAATGGCTATAATAAATTTGTCTTTTTTCTGCTTTAAAATTTCTTCTACAATACCGGCGGCTACTTTCCGGTGCTTGTCCTGAATCAATAATACGTCTTCTAACATAAGATTTGTTTTAAAATGGTTTATTTTTTTGGGGAAACAGGGAATAAATTCCCTGTTTGTTTCATTAAGCCGTCCCTACGGGACTGTGTTTTTTCAAGTTCCGTAGGGACGATTTAATGTATTGCCTGTGAATTGATTCGTAGGCTTATCCCAACAAATATTTTTATATACAATTTCATTTTCAGTTTTTCGGATTGTAAAACCTGTTCCTTTGAACTTTCGGTTAAAAAAGTGTCTTCAAATTTATGCTTTTGTTTACTCTTTTTTCCCAGGGAATAAATTCCCTGTTTGTTTCATTGAGTCGTCCCTACGGGACTATGTTTTACAAGTTCCGTAGGAACGATTTAATACATTGCCTGTGAATTGATTCATAGGCTTATCCTAACAAATATTTTTTATCATATATAATTTCATGCTCTTTCAATAAGCTAACATATTCTTGCTCAAATGATAATGCTTGATGGTGCTCTTTCTGATGTTTAATGTACCGGATAGTTTTTTTTAAGTCGTAATGGCTGATACTAAAGGCTCCGTAGCCTACTTGCCATTCGAAATCTTCCAAATCTTCAAAATTTCGGCTGATCCATAACGAGGATACTGCTTTGACCTTTTTCATGACATCGGCAATGGTAATGGTGGAAGGCAGGGAAGCCAATAAATGAACATGGTCAGTTATGCCGTTTATGATAATCGGGTCAACATTGATTTCCTTTGCTACATTGGCCATATATGCCCAAAGCTGTTTTTCAATGGAAGGTGAAATCCAGGGCTCACGATTTTTTGTACTGAAAACGTAGTGAATGTAAACTTTTAAATAAGAGTTAGCCATTGTTGTATCAATTAAGTTTTATGTATTTCTTTTTTCAGGGAATAAATTCCCTGTTTGTTTCATTAAGTCGTCCCTACGGGACTGTGCTTTTTCAAGTTCCGTAGGAACGATTTCAAATATTGCCTGTGAATTGATTCATAGGCTTATCCCAACAAATATTTTTATATACAATTTCATTTTCAGTTTTTCGGATTATAAAACCTGTTCCTTTGAACTTTCGGTTAAAAAAGTGTCTTCAAATTTATGCTTTTGTTTACTCTTTTTTTCCAGGGAATAAATTCCCTGTTTGTTTCATTAAGCCGTCCCTACGGGACTGTGTTTTTTCAAGTTCCGTAGGAACGATTTAATACATTGCCTGTGAATTGATTCATAGGCTAGGCTCAGCCGGCAGTTTCTTCCTCCACCTTTGTTACATCATTGGTCAGTTCCAAATGATATCTTTTTCCTTTAAACTGCAGCTGACACAACAGTTTTTCCCATGCTTTTGGCAACTGCGGGTGTACTGTCAGTTCTTCTTTTTTCAGGTTGATGCCGCCGTAAGTGTTCAAAGCTATCATCACCGTTCCGGCCATGACGCCGGCATGAATACCATCGCCTGTGGTGCCACCCTGAATATCGTTGTAGTCGCTGGAAAGTGCATCTGAGTAGAGTTCCCAAGCCAGCTTGCTGTCGCCGGTCATTTGTGCCAGCTGTGCATGTACCACGCGGCTTAGTGTGGAGCCATGGGAAGTGCGGGCCAGATAATATTGCAGGTTTTTTTGCAAATAATCTTCCGGCAAACGGTAACCCATTTCGTTGAGCAGGTTATCTACTTCTTCTTTTTCCAAATTGTAAAATACCATCAGCATGTCGGCCTGTTTGGCTACTTTGTATTCGTCAGCTGATTTGCCTTCGGCTTTCAGCAGCCGGTCCATGCGGTACACGTTGCCATATCTTTTCCGGTAATCATCCCAGTCAAGTTCTTTCAGGTCAAAATAGCCATCGTATTGAGCGATAATTCCTTCATCGGAAATTACCAACCGGAGTTTTTTGCGGATTTCTTCCCAATGCTTTGTCTCTTCTTCTTCAAAATTGATGCTTTCTGTCAGGTTTGCTTTGGCTTTTTCGCTTATTTCTTTCAGTAACTTTCCTGTTGTTTTAAAAAGCCAGGCTGTCATAATGTTGGTGTAGGCGTTGTCTTTCAGTCCGCCTTTTTCAGCTTCGGGATATTTTTCGTGAAATTCGTCCGGTCCCATAACTCCCTCAATGCTGTAGCGTTGGTTTTTTTCGTCCCAGCGGGCTTTGCTTTCCCAAAAACGGCATATTTCCACCAGCATCTCCATGCCGTATTCTTCTAAAAATTTTTTATCGCCGGTAATGTGGTAATATTGCCATACGTTGTACGCCACGGCGAGGGAAACATGCCGTTGCAGCGAGGAGTGGTCGGGTCCCCATTGGCCTGAAACCGGATTCAGATGCAGTGTTTGCGTTTCTTCGCTTCCGTCGCTGCCGCTTTGCCAGGGAAACATAGCCCCTTTGTAGCCGTGTTGACGCGCATATTCCCGGGCTTTGTCCAGCCGGCGGTAACGGTACATCAGCAGCGAACGCGCTGTTTTTGGGAAATGAATATCGTAAAAAGGCAAAATACAAAGTTCGTCCCAGAAAATATGTCCGCGATAGGCTTCGCCATGTAATCCGCGGGCTGTAACGCTGGCATCCAATTTCTCGTTGTGCGGCGAAGCCGACACCATAAGATGATACAAATGCAGGTGCAGCAACTTCTGCGAAAGCCGGTCGCCTTCTACACGTACCTCAATTTCGTTCCATATTTTTTGAAATTGTCCGGCGGAAGCCGATAACAACATTTCGTAGCTATCCGCCGCTTTGGCTGCCGAAAGGCTGGAAATGAGCGGGTTGCGTTCTTCGCGACTGGTAAAGAGCGTGACAATTTTTTCTAACTGAAAAACCTCTCCTTTTTCCACATACTGGTCGCCAAAAGAAAAAACCAAACCCGATTCGGTGGTGTGTGCCAGGTTGTCGTTGATAAACTTTCCGTTTTTGGTAAGAGTAAGTCGTGCGCTTTCGGCAATTTCTATTTCCGATTGTACCGTTTTTACTTTCAAAAAAACAATCTGGCTGTCGCTGCCCTCTTCCATAGGTTGCAAATGTTTCGTCTGCAAGTCTTTGTAGCGTTCCACCCCTTTGTTCTCCACCGTACCGTCCAGGGCACTCATAAAAGTAATGTTTGCCGAATAATTTTGCGGAATCACCCGGTACCGCAAGGCGGCCACGTGCATGTTGTCCATGCTGGCAAAGCGTTCCGACTCAATGCGTGTAATATTGCCTTCTTCATCTTTAATGGTCATTTCCCTTGTCAACAGGCCGGTTTTGAAATCCAATTTTCGTTCAATATTCAGAATTTCCACTTTGTTCATGTCAATCCAGGGACCATCTTCAATTTTAAACCGCACCGGCAGCCAGTTGGGGCAGTTTACAAAATCTTCATTTTCTATATCCTTGCCAGCAATGTTTGTTACCAGCCTGTTGTACACACCGGCAATGTATGTGCCCGGGTAGTTTATGGCGTTGGCATTTTCTTCTTCCAAGGCACCGCGGGTTCCGAAATAGCCGTTCCCAATGGTGAGCAAAGCTTCGCGCGAACGCTCTTTTTGCGGGTCGTAATCAAAATACTCCAGTTTCCAGCTGTCGGCTTCCATGCCTTCGCTAAACCACCGGTTTATTTTTTTCAGGTCTATTTCTTCCAAATCGGAAACCACAATGTCAGCACCGTTTTGTCGTAAGGCAGCGGCATTGTCTTCGCGGGCTATGCCGAGCACCAGTCCGAAGTTGCCGTTTTTCCCGGCAGCTACACCCGATACGGCATCTTCCACCACCACAGCCCGATGCGCTTTTACACCAAGGTTTTCAGCGGCTTTCAGAAAAATATCGGGTGCCGGTTTGCCGTTCAGCTTTAAATTTGCCGAAACAACGCCGTCCACACGCGTTTCCACAAGATGCTCCAGTTTGGCAGCTTTCAATACCGCCTCACAGTTTTTGCTTGATGAAGCCACTCCCACATGAATGCCCTGTTTTTTCAGTTCTTCCATCAATGCCACGGTGGAAGGGTAGGTTTCCACACCTTCGTTACGCAGCACTTCATTAAAAGCTTCGTTTTTTTTGTTTCCCAGTCCGCAAACCGTTTCCTTGTCGGGGGTGTCTTCGGGTGTTCCAAAAGGAAGGTTTATTCCCCTCGATTCCAAAAAACTCTTTACCCCATCGTAGCGTGGTTTTCCATCCACATAGGCCAGATAATCTTCCTGTGTAAACGCGCGAAAAGGCTCTCCGGTTTTCTTTGCACGTTCCCTCAGATAATCATCAAACATTTTTTTCCAGGCATGGCTGTGCACAGTGGCTGTTTTGGTAATCACCCCGTCGAGGTCGAAAATAACGGCATCAAAAGCGTATGTTGACATGTTGTTCAGGTTTTTCTTGTTAATGTTATGCAAAAGTGGGAATATTTTCCATGACAATGAAGCATCCAACTGTGCCATGCTACTTATTTTATTTATTTTACACGGTTTTGTTATCAAATGCCCAATGCAAACGTGTGAAATCAAATAAGGGATTTTTGTTTTTCTTTGGCGCCGGCCACCCACCGGCTGACTATCGGGCTATACGCTTTAGTCGGGCATACCGGTACCGTGTCAGCTATGTGTTTGCAGGGGCTTCCTGCGGTCGCCCTGCCTCCCCAAGCTTCCATGCGCTACCGGTATGCCCTCGCTGCCGCTCCTATCCCGCGGCGAAATATTGAAAATACGGTTGTTGTAAAATATGTTTAATTTTATACCCGGTTTTTAAAGAAATTCTTCTGCCGGCAAACCGGCACAGAATTTCAAAGATTAAAAACAGTTGGTTTTTGCGTCTTTCTCACGAAGTGTAAAAATTTATGATACAGTAAAATACAAATCTATACCCCATGAAAAAAAGTTATCGGTTTTTTATTTTGTTTTTGTTGGTAGCCGGCACGATAGTTCCCGGCCTGACACAGCCCTTAAGTAATCACCAAATCGACAGTTTGGTATTGTATACCATGAAAACTTTTGATGTGCCCGGTATGGCAGTGGCCGTTGTGAAAGACGGACATGTGTTGCTTTCCAAAGGCTATGGCGTTTGTAACATTCATTCCGGAAAAAAAGTGGATAGCCACACGCTTTTTGCCATTGCTTCCAACAGCAAAGCCTTTACCACGGCTTCGTTGGCCATCTTGGTGGACAGGGGTAAACTACACTGGGACGATCCGGTGCAGAAATATATTCCCGAATTTCGAATGTACGCCCCTTATGTTTCCGAACATTTTACCATTCGCGATTTGGTTACGCACCGCAGCGGACTGGGCCTCGGGGCGGGCGATCTAATGATTTTTCCCAACGGGGCGCAGTTTAGCATTGAAGATTTGATTCACAATTTGCGTTACCTGAAACCTACAGCAGGTTTTCGTGCCAAGTTTGCTTACGATAACCTGCTTTATATTGTGGCCGGCGAGGTGATTCATCGCGTAAGCGGCATGAGCTGGGAAGATTTTGTACGGAAAAATATCTTTATCCCCCTCGGCATGACCGAAAGTTATCCGGGATATACTTTTATAAAAGATACCTCCGACATGGCTTCGGCGCATGTTTTGGTTAACGGACATCTTCAGGTGGTAAAAAGATTTTCGCAGCCCATGGCCGATGCCGCCGGCGGTATCAACAGCAATCTTCACGATTTGACAAAATGGGTGATGGCCCGGCTCAACGGAGGGCGCTACGGCAACCGGCTGCAAAAACGTTTGTTTAGCCAACGAGAAAGCCGCGAGATGTTCTCACCGCAAACCATCCTGCATCCCCGCAGGGATACGATTTACCATACCCATTTCGAAGATTACGGCTTAGGCTGGTTTATGAAAGACGTAAAAGGCTATAAAGAAATATGGCATACGGGCGGACTGGCCGGAATGGTAACCGAAATTACTTTGATTCCCGAATTAAAACTCGGCATTATCGTTTTGACCAACCAGGAATCCGGTGCAGCCTTCCAGTCGGTTACCGACCAGATTTTAGATGGTTATCTCGGTGTGCAGG
>JAJRQN010000173.1 GCA_024280235.1 Bacteroidota bacterium | reverse complement strand
GGATGACGAATGATGAACGATTGAATGAAGACTGTTTGACCACTGTTTGACTATTGCCTGACACTATTTATCCAATCAACAGACGTAAGCAACTCCATTTCCTTAATGCAACATAGCCTGTACATATGGCGTAATGCCCTGAAAGAAAAACTCTACGGCAACAAGTATGGGGTTTATTCTGAAATCCCCGCTGGTTTTTATGACATCCTGCGTCTAAGAGTTATGGTGAAATAAAAAATTTTGACTTATGAGAAATACATTTACAATTTTGGCACTTTCAGCTTTTATATTTATCTTTACAAGCTGTAATTCAAATCATCAAAAGATTAGTAACAGCAAAGACACTTATCAATATGTAGAAAAAAAGGCGGAGTTAACAGGCATTTTAAAACAAAAGGTAGGCAGCTGGGCTAAAGAAGGTGAAATCTGTTACGGGGTTATGGTTGCAACCAATTCGAAAGGGAAAGCGGAATATGGGAAACCTGTTAAAGCGAAGATTATCAATATTGAAAGTGATCGTATAAAAATGAAATCGCTGGAAGATATAAATCTCGGTGAAAAGAAGGGCTGTAGTAAATTGTCAGTTTCTTCCGGCACTACATGGTGGGAAAAGGATGGGGATCTCTTTAAAACCAAAGAAGAGGCAATTTCTTTCCTGAAAAAAAAAGGATTGTTTAGATAGCTATTAATCAAAAACAGGATTTATTGTTTTCTAAAAATTTGAAGGAAATTTCTTCATACTCAAATAAAAGCAGGCATATTTTTATCATTAAATCTGTAAGAGTTAATCCACCCAAAGTAAGTGTTACCCAATGGATGACAAAGAATTAGTCAAAAAAATTCTCCAAAATGATAATCATGCCTTTGGCCTTTTTATAAAAAAATACCAACGATTGGTTTATATTACCGGTTATCGTCTGCTTTCAAACAAAGATAATGCTGAAGATATTACACAGGAAGTATTTCTTGAAGTATTCCGGTCGTTAAAGCACCTTCGAAATACAGATGACCTGTCGGGATGGCTGTTTAAGATAGCATACAACAAATCGCTTAGTTTTTTACGAAAGAAAAACCCTGCCAAAGCCTCCTCCACCGAATTCGATTATTCCATCCAGCATAATCAACAAGGAATAGAAACCCAAACCCCTGAAAGTAAGCTGGAAAACGAAGAAGCGAGAAAAGTACTTTTCAAAGCTATAGACCAACTTCCCGAAAACCAGAAGAAGGTATTGCTTCTCCATAAATTTGAGGGTTATTCTCAAAAGGAAATTTGCGACCTCACCAACCTGTCAAAAGCGTCGGTGGAGTCGTTAATGTACCGTGCAAAATTAAATTTACGTAAATCATTAGTCTTTTACTTTAAAAAACAAATCAAATAACATGGAAACACAAAAGAAACACAAGGTAATCAGGTGGTTGAATTTTTTCCTGTTAGTCATCAATATTTCTGCTTTTACCACCATTCTGTTTTTAAATAATCAGAATAATGTCATTAGGAAAGAAAATACAAAATTCAGTTCTGATGAATTTATTAGAAAAGAGTTGAAATTGAATGACAAACAGTTTAAAGAGGTTAGCGCCTTAGACAACAATGTCTTCAGGTCTTACCAGCTATTGTTGGATATGCAATGTGAGACAAACTTTGACCTTCTCGATGAATTGTCTTCCGCACATCCGTCAAAGGTACGTCTGGACTCTATGGCCAAAAGAATTGGCAATGTGAAAGGGGCAATTACCCGACAGACAATCCGGCATTTTTTAAATATTAGGAAAATCTGCAACCCCAATCAAAAGCTGCTGCTTCATAAGTTATTACAAGACATGCTGGCCGTAGGCAAAGAGTGCAGATTTTGTAATAAACGTGAGTGCTCAAGACGAGACCGGCTACTCGACAATTAAACTTTTATAACCAATTATTTCCCCTGCCAAACCCACATATTAGATGTCGGGCAAAAGAGTGATTTTAAATAATTATTTCTTTTAGCGCCAGATTTTGAATTTTATTACGTCATTATTTTAACACATATGAAACAGCATCATATATATCAGCATATTATTCTTGAGATTTGGGATAAAGAATCTCAGAAGCACCTCCGTGAATGTCAGCAGTGTAGAAATATAAATTCGAAGGTGAATGAGACAATGTCATTATTTGATGCCGAAGTTGAAATCCCGGAAGGAATAGTGGATGCCATTATGGCAAAGAAGGAAAAAGTGAGCGTACACAATGCCGTAAAATTGACTTTTTCCAGTTATTTGCAAATTTCACTAATCGTCGTGGCAGGTATTTTTCTGGGATTTATTCTCGGGAAAAATGCAGACACATCCGTTTTTCAATCAAGCAAGGCACGGTTGCATCATTCGCTGATTGAATTTCGTGAAGTACATCACCTAAATATTGACGAATCAACATTTTCGATTTAGAAATAATAAATTTAGCCGAACCAAATAGAATTTTATATGAAGAAAAAATTTACTCCTTTAAACTGGCAAAGACTTGTAATCCAATGGGGGGTTATACTGGTAATTATTGGTTTGGTTATTTACCCTGTTTTTGATAAAAGTTTTGTTACCGATTTTGAAGCTTATTGTCCGTTTGGCGGGATACAGGCATTCGGAAGTTATCTGCTCAATAATGCATTGGCCTGTTCAATGACAAGTTCTCAGATTGTTATGGGGATACTTCTGATAATTGGTATTATTCTTTTCAGTAAATTATTCTGCTCATTTATTTGTCCTATCGGAACCATCAGCGAATGGCTTGGAAAACTGGGAGATAAACTGAGAGTCAGATTTACCATTAAAGGAATTACCGACAAAGCTCTCCGCTCTTTAAAATATATTCTGCTATTTATCACTATTTATTTTACATTTCGTTCCAACGAACTGTTTTGCAAGGAATACGATCCTTACTATGCGATAGCCACAGGTTTTGGTCGTGATGTTGTCATACTCTATGCATCTATCGCCATCGCCATTGTTATTTTGGGAGCAGTTTTTATCCGGCTATTCTGGTGCAAATACCTTTGCCCCCTCGGTGCTATTTCCAACATCTTTAAATTTACCGGATTTTTTATCGGGGTACTCCTCATTTATTTTATTTTAATCAGATTCGGAGTAAACATTAGTTATGTCTGGCCATTAGCTGTGGCATGTGCCGGAGGATATATCATAGAAATATTTGGCTTTAACAACCGGTTCTTTCCCATTGCCCGAATTGTCAGAAACGATGATGCCTGCACCAACTGCCAGCTTTGTACTATAGAATGTCCGCAGGGTATCGATGTGGCAAATGTGATTGAAGTTCACGATGTGGATTGTAATCTTTGCGGCGATTGTCTTCCGGCCTGTCCGGAAAAAGGAGCACTCCAAATAAATAAAAAGAAAGATTTACGCTGGCTACCTCCGGTTGCCACTATTGTTCTGGTTCTTTTGGGGTTATATCTCGGAACAACTGTTGAGGTTCCTACTATTGATCAGAAATGGTTTGGGAAAACGGAAATGGCTCATGCCGGGGTCTTTACCCAATCAGGGCTTAAAAACATCAAATGCTACGGCAGTTCCATGGCTTTTGCCTCGAAAATGAAAAAGGTAAAAGGTGTTCTCGGAGTAGCCACATATGTGGGATCTCATAAAGTCAAAATCTACTACGACCCCAAAGTACTGGATAAAGATAAGATTCAACGCACACTCTTTACTCCGGAAAAAGCCGTGTTACGAACTTTACCAAAAAATACCGATAGCGTTACGGTGGCCACAGTTGGCATTGATCATTTTTTTGATGCATATGATTTCGGGTATCTCTCTGTGCTTTTGAAACAAAAGACCAAAGCCATTGGCTTGCAGACGAAATACAGCTGTCCGGTTATCGCTAAAATATTTTTTTCAGGGAATAAGAAACCTGCCAAAGACGAGTTCGTCAAAATTCTGGAATCCAAGAAGTTGAACTACCGTGTTGGAAAAACTACAAAACAGGTCAAACTGAATTATAAAGTTACCGATATCACATATTCCACCATAAGCAAAGAAGCCTATGGGGCACTCCTGTTTTCTTCATACAAAGTCATATTCAACAATTATGTAAAATATGACCCTAAGGTTATTTCTGTCTATCGCATTCCATTGGGAAAAAACAGTTCTTCGAGAAGGAGACTTCCCTATCTCGCAAGCCATCTGTCAAACAACAAAGGTATTATCGGAGTAAAGACTTTTATGAATCGGGAATCCGATATTTTAATGGACATTTCATTTGTGAACAACAAGATGAACCCGAATAACATTTACCAACTACTGAACAGCGACACATTAATCATTACTTATAAAGGAGGACGAAAGGGAAAAGTTGCCAACATGTATCATTTTCCCCAAAAGGGAGAGGTCATAAATTAAGAAAGTGTAAAATTATGGGACAAAACAGCACACATAACAAACTATTGCATTTTTTAACCTAAATATAGTATTCACTAAAATTCAGTACCATGAAAAAATTTATCTTTCTTTTCATCTTCTTAACGGGTTCATTTTTTGTCTCTGCCCAAAAAAATTATACCTTTAATTGGGTAAAGACAACTGTCAGTCCTGGCAACAATCTGCTTCAAATGAATATTTATAAAGATAACACGGCTGTTATCTCCGGACTGAAAGGGACATTTAAAAAGCTGGATTCCGACGGCTTGACATGGAATAGTATCCCCTTGCTGAAAGGAGCTTACAATTTCGTTGACATAAGTTTCGATGCAAACGGCATTGGATATGCCTGCTCCGGCAGAGCCAAAAGCGTGAACAATCCTTCAAAAGGCGACCCCGACGTTTACGTAGTAGGAGATTTGCTTAAAACCACCGACAACGGTGAAACGTGGGAGCTTCTGAATCCAAAAGTTATGGGCACCGGTGATGACCCTGCATTGAATCCAAATGCTCCCGGCTGCTATGCTCTCTCATATTATTCGGTAGAGAGTATAAATGACTCAACAGCTTTGGCAGGTGTGGCCTGGTATGACATAAACTCTGGAAAAAAAGTTACCCATTCCGCTGTTTTTAAAACTACCGATGGCGGCACAACCTGGAAAGCCATCACCAAAGACAGAGGATATTCTTACCCCATGTGTATTGTATCCGCCGACACAAGCATATACATGGGAGGCAACAAGTTTTTACTAAAAACGGTTGTCGGAAGCGATTCTGTTATCGATATTTATCCAAACCTTGCCGCTGCCAATACAGACAGCAGTCTTTTTATTTATAATGTTACTGCTGTCAGCGAAAAGGAGGTCTATGTAACCACAACTTCTGATGGCGTTTTTAAAACGATGGATGGCGGAGCAACTTTTGTAAAATTAAACGGCCCAAAAGGCGGATTTGACTTTTACAAAGTGAATGATAGCACTTTTCTGGTACTGGGAACATCCTCAAGATCAAAACTTAGCACAGACGGAGGGAATACCTGGATTGCCTTTTATCCAGGATCCACATGCTATACTATCGGAGGCATCCTGAATGATTCACTTTACGGACTGGGAAGGTCGGATATTCACAAAATTGCCCTTGCTGATATAGCTTCTCATACCAATACATGGACTTCAACCACACTAAGTTACGGTAATAATCTGCGACGAATGGCGGTGGTAAATGACAACAAAGCATTTATTGTGGGGTATGGCGATACGTTTAAAACTACCGGCGACAAAGGACTAAGCTGGACGGAATCCCAATTGCCCGAACTATTCCAATACGGTGCCAAATTTGACTTTAACGATGTCAGCTCCAATAATGGGGCTTCTTATGTCTGTCTCAGACGTTTTAAAGAGATTGACTATCCTTACTCATCAGGAAAGGCCGACATCTATATTAACGGTTTGATTTTTAAGTCGTTTGATAACTGGAAAACATGGACGCTGCTTGACCTCACCAAACTCGACAATGGTGGTGATCACACTTCAAATCCCTATGCCCCGAATTGTTATGGTGTTGATCCGAATGCTATCGAATGTGTTGATTCCACAACGGCCTATGTGTTTGTTGACTGGGATGATACTACCACAGGCAAAAAAGTCTGGCATTCAAGAGTATTTAAAACCAGCAACGGAGGTGATTCCTGGGATACAATTACTAAAGACTTTGGTTCTTCTTATGTTACCGAAATTAAATATATAAACGACAGCGTACTTTATATTCTCGGTAATAAAATTTTCTTAAAATCGACTGATGGGGGCACTACTATGACCGATTTGTATCCCACACTTGCCGTTGGTACCGATAGTAGTATGTATCTAAAGTCCATGAATTATGTGAACAATAAGGTTTTCTACATTGTTACCCTGTCCGATGGCATTTTTAAAACCACTGATGGAGGGGCAACTTATACTCAACTAAACGGGAAAACCGGAGCCTATGCGCTTTATATTGTTGATTCCACCTCTTACATTACAGCCGGAAGCAAAACCAAAACCTTGTTTTCCCATGACAGGGGCAATACCTGGGTCTCTTGTTCACCTGGAGCTACCTTATGGAACTTTGGCGGCGTGTTGAACGATTCGCTTGTCGGACTTGCCCGCTCGGATATCTATAAAATCGCCTTGTCCGATCTTTTGCCCACCACGGGTATTCAGAACATTGATTCGGACAATCCTGTAAAGGTGGCTTATGGTCAAAACAGTATTAAAGTTCTTTCGCCCAACGCGAACATTGACAAGTGTACAGTTTACAGTATCTCCGGCCGCGTTATTATGGTTATGGAACCAAATGCGAAAAGTTGTGTCATCAATTCCGGCCTCTTCGCTCCGGGTATTTATATTATCTCTACTTCTATTGATAATAAAAATTATGTTAACAAGGTAATTTTTAGGTAGTTGTAGTATTTTTATAGAGAGAACAGAAACTAAAAACAGGTTTCTGTTCTCTCTATAAATGAAAAGGACTTTTTGTGTATTTCATATTTATTAATTGTAGGCAGGCCATTTCTGTGTTGCTATGACAAAGAAAGTTTCAGTTGT
Source organism: Bacteroidota bacterium (assembly GCA_024280235.1). Classification (GTDB taxonomy): domain Bacteria; phylum Bacteroidota; class Bacteroidia; order Bacteroidales; family F082; genus Sulfidibacterium. Next base: position 8,585 of record JAJRQN010000173.1, on the reverse strand, counting down.
ATTTTTATTATTATTTTTTTCTTTATGCGGAATTGGTTTCGCTCAGAACACAGTTGCCTTTAGAGGAAAAGTTATTGATAAAAAAACGGGCAAACCGGTGGCTTATGCCGAAGTCAACCTTAAACAAATCGGGCATTGGACTACTACCAACGATAAAGGAATATTTATATTTAGAAATATTGAGCCTATTGCCTATCATTTGGTCATCAGATGTCTCGGTTATGAAACATATTCTTCATCCATTGACTTGAGTAAAAAGCATCAAGGAACAAAAGTTATTAAACTAATTCCCACTTCGCTGGACATGCCTGAGGTTTCGGTTTTGGCAAAAAAAAGCAATAACATTGCTTCGACCAGCAGCATTGGAAATGCAGCTATTGAATACATTCAGCCTACAAGCCTAGGCGACATTATGCAATTGTTACCAGAAAACATTGCCGAAAATCCTGACTTGTCAAAACCCCAGCATGTTTCTATCCGGGAAATAGGGACCGATGCCAACAGCGCAATGGGAACAGCCATTATTATCGATGGTGCTCCTGTATCTAATGATGCAAACTTACAGACCCTTTCCACTTCCACAACACAAAATGCAGCTTTCAACACTTCTGCTGGAACAGGAGTTGATTTACGACAAATCTCCACAGGAAATATCGAATCGGTGAAAGTAATCAAAGGAATCCCCTCTGTGGTTTACGGAGATTTAACTTCCGGAGCTGTTGTCGTCAAAACAAAAGCAGGATATTCTCCTCTCCGAATCCAATTGAAAGCCAACCCTTACATAAAGCAACTATCTGTCAACAAAGGAATTAGAATCAGTAATAAAGGTGGGGATTTTTTAAATTTTAGTCTAGATTATATCCGCTCTTTTAGCGATGTCCGAAGCAAATACAAAGGCTACAACAGGGTTACCGGATCAATTGCGTATTCATCCATGTTTTTTAAAAAGAGTTCGCCGCTTTCTTTCAATACGAGAATCGATTATTTCGGAACCATTGACAACGTCAAAACAGACCCTGATGCTATGGTGGCCAATGAAGAATACCGGGCAAAAAACAACGGACTGCGATGGGAAATTCACGGAAAATGGCATCCCCATTACAAAGTCCTCACTAACTTACACTACACCTTTTCACTCTCTTATACACATCAAATAAATTTTGAAAAGAAATACAGGAATACGAACGAAGTAAAAGCCATCTCAACAGCACTCACCGAAGGCGAAAATGATGGTATCTTCCTCCCTACCGAAGAGCTTACAGAACTGACCATCGATGGCAAGCCGGTAAACATCTTTTTTCAAATTACCGGAGATAAATTTTGGTCCAACAAAAAGGGATTTATCAACAAGTTATTGTTTGGCTGGGAATACAGAATGTCGCGGAATTATGGCAACGGACAGGTTTACGATATTACCAACCCGCCGTTTATCTCCAGCCACACAACCCGTCCGCGTGCTTTTAAGAATATACCTCCGTTACGAAACAATTCATTCTATCTCGAAGACAAAATCATTATTCCGATAAAAACAACCAAGCTAACCATCCAGGCAGGTGCCCGCCTGAATAATTTCCAGGCTTCGGGATTGTTTAAAAGCAATCTCGGTTTTTATCTTGAACCACGACTAAATTGCAGGTATTCCATTTTAAATAAAAAAAACAATAAATTATTGACCGGACTTTCCGTACATTTTGGCATAGGCAGAACTTATAAATCGCCCTCATTACTCTATTTATATCCTTACAAGGCTTATTTTGACCTTCTGGTTTTGGATTATTACACGGGGAATCCGGCCACGGAAAGGGCCGTTTTTTATTCCATGATATACAACACGGAAAATCCGAATCTAAAACCCTCGATGAATTTTAAAAAAGAGGCAGGTATTGACTTTGCCATTCGAAAGATAACAGGTAATATCACCTATTTCCATGAAAATCTGACCAATGGGTATAGTCTGGAGCAGCACTATGTATTTATCAATACGTACAAGTACCTTACGGATGGTATTCCCCCCGGTGAAAGGCCGGACCTGTCAAAACTAACCAAAGAGTATTTTTCTTATATTCTGGGATACAGTTATCCGGTAAACAACAAAGAAACCAAAAAACGAGGTGTTGAATTTTGGGTCAATTTTGGGAAAATAAAATCCTTATATACCTCTTTTTCCCTAAGTGGAGCCTGGCTAAAAACCACACGAATTTTCAATACGGTAAATTACGAATACCTTCCGGGAAGCTCTTCCAGCAAACAATATCCAAATATAGGCATCTATCCGGCGGGCGAAAGTAAAGTGAGTGAAAGGCTCAACACCAGTCTGCGAATGGTTACTCAGATTCCTAATTTACGGATGATCTTTTCTTTTAACCTTCAGGTCATCTGGTTCAACAAATATTATTATCCGTTTTACGACAGAGCACCGCTGTATCTAATTGATAAAGAGGGTAAAATAACTCCATTTACTGAGGAGATGCGAACTGACCCCGACTATATTCGATACGTTGTCAAAAGAGCGGACAGCTACTATCTGGAAGAGGTTATGCCGCCGTTGTTTTTGGCTAATTTTCGCTTCTCAAAGGAAATTACCAATAAAATGAAACTAAGTGTTTATGTAAATAATTTTTTGAATTACAGGCCCATGTACCAATATAAAAGGTCGTATAGCTACCTGCGGAGGAATCCTTCCATATACTTTGGTGCCGAATTAAGAATTACATTATGATTATAAAAAGACTATTAATCACTATTTTTATTTTATCTCTTTTTTCATCCTGTATGAAAACACCGGATTTTCAAAGTTATTCTGTAAACCTTACAGTTTCATTTGATCCGGATGTGCCGGTTCAGGATCGCGACAGCATTAAAGTTTCGTTTACCAATCTTACCAAAAATTATTCAAAAACCGCCTATACCGATGCCGAAGGTAAAGTTTCCTTCACAAATATTGAACCGGGTTTTTATAGTGCCTCGTTATCCGCTTCTTTTGTTGCCAACGGTGGAAACGATTATCTGAACGGATTGAAAAAAGTGGATGTCTTTTCGGAAGTCAACGATACCATCCCCACCACCTTGAGCAAATCTAATGCAGTCATCATTAAAGAATTTTACTATTCAGGATGTTTAACACCCGCCGGAAAATATTATTCTTCTGATCAGTATATTGAAATCTACAACAACTCTTCAACAATACAATATATTGATGGGATGTCCCTTGTAGAAGACCAATCGTATGCTATTGCACCCTATTATTTTAGTTATATCAAAGACAGTATAGTGGTTCGGATGATTTGGAGTTTTCCGGGTAACGGCAATGATTATCCTATTCTGCCCGGTCAAAACATTGTTATTGCACGCGATGCCATTGACCACAAGAGCGATCCGAATGGTAATCCGTTAAGTCCTGTAAATTTGTCCAAAGCAGAATTTGAATTTTACGTTTACAGTATCTCGGGTGGCGATTTTGATTCGCCTACGGCTGTGAACATGATAGAAGACCTCTTTACTTTTAGGGGAAGCGATGTTGTTTTTCACACAAGAGGAGGAAGTGCCATTGCACTTGTCAAAATTCCCGGCGACAGTGCCCAAAGAAAAAAATATATAGATAACCATCTCGTTGCCAAAGTAGGATCAAACCGATATTACGGCGTCATACCTGATAGCTATGTAATTGATGCTGTTGAGGTAACCTGGGATGAGGCCCATGCTGTTTACAAACGCTTTCCCGTGGAAATTGATGCCGGCTATACCTATGTTTCCGCAGGCTCACATTCCGGAAAATGTATCCGGCGAAAAGTGAAAGAAGTTGTCAAGGGTCGGTTTGTTTATCAGGACACAAATAATTCATGTAATGATTTTTTAAAGGATGCAACACCAAAACCATGGATTAATGAGTGGTAGATATTTTTATATACTATTGTTGACCTTGTTGGTATCAACTGGTTTCGTAAGAGGTCAGAGTCAAGACAGTATGAGCACTGTTTCATTAAATTCTTTTTATTTAATGCCGGTTCTGAATCCCTGGCTGATAACCGATAATCCGGCCGGACTCAGCCAAAATACAAGTGTTCATCCGGGCGAAATGGCTATCGGCTTCGTCAATGAAGACGGTGATTTCAAACGTATGTTGCGCGGCCAAAACATTCAACACTACCGTTTTGAGACAAAACAATATAAAAAAATTAATAAGACTTCACTTTACGGATTTTTCAGTTACGACAAAAGTTTTGAAAAGCAGTTGAGATATTCCGAAGTAAACGATCCATACAGGGGAACACCTTATCTTCTCATCGACACCATGAAAATGGAGGGGAATACATACGATAGGGAATTTCTCAATCTAAACGGGGCTTTTTCAACACCGCTTAACAAAAACATCAGTTGGGGCATTGGTACGAATTTCAGGGTGGGCCTTGCTTCACAAAATCGCGATCCCCGCCCAAAAAATAAAGTACTGAACCTTTCTGTTACTCCCGGTCTTCTGTTCTCCGGTTCCAGGTTTAGGTTCGGGCTGAACTTTATCTATAAATATTACAACGAAGATATTGAGTCCATAATAGTTAGGGGAAACACACAGATGACTTTTTTCTCACTACACGGCTTAGGAACTTTTATTTATCATGTAGCCGCTTCATATTACCGGCTATACAAACAAAATAATTTGGGAATAAATACCCAGATAAACTATCATTCCGGACGAATCAACAGCCTGCTTGGAGCCAAACTAATCTTACTGAAAGAGACAGTTGTGGATGGCCGTGGAGAAGGAAATGCCTCCTGGGCACACATTAAAAGCTGTTCGGAACTTCGGAGTATTCTCCTGAGAATATACCATACCACCGTGATTACCAACGGAATATTTCTTCACCAATTTTTGATTGACCTGAACATTCGGCAGCTTATCGGCACAGAGATTATTCAGCGATTAGAAAACGATCCCGACCATAACTATATGGAAAACTGGGTTACTTACGGAAAAGATGAAAAATACGGTTCCTACCTGTTTACATCTAACTTTAATTATCGCTTTATCAGGCTCAAAGACAATTCCAAACCGGACTTTACACTGGATGGAGGCATCAGCTATCTGTTTTCGGAACAGGATTATTATATCCCAAACCAAAAAGAAAACTATAAGAATCTTGTAACTTCATTTCGTTTCAATAAATCATTTTTTTTCAATAAAAGCGAGTTTTCAGTTTCGGCAGTTTTACGCTATAAACGAAATTTGTCAGGAACATTGAATTTGGAGGACCCCAACTTTATTGTCAGCAAAATAGTTGCTCCGGATTATGAATACATAACACAAAATTATACTCTTTTCGGCATGGGAATGTCTTTTGAGATACCAATAAAAAAATCACAAACCAAATATTTTATTAATACACAAGCATCATTTCTCCGGGCATACGACAAAAGAACCCGGACTTATCTTTCTGTCAATACAGGAATAATTTTTTAAAACTATCTAATTTATGGAAAATGTAATTGAATGTAATAATCTGTCTCACTACTACGGCAAAAAGCTTGTTTACAAAAATCTCAGCTTTCATGTTAAGGAAGGAAGTATTCTTGGCCTGTTGGGGAAAAACGGTACGGGGAAAACGACAACCATTAATATTTTGAATGGTTTTCTACAACCCAGCGGGGGCGAATGCCTGATTTACGGAGACAATAGTCAGCATTTAACGCCTCAAACAAAAAGTAGGATGGGCTTCCTCATAGAAGGGCATGTGCAGTACGCTTTTATGAATATTCAACAGATTGAAAAGTTCTATTCGGGCTTTTACCCTCAATGGAAAAGTGAACCCTACTGGGACTTAATGTCGAAGCTCAAAGTATCTCCGAATCAAAAAATTTCGACCATGTCGTGCGGACAACAATCGCAGGTTGCCTTGGGACTTATCCTTGCTCAGGATTCTGACTTGATGATTCTGGATGACTTTTCCATGGGACTGGATCCTGGATACAGGAGACTTTTTATCGATTATCTGCGTGCATATGCAAAATCGGCGAATAAAACCATCTTTACAACATCGCATATTATCCAGGATATGGAGCGACTGATAGATGATGTGCTGATAATGGATTATGACCGCGTTTTGGCTCAGTGCCCCGTTGAAGAATTTATGAGTGAATTCAGACAGTTTAATTTCGAGTTGGAAAATGATGCTGTGGACTTGTCGAAAGAAGATTTTGTTATCAATTTTGAAAAAATCAAAAACAAAGTCGAACTCTACACTTATAAAGATGAAAATTTTGTACGCAACTACCTCGACAAAGCAGGCATTGCTTACAAAAATTTTACACAGGTAAAAATGGGATTGGAAGATGCTTTTATAGGTTTAACCGGTAAATATTAAAAACATGTGGAAATCAATAATTTACAAAGAGTGGATCAAAGTCAGATGGTATCTGATTATGCTCACGTTGTTGGGAATTCTGGTGTTGGGAATCATTTTTCTCGGAGTTCAACACGACAAAATATTCAGCAATGCAAACAACTATTGGTATGCGATTCTTTTTAACGGATTGCAGTATTATAGTATTCTGAAATTTATCCCTTTGCTTATGGGGATTGTATTTGCCTTTGCACAGTATTATCCCGAAATAGTTAACAAACGAATAAAACTCACCTTTCATCTTCCTTTGGATGAAGACAAAGTCATTTTGATTATGATGTTGTTCGGAATGGTCAGCTTAATCATAAGTTACGGAATTATGGTTTTTCTGTTTTGGGGAGCAGGTAGTTTCTTTTTTGCACGGGAAATAGTAAATGCTGCGATGATAACCATTACCCCCTGGTTTTTGGCCGGCTTTGGTGCTTATTTTCTGATCGCTACCATTATTCTTGAACCCATTTGGTTATACCGGATTTTATATACCGTCATAACCGTTTTATTTATACCGCTTTATCTTACAGATAGTGTTTCGGGAGGGTATAGTCCGATAAATTTATCTTTGACAGTATTCACATTGGTTATCAGCGTTTCGTTGTTGTTTTCAGCGTACCGGTTTAGAAAAGGAGAGATGTAATTATGAAAAAAATTAGCAGATATATTTTAGTCCTCATCACCATCATTACAACGATGACAGCCTTGCCGGGATTATACTGGCTGGCTTTTGAGAAGCCGAACCGTGCACCTTATTTATTTTATAGTTGTATCAATAACGGATTTGTTGTCCAGCGACATCAAAATGGAAAACTTATTTTTTCCGATTTAAAAGGGGATAAATATACGCGTTCAAAGTATGAACAAAAGTTACCCTTACTTTACATCCGACAACTACTTGTTTCGGGAACAATGCCCGATTCCATTCACGGTGTCGAAATAGATATTCATAAAGTTAACAGAAACAGGTCTTTCTTCAGGCTGAGGCCAAAAGATATTTCCTCACCCAAACCGGGGCTTTATCCTATGTTTGAATCTCGTTCGGGCAGGGTAAATCTGCAAATGCCCAAAGATTTCTTTCGGATAAAATCGCGTATGGAGTTTATCAACGCCAATACCAATACGGTTGAAGAAAGAAAAAGTGAACTTTTCACTTCCGCCCTGCAACATTACGGATTTGCTTTCCCTTCCAAAATGATTGCCGGAATACCGACTACTAGAAAATCCTGTGATGAGGGCTATTTTGTGATTGATGCAAATAATCATCTCTTTCATGTTAAAATGGTTAGGAGCAGGCCTTACGTAAAAAGAGTGAAATTGCCGGAGGGATTGAGGTTTAAATACATTGCCTGTGTCGATTTTAGCGATAAAAAATATTACAACTACCTGATTTCTGATAAGAATAAAATTTATATCCTTACTCAGGATGACTATAAGATAATCAGGTTTCCGGTAGAAGGATACAATCCCAAAAGAGAAGAACTGAGGATTTTTGGCGATCTTTTTAATTATAGTGTATATATGGTTGGTAAAGATCACCTGAAAATAGTTGTTCTGAACAAACAATATCAGAAAGTTGACGAATATCAGGAAAGCTGGCCAAACCGCACACAACGAATGGAAGGGAAAGTGTTTGGTTATATTTTTCCTGCCGAGCTGAGTTTGAGCAAGTGGTACAGTAGCTACAACAAATTTTATTTTAACAGAACAGCCGGCTTTCATTGGCTCTTTCTGAACATATTGTTGTTGATTCTTTATTTCTTCATTCTACGAAAGAGAAAAATTGATCCGAAAAAAGGAATCATTGATTTTATCATCATTGGGATTACAGGAATATTTGGGTTTATCGGAGTACTTTGTTTCCCAAATAAATTCTATGATTAAACTACTGTTCTGAAATTCAACAAATCTGCATATTCGCTTATAACGAGTATGCAGATTTGTTGATTAAAGTTTTAGCTTGATGACAGCTGCAAACGGACAATCTGGTTGAATCGGATTGACAGATATATGCCGTGTCTGCCCTGTTAATGCAACATAGCCTGTACATAAGGTGTTATGCCCTGGAAGAAAAACTCTACGGCAATCATCATTACAATCAGCCCCATAAATTTCATCATTATTTTGTTGCCACTATTGCCCAGAAATTTTGTAATGCCGGTGGCACCAAGTAAAATTAACAAGGAGACAAATGAAACT
>JAJRQN010000001.1 GCA_024280235.1 Bacteroidota bacterium | reverse complement strand
ATGTTTCACATGCCGTTGGAAACTAAGATGGAAATCTGTACTCCTGCCGATACGGCACGGGCTTTTGTGTTCGCTTTGCATCATTTTGAAGAACTCAACCATCAGATATTTAATTTGAGTGGAGGAGCAGATTGTCGTATCTGGTATAACGATTTTATTCAACGTTCCTTTAAGATTTCAGGTCTGGGAAGACCCAATTTTAAGCCCGGAACTTTTGCAGAAAAGAACTTTCATTGCGGCTATTATGCCGATGGCGATGATCTGGAAAAGATTCTCCATTTTCGACAGGATACCATTGAAGATTATTTCACCCGCTTAAAGCAATCGGTCTCCCCCATGCAAAAGGGAGCAACTATGCTACTCCGATTTTTTATTAAACGACGGTTACAAAAGCTCTCCGAACCTTATAAAGCCTTGGAAAAAAACAACAAATCTGATATGGATTATTTCTTCTAATACACTTAATTTAACAACCACCGGCAGCAACAGCCACTTTTTTTCTTCTGTGGAATACCACCGGCTTTTTTTGTTTTTGAGAAGCGGATGTTACGGCCTTACTACTGGCCATTCTGGCATAATCAAAACGGGCAATACCTTTCAAATAACTGTCATCACTTTTCGTCTGTTCAAGGTTATCCTTGTGGGCTTTATAATAATTGTAACCACCGAGAAGAAAGCGAACATTACAGAATCCTACCTGTCTGAAAAATAACCATGCGCCATCTGCAGCGAGTTGGTTATCCGCATACAGCACAACCGAAACGCCATTTTTTTTATACCCTTTCAGAAGATCCACATTTTCTTTATGTGTAAGGTCGAAAGCGGGAATACTTTTGGCCCCGGGGATGTGTCCCAATCCGTAGGCGTATTTATTTCGCAAGTCTATTAAGACAACGTTTTTATTTTTATGGTTAAGCACATCGGCAAGCTGATAAGGATAGAAACAATTGTTTGACGTATCTTTCAATATCTTCGTTGTTTGCTGAAGACTAATTTCATAGTTTAACAGCGGCCTTTTCATCGTGATGAAGCCAACAACAATCACGAGCAGAAACAGGATAAGTGTCCAAAGTGTTTTTTTAGGATTTAGTTCGTGAACATGCATTTTTTTTCTTTTTAAGTCAGCAATAAATAAATTAACATCCTCCGGCGGCAACTGCGGTTTTTTTCCGTCTTTTAAACACCACCTTTACTTTTGAAGAAGATTTGCCTGTGTTAGCGACATTAGCTCCGGTAAAATATTGGCACGCCGCTTTCCTGAACTCATATCTTTCAAAAGCTGATTCCGGAGCAGTTTCGGCGGGTTCTTTAGGCTGAATAATTGTTTCCATCCAGCCATTGATCCCGCCTTTCATAACATAATCATTTTTGAAAGCCATTCTTCTTAACAGAACCCACGCCTGATTTGCCAATATGGCATCATTTGAGAACAGAACAACTTTTGTTCCCGGATTTCCGAAATACTCCTGTCCGGCAGGCGTAATCAGACTGTCAATAGGTACGTTAACAGCATTAGGGAGTGAATATTTATCATATTCGGCAGCAGGCCTGACATCGATTAAAAGAAGGGAAGGATCCTTTTCTATTAACCGTTTAGCTACCTGATCTGTGGTAACAAAGCGTGTTGGCTGTAATACATCCCACAGCAACTCACTTGGTGATATTTGAGGAGAAACAACCCGTTCATGGATAAACAACGTCCCCAGTGCCAATACAAACATAATTGCTGTTAAGAAATAATAATTCCTATTCATAATTTTAGAATTTATATTCTTTAATTTTCTTTCTCACTTTTTTCTCAATAGAAGCTGTTACCCAAAAGGCAATCAGGGCAATCACGGTAAAGCCAAATGCCCACCATCCGGGTTTTATGCCCGTTAAATCAGTTAAAGTAACATGTCCGAGATATCCGCTCAGATAAAATTTTTCAATGAGGGGATAGACTTCAGCAAAGAGAAAAATGCCAATAAAAAGGCCAATGGCAAAAAACAAAGCATCAATTTTTCCAATTGCCACAGCTGCGAAACTTGTTCCCGGGCAAAAACCTCCAATAATCATCCCGACACCCATAATAATTGATCCGGTTATCATTGAAGGGAGATACGTTGGCAAAATGAAAATCTGCGATAAGTTAAGCCAGCCGAAATAGCTTAAATATAAAAGGCCTACCATTGTAACGATGACTGCTGTAAAAAAGACACGCACAACGACGAAATTATAACCATAAAAGGTACCGGCAATATTCCTTGCAGAAGAAAAGCCGGAAGCTTCCAACACAAATCCGAATCCCATTCCAAGAAAAACAGCAATTACAAGGTTAAGGTTTGCAGAAATAAGGCCGTTAATAGCAATTGGTCCCATTTTTTTATTTTTTAGTTAAATTTTAATTCGATTAAATCCATAATTTTCTAACAAAGTATGCGAAAGCAAACGCAGAAGCGAAAAGGATAACCATTACCAGAACGCCGCCAAAGGCAAATGTTGAGGAACCGCTCAATGCTGCCCCGCTGGTACATCCCCTGCCAAGGCGGGTACCAAATCCAAACAAAATACCACCAATTACGGCAGCTACCAATCGTCTGGTTCTCGAAACATTCGGGCCTCTTTCCACGAAAGGTTTGTGCACCCTTTTAAATAGAATACCCGACAATAATCCGCCAAGAATCACACCTAATACTTCGTAGTCTAACCAATTATCCATTGGATGATGTCCATCTTTCAGAAATTTTCCGTAATAAACGGATGTTTTGGCAGCCGTTGGACTGATAACATTGGCCGTAGCCACCACTGAATCCCTGACAGCACCGCTTATTCCAAGTTCACGACCTGAAATAAAGATGGTAACAAGCAGGACAATACCCATTAACACGCCTCCAAAATAAGGATTAATGTATTTTGTTTTATTCTTTTCTTGATGTGGAAGTGTTTCCATTTTTTTATATTTTATTTATCAATACAGGAATCTTGTAATCTGGCCGGCATCCACCATCACAAAACGGAACATAAGACCGCCAAACAAAATAAGTAAAGGGGGAAGCCATTTGGGAATACGGAAGCCCTTTAATTCCAGTATTTCCAAAGTAACAGGAAATACCAGACCAAGCAAAACCACAAAAATCCAAAAGCTAATGGTAAAGGAACCGCCTATGAACAGATGAAATGCTTCTAATTTTACTGCTGTCCCTGCCATAAAACCCATAAACAGGTGAACAATCAGAAACAATTCAGTAAGAATAAAAAATATGTCAATTCTGCTTAAAATTTTTCTTTCATGCTCGTCGTTGCTGAGCCACATAATGGCAGCCAGCCCGGTGGAGAATCCGGAGACAAGAAACAAGGGGCCTAAAATTGAAGTATTCCATAAGGGTCTGGCATTAAAAGCAGACAATAAGATGCCGGTATATACCGCAAGAATAATTGACAGAAACATCAATGCCCAGGCAACGGACAATCGGTATTTTATTACGATGGTTTCAAACTGATTAAGGAAATTGAATTTCCAATCCCATTGCGGGAACATCTCCTTCATATAACTGCCCAACCATACCAACGAAAGCGGGAAAATAATCATCAAAGTCCAGGCGCCCCATGACATGGGAGAAGTAAAACGCACCGTGGTAAACAACTGCCAGAAATAGAGCTTATGGTGAAGGTCGTATAAAAGAGAAAACAGCCCAACGGCTATAGCCAAAGGAGCAATAAAAGTTGCCCATTTAACCGTTGTTGGCATCTCTTTTTCTTTTCCGGTGATGAAAAAATAAGCAGCAAAGAAAAGAATTCCACCGGCCAGGCCGCCCAGAAACAGGTAAAGTGAAATTTCCCATTGCCACAAATGCAATACCGGATAGATATCAGGAAGGTGTTTTCCGCTAACTATTAATTCTTCTTTCATTTTTCAATCATTTAAAGATTCCTATCTTAGAAAATACAACTGAGGTTCGGTACCGGCTTGTGGCGCAAGAACATACCAACTTCTGTCTTTCAATGCTTTAGAAACATCGCTGTTGGGGTCATCCAGGTCGCCAAAATGCAGGCAATAAGTCGGACAGACATCTACACAAGCCGGATTCTCTCCTTTATCCACACGATGGATACAGAAAGTACACTTGTCAACATACCCATCGGGGTGCATATACCTTGCATCGTAAGGGCAAGACTCAACACAGGCACCACAACCAATACAGTCATCGTGCGTTACCAAAACAATACCCCCTTCGGCAATATGGCTGGCACCCGTGGGGCAGCATCTTACACAAGGAGCATTTTCGCAATGGTTACATCGTTCGGATTGAAATTTCATATCAAGGCTTGGGTATGTTCCTTCCACATTTTCCACAATCCAATCACGACAATAGCCGTGTGGGACATTATTTTCTGTTTGACAGGCCACTACACAGTCTGCACATCCAACACATTTGTTGGTGTCAATAGCCATTGCATATCTCATGCTTTATCCTCCTTTCCATCTTTTTTAGGATTTTCTTTTAAGAATGTAACAAAGTTTCCCCTCATTCCTGCACCACCTGAGATGGGGTCGCTGACATAATGGGTAATCATTTTTTCATCGCTGGCACCTCGTCCGTAAGCCCTTTTTAGTTTTTTATCGGAATGGCCAAATCCATGAACCATATAGACAGAATCCCATCGTATGCGTTCGGTAACTCTCACTTCAACAGGGAAATCAGTAACCACGCCATCCTGATTTTTCAGCCAGATCTTTTCTCCGTTTTTCAGGCTCCACAAGTTGGCAACGGTGGGGTTAACCCAAACCGTATTTTGTTTCATCAAATCCCACAGGTTATGGTTGTTCTGCGTTCTCGAAAAAGTATGCATGGGGGCACGTCCGTATATCAACCTGTAGAAATTTTGTTGCGGTTCCGGATGTTCTTTGTACACAGGCATTGGGTCAAAGCCTTTGTCTTCCAGTTCTGTAGAATACAGTTCAACTTTTCCTGTATTGGTATTAAATTGATAATCTTCGTTTTCTGCCAAATAGAGAGATCCTGTTTCTCTTGGAAAATGTTTCACACCAATTTTCTTCATCTCCTCAAGAGAAGAGCCAATTTGTTTAAGTTGCCAGTCCAATACCTCAGAATAGTCATCATAATTAAAATAGTCGTGTAAACCTAACCTTTCACCAATTTGCTTTACAATCCACCAGGCTGGTTTGGATTCGTATTTAGGTTTAACAGACGGCATTCGCAGGGCTACGGAAGGAAACCTGTTTTGTGCAGACCGGAGGAAATCATACCTCTCAAGATAGGTGGCCTCAGGCAAAACAACATCAGCATATCCGGTAACCTCCATAGGCATTGTGTCAATAACAGCAAAAAACTCAACCGCGTTAATGGCTTCTAACAACAAGGCTTGGTCAGGCATTGAGATAGGAAGATTTGCACCGGCAGACATCAAAGCTTTAACTTGATGTTTATGTTTGTACCTTGGAATACAGGCTTTCATCAGCTCCGTCGTAATCCCCATAGTAGCAAGCGGATAGCGCCCTTCATTCAGGTCTCTCCACATCCATTTTGTTTCGGGATAAGGAGGCTGAGGAAATTTTGGAATTGGTTTTGCTTCAGGAATATACAAACTTCCTCTTTTTCCCCAGGCGCCCAAAAGAGCGGCAAGAATACCCATAGCCCGTTCCCGCTGAGTATCGTCGCCATACCATACGACATGACGACCTGGATGGATAAGTACTGCCGGAGCATGTCCGGCCATTTCTCGTGCAGTCTTCCGGATAATATCAGGTTGAATGGTAGTAATGCCATAAGCCCACTCAGGAGTCATATTTTTAACATGCTCTTTTAACTGATCGAAACCAAATGTATATTTCTTTACAAAATCCTTGTTGTAAATATCTTCATAAATAAGGACATGAATCCAAGCCATAAGCAGGGCAATATCTGTTGCCGGCTTAATGGGTAACCAATATTTTGACTTGGCAGCAGGTGTGCTAAACCGGGGATCCACAGTAATTATTGTTGCTTTCTGATCGATGGCCATCGACATTTCCTGAACCTGCTGGTTATGCATATTTTCGCCAATGTGCGAGCCTATCAGCACCATACAACGGGTGTCTCTGATATCTGTACACTCCGGCGAGCCGATATAGGCACCGTAAGTAGCAAGATAGGCAACAGAGCGAGGCCCCCGGCAT
>JAJRQN010000172.1 GCA_024280235.1 Bacteroidota bacterium | reverse complement strand
TCAACAAAAAGATATTTTCTACAAAGGATATACTAAATATCCGAAAAATAGACTTCTTGAACATAACAACGGACTGAGCAGATACACAAAAGGAAAAGGCCCGTGGGATATGGTTTATCTTGAAAAGTTCAAAACTAAAAAGCAAGCCTTAATACGCGAACGGCAGCTAAAAAGGGTAAATAGAAATTATCTCAATTGGCTTATTCAACAGGACTGTAATTTATTGAAGAAATGAATATCTGCCTGTTTAATAAGTTGATTTATAATATTTTCTGACGCGTTTTATTTGTTAATCAGATTGATTTTTTGTATCTTTTTTATTCTGATTTTTCTAAACTTTGTGATACAATATCCATCCAAAAATTGATGTCAGTACCAGAACATAAATCGCCAGCACATAGATCCACTTTCCTCCAAATTTTGGGGTAGGAATAGAGGATAAATTAAATGCCGATAAAATCATCAAGACTACATATATTATTATTGAAAAAACAGAATGCTTGAAAAAATTTTCAAATAAAAACATGAAAGTCAGAATGAGTACATTATTATCAAGAGCAAGACCCTTGTATGTTTTGCTGTCGATAAGGCCATAAACATTAAAGTAACTCAGGCGGATAGCACTGGCAGCAATGATTACAAATGCACCTGGTAAAAACCGGATATTATAATTTCCGTAGCTTAAAAGTATGATTGCAGGTAAAATCCCAAAGCTTACAATATCAATCATAGAATCAAGTTGAGCACCAAAAACACCTTGTACTTTTGTCCTGCCTTTCATTCTCCGTGCTATGATTCCATCGTACCAATCAAACAGTACAGCCCACAAAACACCAATAGCTGCTGCTTCAAAATTTCCTTTTATTGCAAAATAAATTCCTGTTACAGCACTCAATAATCCCAAAAGAGAACAAATATTTGGTAAATCTTTGGCAAAAGCAAGCATGCCTGCCTGTTGTTTGTTCTTCATATCATTCATACTTTAAATACATTACATCCTTCAATGCTTCAATAAGTTTACTGTTTTCTTTATTCGTGCGACTTGCTATACGAACATACCGGCTTGCATCCGGTTGCGTTTTACCAACACTATCTTTTATATAAATATTATGCTCAATAAATAAACGCTTTGTTATTTCCGGTCCGCTTAATGCAGTGTCGGGCAGACGACAAAAAACATAATTTGCATCGGGTTTAAAAACAGTCATCCCTTCAATGGCACATAGTTTTTCATAGAACATATCCCTGTCTGATTTGACCTTTTCACAGCTGTCTTCAAATTCCTGCTTATACCGGGGCAATATTTGTAGAAACTCTTCTGCAAATCCATTAATATTCCAAATATGAATTCCGTTTCGAACCTTAGCCGCAAATTCTAAGTTAGCCGTTAACATGTATCCAATTCGGAGTCCGCATATTCCATAGGCCTTACTCATACTTTTAATTACAGCCACATTTGGATATTTATCAACATCTTTCTCCATGCTGATTTGCTCTTTATTTTCAGCAAAATCAAGAAAAGATTCATCAATTATAAGCATACAATTGTGTCTGTCCAGCTTTTGTGCCAGCCGTATTAAATCGGCTTTTGGCACCAACATCGAAGTAGGATTATTAGGCGTTATCACAATAGCTATATCTGCTCCTGTTTTTATAGCCGCAGTTGCAAATTTATCTATATTGAGATGAAAAGACGGAAATTCGAGTGGAAACTCTACCGCATGTCCTTCAGGTGCCGCATTTACATATTCATTGAATGAGGGCACGGGAACAATTATTTTTTTTGATAGATGGCCTGAAAGTATTTTAATAATTTCGGAAGCGCCATTTCCAACAATTATTCTTTCCGTTGGTTGCTTTATTAGTTGCCCAATAAGTCCGGCAAGTGCATCCTGCGCCATGGGATAATTCAATACTATGTCCTGAATGTTATCTTTCAGGTGCGTAAAGACCTCTTTTGGAGGGAAATAAAGATTATACAAGTATGCATGGTCAGTAAAATTATGCCGGTAATAACCGCCATGTTGTTTTGATATGTACTCGTATTTCTCAGCCTGAGTTTTATATTTATTGTTCATCGTATGTTTATTCATAATTTATTCAGGAACCACTACTCATTTACCATTTCAAGCATAACCCTCTTTTCCAATCCTTTTGGAAAAAGTTTTTCTGCTTCGGCTAAATCATAAATTGTGTCAATCTCATACCATGGTTTTTGATCAAACGAAACCGGTTCCAATGACAGACTTTTATCATCAATCATTTCAGAAAAAACGGTTTCATAATAACAGTTAACATTGTCTTCTGAAATATATTTATTAAGCCTTTTAACAATCGCCCGCCAGGATAAAAGCGAAAAGCTGTAAATGTTAACTGTTTTATGACGAATATCAGAATAGGGATTCGTGGTTCCTATATGAAACTGAGCAACCTGATTTTGTTTATTAACCGAAACGGTGGTTCCATTAAGCCAGGGTTGCATTTGAGCAATGGCAATTTTATCAGGGTAAATCATGTCATCGAGCAGGGAAGTATCTAATACCAAATCACTCTCAAATAGAACAAAAGGCTCATTTATTATATGACGGGCTATCCAAAGAGAATAAATATTGTTAGTGTTTCTGTAAAGAGGGCTGTTTATGTACTCAATGGTTAAATTTCCTGATTTACTCCCCAAAAAATCCATAATGCATTCTTTCTTATAGCCCGTAACAATTACAAGTCGGGTAAACCCCTGTTTTTTTAAATTGTTGACCAGCCTTTCAAGAACCGACTTTCCATTTAAAAGGGTAAGACATTTGGGTGAGTCTTTTGTTAAAGGCAATAGACGACTACCTGTTCCGGCTGCAAGAAGTAATGCTGTGAAAATGCGATTGTTACCATAATAATTATCAGAATTAATATCCATACTTTATTTGTTTGGTGTCATCAAAAAAGACGTAAACACCCGGTTAAAAGCATTTAGGCGTACCAAATTTTAGCACTTTGATGATTGGACTGCTTACTGATAACTCTACTATAGGTATTAATTCTGTTAATGGTGTGATAGATTGCTTTTAACACTCATCAACAAAAATGATAGAGAAGGAATGAAATCAGAGGATTATGTAATCCATTTTGCAAAGATACTCGAAAATTCCAGACTTAACATTGGCTTAACATTCTTTTCTGGCAAGTATATGATCTACCTTCTAAAAAGGTGGATTTGGTTTACCCCAAAGGTGGCTTAAAAAGGTAAACCTTTGTTGTTGTACTTCGCCCTTTCTTTCTTGTTCCCCCTGATATTATAAATACTTCCTGATTGTCTCTTCATCTATCCCCACCATACTGACAAGATACCCTCTCGCCCAAAAATGATTGCTCCAATATGGTTTCCTCTTCAAATCCGGATAACTCTTGAATAGCTTAATTGCCAATTTCCCCTTCATTGTCCCCATAAACTCTGACACCGATACTTTGGAAGGTATCGATACAACAAGTTGAACATGATCGCTTTGAATATTCAGTTCCAACACTTCACTCCTCTTCCATTCACACAACATCTTTATATCTTATTCGACCAATTGCTTAACCTGACCCTTCAATATCTGAAATCGATATTTTGGTACGCACACAATATGGTAATCGCATTTATATACGACATGAGATAACTTCTTATATTTACTCATGTTGCAATGATAAGGCAAAGCCGTCAGAACATTACCACCGTCAAAGACGGAGGGTTTCTATGTTGAACTAAATTTCCTGAGAAAAGGCTCTTTGAACACGCCAACGGACTGAGCAGATACACAAAAGGAAAATGCCAGTGGAATATGGTTTATCTTGAAAAGTTCAAAACAAAATAGAAATACTAATACTTGAGATTGAAAAAAAGAAACAGTTTTAAATTGAAATAAATATGAATACCAAACTCCTGTAAAATCAGCACATAAAGCTTATCAACTTCGGAGAAAAACTTACCCGGTAAAAAACATCCTCCCGCAAAGCTATAAAAAAATAAAGCCATCCTCAAAACCACCTTTCGATGATTTCAAAAATGGCTTAATAAAATTTTACGAAAACAGAATATTTCTAATACCTGTCTTTTCTGGGTGGTTTGGCTTCATTGACAACCAAATCACGACCATTCAGGTTATACCCGTTCAGAGCTTCAACGGCCTTCTCAGCATCTTCGTCATTAACGAAAGTAACAAAGCCAAAACCTCTTGACCGATGTGTGTACCGGTCTTTCAAGATAACTAAATCTTCAATCTCACCATGTTGGGAAAAAGTAGCACTGAGATCATCTTCGGTAACAGTCCACGCGATATTTCCAACAAAAACTTTTTTTGACATAATATAAAAATAATTAAAAAAATAAAAAAATAAAGTGCCCGAAAATCACTTGTGATGTTTTTAACGGAGACATTTCTTGCGTACAAACCTAAGCAATTTCTAATTGGCGAGGCACATCTTTTCCTTTTTATTTTCATTCCTAACTAATTTGTTATGAATACAAATAAGGAATCCTGACAAATATGGGGAAGGCCACAATGCAGACTGACGTGTCTTATCCGGTCTGATTCCTAACCGGAAAATCTATAGTCTTTACGCAAGACATGCTGTTTCTGATTGAGGTTGCAGAATGTTATTGTTATGAGAAGTTGATATGCTGTATGGGACATCTTTGTTATTTTGCAAACTTTTCACGCAGCGGTATAAACTGCATGAAGAAGTGGCTAAAGCCTGAAAATTTCGTTTATTTTTGCGTCTGAAATCTAATAGCTCATGATCCAACCAAATCAAATTGAAACCTGGAATAAGCAACTTCATGGAAAACCACCCGGGGAAGTGATTTCCTTCTTTCTCAACTTTTTCAAAGAGAAGATAGCACTATCTACAAGTTTAGGCATTGAAGACCAGGTACTTACCCATATCATAAGTGAACTAAACAAAAATGTAAAAATTTTCACCCTTGATACGGGACGCCTTTTCCCTGAAACTTATGATTTGATAGACAGGACAGTTAGAAAATACAAGATTTCCATCGATGTTTTCTTTCCGGAGGCTTCCGACGTGGAAAAAATGGTTGCCGAAAAAGGAATTAACCTGTTTTACGACAGCATAGAAAACAGAAAACTATGCTGCCACCTCAGAAAGATAAAACCACTTATGCGTGCCACCAAAGATATGGATGCCTGGATAACAGGGCTTCGACGTGAGCAGGCTGTTACCCGAAAGGATATGAAAATTGCAGAATGGGATGAAGTGAACGGAATGGTGAAAATTAACCCCCTCATCGATTGGAGCGAACAGCAGGTTTGGGACTATGTTGACCAGCATAATGTACCGGTAAACCCATTGCACAAAAAAGGCTTTGCCAGCATTGGATGTCAGCCGTGCACCCGTGCTATTGAGCCGGGCGAAGATGTACGTGCAGGCAGATGGTGGTGGGAAAATCCTGAAACCAAAGAGTGTGGTCTGCACAAACGTTAACCGCTCCCCCATGGCTACCGCCAAAATATCTTTAAACCGAAACATTCTCCGGCTTGCGATTCCCAACATTATCAGCAACCTGACCGTTCCGCTTTTGGGAATGGCCGATTTTGCTCTTATGGGCCATCTGAAAACTGATAGCGTAGTTTATGTGGGAGCCGTTGCACTGGGAACCACCATATTTAATGTGCTATACATGAGTCTCGGCTTTTTACGCATGGGAACCAGTGGATTTACGGCACAATCATTCGGTGCCAAAGACGACAAAGCACTAAAACTCGGTCTGCAACGCTCACTGCTCACGGCGCTGATGCTGGCTTTGGGACTTATCGTGCTGCAATATCCCATTCAGTGGATTGCTTTTAAGCTGCTCGATGGCAGCACACAGGTTACCAACCTCGCCCGGCAGTATTTTTACATTCGCATTTACGCGGCTCCGGCTACCCTTGCTTTGTACAGCTTTTACGGCTGGTTTCTCGGTATGCAAAATGCCCGCATTCCCATGACCATTGCCATTGTGGTTAACACTATGAATATTGGACTTAACTTCCTGTTTGTATATGCTTTTCACCTTCATTCCAACGGTGTGGCGCTGGCCAGCGTAATAGCTCAATATACCGGGCTTCTGCTTACCGTTTGGTTTCTCCTGAAAAAATACAAAACCTTTGCCCGACGGATTGCACTCAAAATCCTCTTGAAAAAAGAAGGGCTGATCATATTCTTTAAAGTAAACGGAGATATCTTTATCCGCACGTTGCTACTAATCTTTGTTCTCACCTTTTTCACAAGCCGTTCGGCGCGTCTCGGTAATAATATCCTCGCTGTCAACACATTGCTTTTCCAGTTTTTCTTTTTCTTTTCCTACTTTGCCGATGGCTTTGCTTTTGCCGGTGAAGCCCTTGCCGGAAAAGCCAAAGGCTCCGGCAGCCTTTTGTTGCTGAAAAGTACCGTAAACAGACTCTTCATCTGGGGATTTGGAATTGCATTGCTAACGAGCATAATCTATTTATTCGGATTAAAGTATTTTATGTATATTCTTACTGATAACGCCACTATCCTTCATCTTGCAAAGAATTACTTCTGGTGGGTCGCCCTGCTACCACTAACAGGCATAGCCGCTTTCGTATGGGATGGGATTTACGTTGGCGTTACAGCTGCCAAAGCCATGCGAAACACCATGATTTTATCTGCAATACTCGTTTTTCTGCCAGCTTTTTACATTCTTTTTCCGCTTTTCGGCAACGATGGGCTATGGCTTGCTTTACATATCTTTATGATTAGCCGGGGACTTAGCATGTGGTTTATCGTAAAACGAACTATTTACATGGAAGCCAGCTAAATCAATTTTTTAATTGAGGCTG
>JAJRQN010000171.1 GCA_024280235.1 Bacteroidota bacterium | reverse complement strand
GACTAAGGGACATGGGGAAAGGTGTAAAATCAAATGTAAATAAATTATGAAAATACGTTCACATAAAGATTTGGCTACATACAAAATTGCTTTTGATTTGTATCCAACCGGCCACGAGCATCTTGTCTATGCTTAAAAACCCCGGGCCACATGCATATTGTATATTGGTGAAAGCTTTCAGGATTTTCTTGTAAAAACAAAGAGGTACAAAGAAGAAAAGTGCCGCCAGACAGTTTCTCTGGTAGAACGGTGGCAATAAAGAGGAGTAAGTCAGGTTGCTTTTGCCCAAGTCCAAAGGTTTTATCTTCACGGACTCTTGCGGCAGGGATTGAAGTGACAGCCCACAGCACCAAAACCTATTGAAACCTTGCCGTGCGAGCGACTAAAAGAAGCTCCGCCAAGGCAATGGTTGAAAAGGTTTTTGGGGCGAGGACTAAAACGGAAAGCCCGTCCGCCGCCATAATAACAAAAAGCCACTTAACATTCAACACGTTAAGAAGCTTTGAGGTACCGAGCGGATTCGAACCGCTGTGTAAGGTTTTGCAGACCTCCGCCTAGCCACTCGGCCACGGTACCGTTTAAAACGGGACAGCAAAGATAATAAATAATTAATTATTGCAGAGAAAAATTTAGCCCTCTTCTGCCGCCTTTTTATTTTCTTTCACCTGAAGAAGAATTTTCCGGAATATCCGGGTTTGTCGTAAGCCGGAGAAATAAGAATTGTCCTCCAGCCGTTTAATGTCTTTAAATCCATTATCTGCTGCTTTTTGTAAAGAAGGAAGAATGGCGTCCGTTTTCCCTTCCATGGCATATCGCAATGCTTTCAGAAAGTAAACTTCCGGATTTGTCGGGTCCACTTTCTCATAAATCATTAAATATTTCCCGGCCACTGCGACCTGGTTGTTTTTCAGGCTGCCATCAGCATACAGATACGCCATAAGGCTGAGGTAGTTGTACAGGCGCCGTACCATTTGTTTTTTATCGGGTGGATTAGCCCGCTTTCCCATGTGCGAAAGGTTGCCAAGCGCATTTTCCCACCATCCGACATCCCGGGTTCCAAGTGCCTTCGAGTAAATCTGTTGCCATCTCTGCTCTTCCTTTTTCAGGAAAATCTGCTGTTGTTGCTGTTTTTTCAGTACGGGATTTTGTAACAGCTCCCGTATCTCCTTTTCATAAATATCCATTGGAGCCAATCCGTTCAGAAAAGCAACAAGCTGCCGGTCGGTTTGTAATTGCAACAAAGGCTTGTTATTTTGGATAGCCAGCCTTCTTTTCTGATCAAAGTCTGTTCTCAAACGGGCGATGAGGTGCTTCTCTACCGGAATCAGTTGCCGACGCATGGCCTCTGTCTGCATGAAATAGAAAGCATCTTTCATAGTTTGCCAAGGCGGCCATTGATGATGACCGTCAAAAACAAGCAGGCAATGGTTCCAGTGTGCAGCTTCGAGCTGTCTGTTCAATTCTTTCATCTCAAGGTAGTTGAAATCCTTGTTCCCAATAATGCCTACATACGCAAGCCGGTTGTTGGTAACATGATCCAGCTGCGGGAAACCGGCTGCACAGCCGATGACGCCGGCAATATCCTTGTTGGAAAGGCCTATGCCGGCGGCAATGCGGGCACCACCTGAAAATCCTCCTGTGTAAATTCTGTCGGGGTCAACGGAAAAACGTTGTTCAACATCCTGCATGAAATGGTAAATGATATGGTTCCGCGCTGTTGCGCTCAACCCGTTTTTTGAATTATTTGAAGCGACCAGCATAAATCCGAAACTGTCAGCGAGTGGCTGGTATCGTCTCACCGGCAGCCATCCCCGTGCCTGAGCATCAAAAAAGAAAATCACCGGGAATTTCTTAGTAGCATTGTAAACCTTTGGCAGACAGAGCGCATACGATTCGCCGGGATACCGCAGGCAACTAACGCTGTCGTAAATAACCCCCGGTTGGAAAGTCGCTGTGTCGGTAAGTGTTGTCTGCTTTTGTTTATTTTTCCTGTCATGTCCGTTCTGACACGAGGGTGTGGAGAGCAACAGTATGCCTGAAAGAAAAGCTGTGATAAGGATTATTCCCTGTTTCATAATTTTGTAGCTAACTATCATTTAACATTATATATTTAACATCGGACTTAACAGGTATTTTTCGCTTACGTAAAAACAATATCCGTTAAATCCGCTTAATCCGATGACTGGTTTTTGAGGGATAATCATGGATGCTTCATCTTTTTTTCTTTGTAATGGAAAGTGTTGGCCGTTTTGTCTGAAATGCCGTATGCTCATAATTTTTACCTTTGCGGAAAAGAAAATCATATAATACTGACAAATTGTTTCAACATGTCATCCGTCAAATATTATTTCAAAGATAGAAAGAACTCTCTTTTGATGATAACTTTCTTTCTGTTTTTTAGCATCTTTTTTTCTTCCTGCGGAGTTTATTCTTTTACAGGTGCTTCTGTTCCTGCCGGCGCCAAGACCATGTCTGTTCAGTATTTCACCAACAAGGCAAAAATTGTGGAGCCTACGTTGAGTGCTGTTTTTACCAACGCTTTGCGCGACAGGTTTACTTCGCAAACGAACCTGAAAATGGTGGGGAAAAACGGGGATATTGCCCTTGAAGGCGAAATCACTGATTACAAAACCACTCCTGTGGCTATCCAGGCAGACCAGACTGCGGCACTCAACCGGCTTACCATCACCGTAAATGTGCGCTTCTCCAGCAAACTGGAACCCTCAAAAGATTTTGAAACCACCTTTACACAATATGTTGATTATTCATCTTCCGATAATTTTAGTAGTATTAAAAACAGTTTGATAAAAAAGATTGTCAATGATCTCACCGACAATATTTTTAATAAGGCCATGGTAAACTGGTAGTCAAATCTTTATTAACTTCGCCATATGAATCAGGAGCAATTTACAGCTTACCTACGGAAGCCCGAAAAGATGGAAGAGGTTTCACTTTCCGATTTGATGGTGTTGGTGAAAGACTTTCCTTACTGCTCTTCGGCACACAGCCTGCTTACCTTGAAATTGTACATGGATAAAAATGTAATGTATGATGCAGAATTGAGAACTACGGCCATTTATGCCGGTAACCGGCGTATCTTAAAAAAACATATCGACAGGCTAAATGACTCTTCTATACAAATTGTGCTTCCTGATGAAGATGCCGGAAAGAATTCTTGGGATATTCCGGTGTCAAAGGATAAAAAGCCTGAGCCTGAAACTGAAAAGCCTGCCAAACCCGTTGCAACAGACATAAAACCATTAGCTAAAGAGCCTGCCTCCGAAGATAGCCGTTCATACACGATCGAAGAGCTAAAAAGAATTATTGAGAAACGCATTCGTGAAATTGAAGCGGAAAAAAAGCAGAAGAATACCGGAACAGCAACGAAACCACTCTCAAAAGAAGAAATCATTGACTCGTTTATAAAAAATAAACCCTCCATATCGGCTCCTGTAAATACATTTTACAATCCCGTTGAATACGCAAAACGCAGCGTTGTTGATGAGGAAAATATTGTTAGTGAGACACTTGCAAATATTTACCTTAATCAGGGACATTTTGAAAAAGCCATTCATATTTATGAAAAATTAATTTTGAAATTTCCGGAAAAAAGTAGTTACTTTGCATCCCTTATTGAAAAAGCAAAAAAGAATACAAATATTTAAAGCTTAACATAATGTACGTTTTCATTTCTATACTCATTTTGATTGTCTGTGTTATACTTGGATTAATCGTTTTGGTGCAAAATCCAAAAGGCGGAGGACTTGCTGCCAACTTTGGTAGTGGCAACCAGTTTATGGGTGCCCGTCAAACCGCTGATTTTCTCGAAAAAGCCAGCTGGACACTCGCCGTTGTATTGTTGCTTCTGAGCCTTACGGCTACTATGATTATTCCTCGCGGGAATAGTAAAAATCTGCAAAACAGCGAACTGCAAAATAAAATCAACAATGTAAAACAACCTGCTGTTGATTTTAGTGCTCCCCCAATGACACAAACGCCTAAAAGCAGTAGTAAAAAGCCGGGCGGCAGGAAATAGTCATCACGGTTTATCCGTTTAAAAAATGTCAGAATGTCATAAACATTCTGACATTTTTTTTTGCCCCCTGTTTTGGCATAATATATGACACATAAAGAACAGTTCAAATTTTAAACGAAAAAACAAGAAAGATATGGATAAGTTGAACATTAAACCGCTTGGCGACAAGATTGTTGTTGAGCCTGCTCCCGCAGAAGAAAAAACAGCAAGTGGAATTATCATCCCTGACACTGCCAAAGAAAAACCTCAACAAGGTGTTGTAGTGGCTGTCCCGCAAAAAGATAAAGAAATTGAAATTCACGTAAAAACCGGCGATAAGGTTCTTTATGGAAAATATGCAGGAACGGAGATAACCCTGGACGGAAAAGAATATCTCATTATGAGCCAGTCAGATATATTGGCAATTATTTAAAAGGAAAATTATTAATAACAGATAAAATTTAGAAAAATGGCAAAAGACATTTTATTTAATTTAGAAGCAAGAGATGGCCTGAAAAAAGGCGTTGATGCATTAGCAGATGCAGTGAAAGTAACGTTAGGCCCCAAAGGGAGAAACGTAATTATCGATAAATCATTTGGCGGCCCTCAGGTTACCAAAGACGGTGTTACCGTAGCCAAAGAAATCGAGCTGAGCGACCCGGTTGAAAATATGGGCGCACAGATGGTCAAAGAGGTAGCCTCAAAAACCAACGATATTGCCGGTGATGGTACAACAACGGCCACCGTATTGGCTCAGTCTATTGTTACAACCGGATTAAAAAACGTTACTGCCGGTGCCAATCCCATGGATTTGAAACGTGGCGTTGAGAAAGCCGTTCAGGAAGTTTTGAAATCACTGAAAAAACAAACCAAAGAAGTTGGCGACAGCCATGAAAAAATCGAACAGGTAGCAGCTGTTTCTGCCAATAACGACCATGCTATCGGCCAGCTTATCGCCGAGGCTATGGGCAAAGTAAAACAAGAAGGTGTTATCACCATTGAAGAAGCCAAAGGTATTGAAACTTACGTAGATGTGGTCGAAGGTATGCAGTT
>JAJRQN010000170.1 GCA_024280235.1 Bacteroidota bacterium | reverse complement strand
GGTTTTGGTAAAAAGCAACCACAAAAGCATCTCTGTATCCTTTGCTCCTGATAAGGCTTTGATGTGCAACCGCATGCGACAAGGTGGAGAAATGTCCTGATGTGTATTTGAAAGTGTTTTTATATTTATAATAGTTAATGTCAGGAATCGACTTAAAGCGTTTGGCTGTTTTGTGAACAAGATGTGAAGAGGTATAGAACTGAACACGATAATCGATAGCTGGCTTGTTGTTTTGCTTTCTGACCGGAACTGCCGTATGGGTAACGTTAGTTGTGGCATTTTCCTTTTCAAATTCAGCTTTATATGCTTTAAATGCACGGTAAATGGCAGATGCGATATATGTTTGGCCGGTTTTTGACAACAGGTAAGCCTCTTCTTTCGGGTTGCTCAGAAAACCAGTTTCAATCAGGACGCTGGGCATGGTTGTTCGCCAGAGTACCAGAAAACCTGCCTGGAAAACGCCCCGTGCTTTACGCCCGGCTCTTATTTTAAACTGTTGTTCTACTTTGTTGGCAAAGTCAAGGCTTTCTTTCAAATACGGGCTTTGAAAAAGGCTGAGTGAGATGTAAGATTCAGGAGAGTTGTCAAATCCGTTATACTCTTTCGGATTATCCTCGTACAAAATGGCTGCATTTTCTTTTTGTGCTACTTCGAGGTTTGCCTCACTCTTGTGTAAACCAAGTACAAAGGTTTCCGCGCCATAGGGCTTGGGGCTGGTACTTGAATTACAATGGATGGAAATGAAAAGATCGGCATGGCTCTTATTGGCTATCTCCGCACGTTTGTAGAGTGGAATAAACCGATCGGTTTTGCGGGTATAGATTACTTTTACATCGGGCATATATTCATGAATATAATGTCCCAGTTTTAGAGCAATAGCCAGTGTAATATTCTTTTCATGTGAATGTTTTCCTGATGCACCCGGATCTTTTCCACCATGTCCGGCATCAATTACAACTGTTGAAATTTTTACACCTCGCTGAGCAAAAACATTTGATGAGAGCAAAAAAACTACTCCCAGCATAATAGTTAGAAAAAGCCTGCGTTTGAAAAGTCTCATTTTAAATATAGACCCTATATTTGCAAATAATGTCATTGGTACATTTTTATTAACAAAAGTAAAAGAATCATTTTGTCCAGAAGAAGTTTATTCGGGAAATTATTAACATCCGTTTTGTTTATCTGTTTACTGTTTTTTGCAGCTATCCAAACAGAGGCCATCGCTTTGCCGGTTTGCTCCGATACTCTTTCGTATCCGGCTGCCGACACTTTGGTTGCCAATGATAGTATCGTATCTGCTGATTCGGTCAAAACCCCACCTCCCATGAATCTTGAATTCGATCTTATTCGGCGTGCTGATGATTCAATTGTTCAGAAACTATCCGAAAAAAAAGTGTTTTTGTATGGCAATGCAGAAGTTATTTACGGCGATATTGATTTAAAAGCTGCTTTCATCCGTGTTGATTTTAACAATAACACGGTTTTTGCAAGGGGCGTTAAAGACTCCACCGGAAAAATTGTAGGAAAGCCGGTTTTTAAACAGGGTGATGAAACCTTTGAAACAAAAAATATAACGTATGATTTTGTTACAAAAAAAGGAATTATCCATGATGTGCGCACCAAACAGGATCAGGGCTTTCTGCACAGCAATATTGTAAAACGCATGCCCGACAACTCCATAAATGTTAAAAACGGCTATTTTACCACCTGCGACCGTCAACCTCCCGATTATGAGTTTAAATTTGGCAAAGCACGAGTCATTCCCCAGAAATTGATTGTTACCGGTCCTGTTTATATGGAAATAGAGGGCGTTCCGGTGCCGCTGGTATTGCCTTTCGGTATTTTCCCCAACAATCCAAAACGGCAGAATGGATTTATCCTGCCCACTTATGGAGAGTCGGCAAACCGCGGGTTTTATCTTGAAGGCGGCGGTTTTTTTTGGGCCGTTAGCGACTATTTTACGCTAAAAATTACCAGTGATATTTTCACCGGAGGCAGCTGGAAAATCGCTCCTGTTCTTACTTACAGAAAACGCTATAAATATAGCGGAGCTTTGTCTTTTTCCGTGGCCAGAAACGTTATTAATACCAAAGGAGATCCGGATTATTCAAGTACCAAAGATTTCAGAATCAGATGGACTTATAACCAGGACCCGAAAGCCCGTCCCAACAGTACCTTCTCAGCCAATGTAAATATTATTACCAGTAACTATGTAAAATACAATACGGTAAATCCGGATACCTATCTCTCTAATGAATTTCAGTCGAGCGTTGCCTACCAAACCAGTTGGGCCGGAAAATATTTTCTTACTATGAGTGCAAGCCACAGCCAAAATACTAAAACCCATGCTGTTCAGATTACCCTTCCCGAACTTACTTTTACGGTAAACCGGTTTTATCCTTTCCGAAAGAAAAACGGCAGCTCCAACAGCCCCCTTTCCGACCTTAGCATTTCATATTCTATGGCAGCGAAAAACACTATTAACACAACCGATTCCATGCTTTTTAAACCCACAACTTTTTCGCACGATATGGATAACGGTATTATTCATAAAGTTCCCATCAGCCTTCCCCTGAAGGTACTTAAACACTTTACGCTCAGTACATCCATTAATTTTACAGACCGCATGTATTTTCGAAGCCTGAGAGAATATTTTGTGGATACTTCCGCCACCAGCGGTTATGTGGCAGTTGACACCATCCCGGGATTTAATAATCTGTTTGATTTTAACCTAAGCACTTCTCTCTCCACAAAAATTTATGGCATGCTTCGTTTTAAAAAAGGTTTTTTAAGAGCTGTCAGACATGTAATGACGCCGGCAGTCGGGTTTGCTTATGTCCCTGATTTTGGAAATGAAAAATGGGGATACACAGGCCACTATTACAATCCGCTGGGGGAAAAGATAATTTACTCGAAATATCAGGGTTTTATTTACGGCGCTCCGGGAACACAAAAAGTCGGAAACATTAATTTCAGCCTTGCCAACAGTCTGGAAATTAAAGTACGTTCCAGAAAAGACACAGTTACCGGGCTGAAAAAGATTCCACTTATTCAGAATTTTACCATCTCCGGCAATTACGATTTTGCAAGAGATTCTGTGCGGATGTCCAACATATATCTTTCCGGCAGGACAACTTTATGGAAAGGGCTTACAGTTCAGTATTCCAGTGTGTTAGATCCTTATGTGGTGGATTCTGCCGGCCGGTCAATCAACAAGACCGAATGGCAGGTAAATCATCGGCTTTTCAGGGTTGACAACTCCTCGTGGAATGTGAGCTTCAATTTTAACCTGAGCGACAAAGACTTTAAAAAAGGTAAAGAGAAGAGTAAGGAACAAAAGGCCGAAGAAAAGAAAATTCTTAAAGGGACACCTGAATCACAAGCAAATGACATTCTGAGCCACCCCGAAAATTATGTCAATTGGGATGTCTCCTGGAGCCTGAATCTGAGTTACCATTTTACTTATACAAATGTAAAAGATTTTGTAAATCAGGTGTGGACTCCCCGCAAAACGCTGGTGCAGACACTGGGGTTCTCCGGACAGGTAAATATTACTCCCAATTGGAAATTCACATTCCGTTCGGGTTGGGACTTCACCAACAACCAACTTTCATATACTTCTGTGAATTTGTATCGGAATCTGCATTGCTGGGAGATGCGTTTTAGCTGGATTCCTATTGGACCTCGGAAAAGCTGGAATTTCAGTATTAATGTCAAGGCTTCCATTTTGCAGGATCTGAAGCTTACAAAAAAGAAGGATTTTCGGGATAGTTATTAACCTGAGTTCGATGTAAGATTTACACAACAAAAAGCCAATCGGACAGGTTTGGATTTTACCATCTTTGATTTGTCTTTTCCGGTTTATCCGGATGAGACTGATAAAAAATAATAACCAGGAAGATTCTATTTTGACTTATTTACAAAGAGATGCTAAAAGATTGTTACAAAACAGCCCGTCCGTTTCGACTCATTATTTCTCACTTTTTTATCTGTTTAAAAATTTGTAGTATATTGATATTAAATACATTGTTATTATCGCCTTGGATTGAAATCC
>JAJRQN010000013.1 GCA_024280235.1 Bacteroidota bacterium | reverse complement strand
CTCATGGCGAACAGATTGATACATCCATCTGTAATCCGGACAGGCCCGCCTGAATGACACAGTCGGGCAGGCAAAGGTATGATTAAAAGTCCGGCTTAGGCGGACGACTCAAATAGCAGCCTTGGATTTCAATCTAAGGCGATGGTGTCAAAATAAACTATATCAATACATTACAAAATCATAAGCAAATGAAAAATAGTTTTACCCTCGTATTGTTCCTGCTCTTATCAGGCAGTTTGTTAAGTCAAAACGCAGAAATAAAAATTCCGGCTTCTTACAGTAACATTATCCAAAAAGGAGAAAGGCTCTACTTTAAGAATCCTGTTACCGGCCGGATGGCACCGCAGAAAGTAACGCGTCCTTTTGAACAAATCCAAAACCTTTCCGTTATGCCCACCGGAACAAAAACAGGTATTGCTTTTGATTTTAAAAATTCTTCTTTTACCGGGACCATCTATTATGGTCTGTTTTCTTCACAGCAGCAGAAATACGCGTATCCGGTCTATTTTAAAAAATCAGCTGTAATAAAAAACGGAAAAGCTGTAATAAACCTGAAACAAACTGCCGGTCGTTATGATATTGCCGGATGGGAAGAAACCGGACAGATGAAACTGGGCTACCGCATTGTCAATACTCAGGGAGTAATTCTGTACGATGGGAAAATAAACATCAAAGGAAAAGGACCTTTTGTTCCGGATTTAACCATAACCGAAGGCCCGCTGGTGAATATACTTTCCGAAAATGGCGCTGTTATTTCTTTTGAAACAAACAAACTTTGCCAACCTGATATTGTAGTTAATGGTAAAAAATACAAGAACCCTTTAGAAACAGGTTTGCATCACGAAATAAAACTATCCGGACTGGAAGCCGATAGAAGCTACCGGTACACAGTGCATTACGGTGATTACTCCGAAACATATTCTTTTAAGACAGCCCCTAAAGAGGGCAGCCGGACGGCTTTTACTTTTGCCTATGCCAGCGACTCTCGTAAAGCAAACGGCGACGGCGAAAGAAATATTTACGGAGTGAATGCCTACATTTTGAAGCGAATGGCTGTACTTGCAGCCAAAGAAAAAGCCGTTTTTATGCAGTTTACCGGCGACCTTATCAACGGTTACTCGTCCTCCATTGGTCAGCAGCGTCTGGAGTATGCCAATTGGAAAAATACGGTAGAGCCTTATTGGCATTATATGCCTTTTGTGATTGGCCCCGGAAACCATGAAGCTTTCCTGAAAGTTTTTGATAATGGCAGCCATTATGGCGTTTCAGTAGATAACTTCCCTTTTGATAAAGTTTCGGCAGAGAAAGTTTTTGCCGATGAATTTGTCAATCCTGAAAACGGTCCCGACACCGAAGATGGCGCTTATTACGATCCTGACAGGAAAACTACCGATTTCCCTTCCTACAAAGAAACCGCCTACTACTATGTTTACGATAACATAGCAATGGTGGTTTTGAATTCTAACTATTGGTACACGCCGAGCATAAGGCAGATTCCTCTGACCGGAGGAAACCCCCATGCGTATATTATGGACAATCAGTTGAAATGGTTGAAAAACACCCTTTCAGAACTTCAAGATGATAACAGAATCGATCATATTTTCGTTACTCTCCACACACCCGCTTTCCCAAATGCCGGTCATGGCGGAGATGATATGTGGTATCATGGTAACAACAAAATCCGTCCGTGGGTTGACGGCAAGCCCGTGAAGAAGGGGATTATTGAGCGCCGCGACCAGTTTCTGAATTTACTTATAAACCGAAACCCTAAAGTTCTGGCACTGTTGTGTGGCGATGAGCACAATTATACCCGCATGCTTATCAACAACAATACCCCCCGCTATCCAAAAGGTTATAAGAAGCCCGAAGTAAAACTCATCCGTGGCTTATGGCAAATAACCAACGGCTCGGCCGGAGCTCCATATTATGGGTTGCAAAAGATGCCCTGGACTCATTTTGTGAAAAAATACACCACACAGCATGCATTAATGCTTTTTGATGTGGATGGAAAGAAAGTTACACTTCGTGTGATAAATCCGGATACTTTTGAAAAAATTGAAACGGTGGTGCTTACAAAATAGCCTGAAGGAAAACGCAGACTGAGTGAGAAAGAATGGCTCTTTGCACGAAAAGTGTCAATATTCTGTTCTGTTTGTACAAACCCTTGGTATCCCGAAAAAACATCGAAAAATCTATGAAAATACATGTATTGCAACACGTCTCTTTTGAAAATGCGGGAACCATTTATGAATGGGCTGAAGAGAGAAACTTTTCTGTTGATTTTACACGATTTTTCCGTCAGGAAGTCCTTCCCGAACCAGAGGATTTTGACATGCTTATCATTCTGGGCGGGCCCATGAATCTCAATGAAACTCAAAAATATCCCTGGCTTGTGCAAGAGAAGACTTTTTTGAAAAGATGTATTGCCACAGGAAAAAAGATGTTGGGGATTTGTCTCGGTGCACAACTTTTGGCCGAAACACTGGGATTAAAAGTTTTTCGCAACAAGCAAAAAGAAATCGGCTGGTTTCCGGTATGGAAAAATAATACCGTTGACAATGAAATTTTAAAGCTGTTTGATGATGACGCTCTTCCTGCTTTTCACTGGCACGGCGACACGTTTGATTTGCCGAAACAGGCAATTCGGTTGTTCTCATCGCAAATTACCGATAATCAGGCGTTTTCATGGAATAATCAGGTTTTTGGTTTGCAATTTCATTGGGAGGTTAAACCGGAAAATGTCCGGCTGTTGGTAGAAAAAGCGGCTGAAGATATGACCGATAGCCCTTTTGTGCAACAATCTTTCGAAATGATTAACGATACCGGAAAATTTATTCTTGCCCGTAAAAATATGTTTCGGTTTCTGGATTTTATAAGGGATTGCAACGAAGAAAAGGCGTGAAAGAACAAGCATAAACGGAGTAGTCATTTTTTAACAAGTCATAAATACTACAGATTTTTGAGATTTTCCTTTTGAAAAACAAGACAAATTTGTTAAATCTATCCAGGGCTTTGTTCTCTGCATTTTCTCACTAACAAATCCTAATTCCATTAAAGCATCTCCTCTGCCAGCTGAGAGAAGTTTTGTTTTCCGCTTATTTCAGAATAATGCTTAATTTTGTTTCCTGTCAGCAACGCGATTCTTATGTTTAAAAAGATACTTTTTATTTTCCTGATTGCTTTTAGTGTTCAGCTGCGGGCACAAAAACAGGTTACTTTTACGGACATCCGTGCTAAGCTTACGGGCGTGAGCGGTAGTGCCTGTAGTTGGATTGATTATGATCAGGATGGCGATCTCGATGTCTTTGTCAGTGGCGAATTTTACGAAAAAGGCAGGCATTTTATCCGTACCATGTTATATCGCAACGACCACAACGACCATTTTACCAAAGTGTTTTCGCCGATAGTAAATGTCTATCGAGGGGCTTTCGACTGGGCTGATGAAGACCTCGATGGCGATGATGATTTGTTTATTATTGGTCAGGATGCTGCCGGACATTCAGTGTCGCGACTTTATCTGAATGACCAACGAACTTCCCATTTTATTCTTGTAAATGCAGGAATACCCGGACTGAAAGATGGCTCCGTGCAATGGGGCGATTACGATGGTGATGGCGACCCCGACCTGCTTCTTACAGGAGAAAGCTCCTCGGGGCCGGTTACATGGATTTATCGTAACGACCGGCACAACCATTTTACCAGAATCAAAGCCGGACTTCCCGGTGTGCATTATGGTATTGGAAAATGGGCAGACATAGACCAGGACGGAGATCTCGATGTGGTTGTGAGCGGAACGCTACCTTCCGGAAAATATATGACGGAAATTTTTGTCAATAACAATGGCAAGTTTGTCCGTCTTTCTCTTGGGATTATACCGGTAAGTCTGAGCGACATCGCTTTTGCCGACGAAGACCTCGATGGCGATATGGACTTTGTGATTTGTGGCGAAACGCAGGACGGACGGTTTGTTACACGGTTGTATAAAAATGAAAAAGATGGTTATTTCTCCCTCGCTTTTCCGGGACTTACAAACGTACGTACCGGCTCGGTAGATTGGGGCGATTATGACCACGATGGCGATCCCGACCTGCTGATAACAGGCGAATCTGCCAATGGCCCTGTTTCACTGATTTTCCGCAACGACCGTAACGATGTCTTTACAAATATTCATGCAGGGCTACTCGGACTCTATATGAGCGATGGTCATTTCGGCGATTACGATCAGGATGGAGATTTGGATGTGCTTATTTCGGGAATGTCCTCGCAGTATGGTTTTTACACAAAAATTTATCGTAATGATCCTGTCCATATAGACACTACCCGGAAAACTGAAAATGCAGAAACAGGTATTTTCACTTACAACACAAAAGTGCCTCTCATGGCAAAAAAAATCTATTTCTATGTATATGCTTCCTGTTATTGCGATTTGAATGGAAAAGGTAATAAAGGTTACCATGTGTTTTTCAGCCCCGTAAAAAAGCAAAGCAAGCAGTATGAACTTCAACGGAAATTCAATGAAATAATCAGAGATAAATACCCGTTCTGGTCAAAGTTTAACCAGGCTGATATTATTCAAAACGGTTTTGTGAATTTTGCAAAAGCGCAGAAATCCAAAGGTATTGCTATCCGGGAATACAAGTCCAATGGATTTAAAATCCATGAGTTGAAATGGTGAGGGACTATGAGGAAAAAAGTCTTATTTGTCTGTCTTGGAGATATTTGCCGTTCACCGGGGGCTGAAGCTGTATTTAGCTCGTTGGTAGAAAGAAAAGGCCTTTCCGGGATTTTTGAAATAGATTCTGCCGGCACCTCAGATTGGCACGAAGAAGAACCTGCTGAC
Organism: Bacteroidota bacterium; assembly: GCA_024280235.1. Lineage (GTDB taxonomy): Bacteria > Bacteroidota > Bacteroidia > Bacteroidales > F082 > Sulfidibacterium. The sequence goes on along the minus strand of JAJRQN010000013.1, from coordinate 3,092 downwards.
CAGCGTATGCAAAAACATGCACGCAAACGTGGTTATAACCTGACTTCATTGTCGCGTCCGGTAAATCCGGAATCCGATTTTGAACAGTTCGACTTCATCGTGGCTATGGACAACGAAAATTTAAACACACTACGACTAATGGCTCCCGATTCACACCATTTGAAGAAATTGTATCTGATAACCGATTTTAGCCGGCATTTGTACTCAGATGGTATTCCCGACCCGTATTATGGCGGCAATAGGGGTTTTGAGCGGGTACTCGACCTGTTGGAAGATGCGGGTGAAGGTCTGCTGACTTATATTCAGCGGTAAAAAATCCATCTTCTTACTGTCCTTTTTCGCATAAGTTTTGAATGCTCCCGTCAAATCAACTATTTTTGCAAAAAGTATTCATTTTGCGTCATCGTCATTATATAAATATCCGCTTTTTTTTGCTTACACTACTACTTATGCTGTTTGTAAACCGGTCTTTTGCCCAGCAAAAAACGAGGATTCACATTATTCATGCCGATCATTATCGTTACAATGCCCTGTTTAACAAAGATATTCAGCAACTTATAGGACATGTGAAGCTAAAACAGGATTCTACAATTTTTATTTGCGACAGTGCTTATTTGAATGATAAAACCAAAAGTCTCGATGCTTTCGGACAGGTGCATATCAATGTAAACGATACGCTGAATCTTTATGGCGACCGGCTGCATTATGATGGTACGAAGCGGGTAGGGGAGCTTTTTGGGAATGTAAAACTTGAGGATTCAAGAGCTATACTCACAACCGAACATCTGGTTTTTAACCGATTTACCGGAATGGCTTTCTACGATGTGGGCGGAACGATTGTATCCGATTCTAATGTTTTAAGAAGTCGGCGTGGTGATTATGATACGAAGACCAAAATATTTTACTTTAAAAAAGATGTTGTTCTCACCAATCCCGATCAGGTTACTCGTGCTGATACATTGATTTACAACACAATAAATAAGACCGCTTACTTTAGAGGACCAACACTTATCAAGGGAAACAACAGCATTGTAAAATGTGTGGATGGCTGGTACAATACGGAAAGTAATAAGGTTACCATGCGCAGACATCCAGAGATTTCCAGTAGTGAACAGCAGCTTTCGGCTGATAGTATTCACTACAATAATCATACTGGTTTTGGACGGGCTTATGGTAATATTCGTGTGCTCGACACGCTGCACGATCTCCTGATTAAAGGACAGGTGGCCGAGATATGGAATAACCGCGGGATTACCTTTGTTACTGACAGCGCCGTTGCTATAACATATGATGAACAGGATTCCATGTTTTTGCATGCCGACACCCTTTGGATTCATTTCGACCGGAAACATCAGGCAAAGAAACTGCTTGCATTTCATTCGGTACGTTTTTACCGGCTGGACCTTCAGGGAAAATGTGATTCGCTGACTTATGCTATGAGTGATTCTACCATTCGACTCTATTATGCTCCTGTTTTGTGGACAGGTAAAAATCAGCTGACAGCCGATTCTGTTTTTATTGCTATTCATAACAACGAGTTAGACTCGCTGACACTTTTTAATACTGCATTTATTATTTCTCACGATAGTCTTGACAATTACAATCAAATTACGGGTCGGGACATGGTGGGCTATTTCTATAATAATCAGATTTACCGGTTAAAAGTAGATGGGAATGCCCAATCGGTTTACTGGGTCAGAGATGATCAGAAACGTTTAATAGGAATCAACAAAGCAGAATCTAGTTATATGACTATTGGAGTGAAAAATAATGAAATTAAGACTATTAACTATATCGGGAAAGCTTCTGAAACTATGTACCCCCCAAAAGACTTCTCAAAACAAAAAAGAATCCTGAAAGGATTTTCGTGGCAGGCAACGCTGCGCCCTCATTCGAAATATGATATTTTTAGAAAAGCGAAAAAATAGAAGCTTGCTGTTGGCTTAAAACACGGAAAATTTCAAATAGCGATGAGGGTTTTCGCGGATATCTTTCAAGAGTTTGTTCAAGTCAATAGTTGCCTTGTTCAATTCTATGTACAGGCTGTCGTTAACCATGAGTTGACCAATGGTTCCCTGACCCTGATTAATCTTCATAAGTAGCTGGTTGACATGTTCCAGCGAAGCATTAGCCTTCCGTATTCTCCCTGCAATGTCTGCTTTCGACAAGGTGTCGCTGATATTTTTAAAATTATGTATTGTAGTTTTTAAATCTACCCGGCTACTGCTTAAACTACCTGAAAGTGAATCCAGATTGGCCAGTGTCCTGTTGACATGTATGCTGTTGACTTTTACCATGTCTTTGAGCTCTGCGGTGGTAATATTCAGGTTATGAAGCGTACCGGCAATGTCCGAAATACTTCTTTTCAGGTTACCTTTTGAGTTTTTTGAAAATATTTCCGTGATACTTCTTACCAGTGTATCTACATTGGAGAGCATTCGTTCGACACGCGCTTTCATAGGCGCAAGTGCCGAATTGATTTCGTTCTTCAGCGTAACTTCCACACTACCACGAAGCGTATCCCCATTTTGTACAAGTTCTTTCGAGTTTCCCAACTTTAGATCAATGGATTTGGCCCCGAGCAGGGTTGCATTAACGATACGAGCAACTGTATTTTTTGGAATTGGGAATTTACTTTTGATAAGAAGAGCAACGATTAAGTCGCCTGAATGGTCAGGTGCAAAATAGATTTTGTTTACGGAGCCTACCTGTTTCCCGTTGATTAGAACGGGGTTGGCAGTAACCAGTCCGTCAATTCTATGATAGCGGCTGTATAAAATAGTTTGTTTGGCGAACAAATCTTTTCCTTTTAGATAGTTGTATCCCCACACAAACATAAGTATGGCCAAGATAAAGGTGGCGCCGATATAAATAACTGTAATTTTTTTCACAATTCTGATTTAAAAAGCGTTTTTATAGCCAAAATGTTTTAAGCAAAAGTACAAAATATTTACTTATGCGAATCAAGGGTTGAAACAGAATAGAAATAAACAAAAGAATGTCGATAACTTATGATGTATCCGTTTAATATTTAGCCTGAGAACCAGTATCTTAGATGCAGTATTCACAAAACATTTAAGATATGATTCCCG
>JAJRQN010000169.1 GCA_024280235.1 Bacteroidota bacterium | reverse complement strand
TTGCTAAAAGAAATATACAACCCATCATCAAGTTTTGTTAAACCTGCCGGATTGTAATACACAGCATCGATACTGGTAGAAGCATCGCGCACCAACATTCTTGACCATGCTGTACTTTGGTTGGTATTGGTTACTAATCCACCTGCAAAAGCAAGGTTCGCAACCAACAGCAAACTAATTAAAGAAATGGTAATTTTTTTCATAGGATAAATAATTTAATTTGTTAATGTTATTTGAGGCTAATATAGAGAATATTAATTCTAAAAAAGCAAATTTTCTAAAAAAACTTGAACCGGCTTTAAATAAAAATAAAAATACATCTTCCTATTACCACAGTTAAACCATTGATATTCAACAAACAAACATCCTTATTAATAATCTGACTAAACAAGAAAATATTTTTACAATCTATTAACTTTTCAGCCATTTTCTGGCATTTACAAAGGCTTCGAGCCAGGGGCTGACCTCATCATTTTGAAGTTTAGCAGGGTAAAAAGCCCATTGCCACGGGAAAATCGAACGCTCAAGATGGGGCATCATGGCTAAATGGCGTCCGTTATTTGAACACACGGCAGCAGCTCCCCAGTCGGAGCCATTGGGATTGGCCGGATATTGCTCGTAGCTGTATGTAACCGAAATACAATATTTATCGCGGTAATAAGGGAAGCTGAATTTCCCCTCACCGTGTGCTACCCAGGCACCCAGCCGCTGGCCGGCCATGCTTTTCAGCATGACAGAATTATTCTCGTGAATATTCACATTGACAAATCCCGATTCGAATTTCCCGGAGCTATTCACTAACATACGTGGCTTTTCGGGATGTTCGGGGTAAACAAGCCCCAGTTCCATCATTAGCTGGCAACCATTGCAGACGCCAAGGCTAAGTGTATCCTCCCTTCCATAAAAACTATCCAGCGCTTTTTTGGCTTTTTCGTTGTACAGGAAAGCACCCGCCCATCCTTTGGCAGAGCCAAGTACATCCGAATTGGAAAATCCACCTACAAAGACCACAAAACCAACATCTGACAAATCTTCCCTGCCGGATATCAGGTCAGTCATATGAATATCTTTCACGCGAAAACCGGCAAGATAAAGCGCATAAGCCATTTCGCGGTCGCCATTCACGCCCTTTTCACGAATGATGGCCGCCACAGGCGACTGATTCCTGTTCGTGTTTCCCACAATATTTTTAATCTTACCTGAAAAATTCCTCTTGAATTGAAACTGCAGGTCCTGTCGTTTGAAATTCTCAAACCGTAAATATGCGGCGGAAGTTTCCGTTTGCTTCTGATCAAAAAGATAAGATGTCTGATACCAAACATCCCGGTAACGGGCAATGTCCAACGCAAAAGTCTGACCACCGTGATGCAATTTCAATTTATTTTCGGGTATCATTTCTCCCAGAACATGATAAACAATGCCGGCATCAGCGAAAACTTTCTTTACCGTTTTTTCATCTTTAGTTTGAATTACTACCGCCGGCTTCTCGCTGAACATCAGCCGTATAAGATCTTTCTCCTGAAACTTGTCGGTAAATATTTCCATACCGGCTTCGGTATTGGCGAAATTCATTTCGAGCAGCGTAGTAATAAGACCGCCTGCAGAGACATCGTGGCCGGCGAGGATTTTTTCTTCTGCAATCAGCTGTTGTAAAACATTGAAAGTTTTCCGAAAATAGTCAGCATCTTTCACATCGGGGCACTCCTGCCCCACCCTGTTCAACGTCTGGGAAAAACTGCTTCCGGCTAAACCGAAATCAGAAAGGGAGAAATCCACATACATCAGTTTTGTTCCGGCAAGAGTTTTTGCCACAGGGCTGAGGCTCTTTTTGATATCCGCAACCTCGCCTACCGCGGATATAACAACCGTTCCCGGAGCATACACCACTTTATCGCCACCATATTTCTGTGTCATGGAAAGATAATCTTTCCCGGTAGGGATTGGTATTCCCAGCGCAATGGCAAAGTCGCTGACAGCTTCAACGGCAGTGTAAAGCCGGGCATTTTCTCCCGGATTACGTGCAGGCCACATCCAGTTGGCGCTCAGCGACACGCCGCCCAATCCGCCTTCAATAGAAGCCCACAATAGATTTGTCAGTGCTTCGGCAATGGCGAGGCGCGAGCCTGCTTTTGCATCCGCCAATGCAACAGCAGGTGCATGTCCCAATGCTGTGGCAATTCCTTTTTTCCCCTGATCATCCAGCGCCATGACACCAAGATTATTTAAAGGAAGCTGCAACGGCCCGGCGCACTGCTGCATAGCTACCCGTCCGGTAACCGAACGATCTACTTTGTTGGTGAGCCAGTCTTTGGAAGCGACAGCTTCGAGATGCAAAGTATTAACAAGATACTCCTCAAACAGGGATGTATCGTAAGTTATCTTCTCAAATTTGATGGTTTGGGTGCTGTCATGAAGCACTGTCCGGGGTGGCTTTCCGAAAAGATACTCCAATTTTAAATCCACCGGACAGATATTCTCATTTTCGTCTTCAACCACAAGACGATGGTCTGCTTTCACTTCACCCACTTTGTATAGCGGTGCTCTTTCGCGGGAAGCTGTTTTTTCAAGAAATGGCAAATCTTTTTCTTTGATAATCAGCCCCATGCGCTCCTGTGATTCATTGCCAAGAATTTCCTTAAACGACAACGTAGGATCGCCCAGAGGCAGCCTGCCCACTTTTATCACAGCGCCCGTATCTTCGACCAATTCTGACAGGCTGTTGAGATGTCCGCCGGCACCGTGGTCGTGAATAGAGACAATGGGATTATTTTCGGATTCGACCATAGCACGAATCGCGTTGGCCACGCGTTTCTGCATTTCCGGATTAGCACGTTGTACGGCATTCAGCTCCGTTCCCTCACCATACTGTCCGGTGGCCACAGACGAAACGGCGCCGCCACCCATACCAATGCGGTAGTTGTCGCCGCCAAGAACCACAATCACATCACCGGATTCGGGTATTTCTTTTTGGCTGTCTTTTTCGTTGGCAAATCCCACTCCTCCGGCTTGCATAATTACTTTGTCAAAAGCATACATTTTTCCATTCTCTTCATGCTCGAAGGTAAACAAGCTGCCATTGATAAGAGGTTGCCCGAACTTGTTTCCAAAATCGGAAGCGCCGTTGGAAGCCTTCATAAGAATCTCATCCGGAGCATGATAAAGCCAGGGACGCGGAGCAATATTTTGTTCCCAGGATCTTTCTGTTTCAAGTCGCGGATAGGAAGTCATGTAAACGGCTGTTCCGGCCAGCGGGAGGCTGCCTTTTCCGCCTGCCATGCGATCGCGAATTTCGCCGCCACTACCGGTAGCTGCTCCGTTGAATGGCTCCACAGTAGTAGGGAAATTATGTGTTTCGGCTTTCAGCGACAACACAGAGGAGATTTCCCTGATTTCAAAAAAACCGGCTTCATCCTGACGAGCAGGTGCAAATTGTTCAATTTTCGGACCTACAACAAAAGCCACATTGTCTTTGTAAGCAGAAACCAATCTTTCAGGGCTTGCTTTGGAAGTTTTTTTTATAAGGGCAAACAGACTCTCCGGCATTTCTTTTCCATCAATGATAAAACTTCCGTTAAAAATTTTGTGCCGGCAATGTTCGGAATTGATTTGAGCAAACCCGTAGATCTCCGAATCAGTTAACTTCCGGTTGAGTTTTCTGCTTACATCCTCAAGATAAGTTACCTCATCTTCACTCAGCGCAAGGCTTTCCTGTTCATTGTAATATGAAATATTATCAATAAATTTTATGGGTTCGGGTTGCTGATCAATGGTCAGCGAATCCTGATCAATGCCTTCATACAATTGTTGCAACATGGCGTCGTAAGAAATACCGGCATCGTCAACTTTATCAAATCTTTCGATTCTGACAATACCTTTTATCCCCATATTTTGCGTAATTTCAACAGCATTGGTACTCCATGGCGTAATCATCTCTTTTCGCGGGCCGAGAAACAGACCATCCTGATACTTACCCTGACAAAGGCTTGAATTACCAAAAAGCCAGTTCAACTTTTGATGATCTTTCACCAAGAGCATGTTATCAGCATTGACGACAAAAAAGTGACGTCGGTCGGAAGAGTAAAAGTAAATCATAATCAAAGGACTTTGGAAAAACACCTGCAAAGATAGAAAATGCCCTGTCGCTTCTAATTACTTAACAATTTTTTATTTAAATAAAAAAAGGACATATATTTTGACATAAACACGTTAGAAAGCTGTTACTTAGTGTTTTTAATATGTTTCACACAGGTGTTAACTCCCATAAATTCAGCCGGAATTTAGAAGTATTTTAAAAAAACCTGTCGAAAACGTATTCCGCATAAAAATTAGGAGTACTTTTGCACATTATTAATTATCATATTACAATTACATTATTAATTACACAATGAAAAAAGGAACAGTAAAGTTCTTCAACGAATCAAAAGGATTCGGATTTATTATTGAAGAAGATTCTAAAAATGAGTATTTCGTACACATTTCTGGATTAATTGACAAAGTTCACGAAGGTGACGAAGTTGAATTTGACTTAAAAGAAGGTAGAAAAGGCTTAAACGCTACAGATGTTAAATTAGTCTGAGTGTTACATTAGCTTTTTTACTAATGAAAAAGAGGCCTGTCAATAGTTGACAGGCTTTTTTTATGCCTCTTTTCAAAAGAAACTACCAATTTTCTACTTTTGAAAAAAATTAAGCAGCTATCTTACTGCTCTAGGATATGAGAAAGCAAAAAGGCTCACTCGAAGAGGTTCATGCTTCGGTGGATACAGTAAAGAAGACAGGCGTTTACAGAAAACTGCTGGCATTTATGGGACCAGCATATCTGATTAGCGTGGGTTATATGGATCCGGGCAACTGGGCAACTGACATTGCCGGTGGCAGTCAGTTCGGTTACGCGCTAATATGGGTATTGCTCATGTCGAACATCATGGCGCTGTTGTTGCAGAGCCTCAGCGTCAGGCTTGGAGTAGTGCGTGGCCGTGATCTGGCACAAGCTTGTCGCGAAACTTATTCAAAACCGGTAAATTTCATTCTCTACATTCTGGCAGAAATAGCCATCATTGCCACCGACCTCGCAGAAGTTATCGGCATGGCCATTGGCTTACAACTTCTCTTCCACATCCCCATGCTCTGGGGTGTACTACTTACTTTCTTCGATACATTTCTTTTGCTTTTTCTTATCAACAAAGGCATGCGGAAGATGGAGGCGTTCATTCTTGCCCTGGTGGGAATCATTGGTTTGGCCTTTTTTGTGGAGATGCTTTTTGCCCAACCCAATATGGCTGAACTGGCCAAAGGTTTTATTCCGAGTATCACGAACAGCTCGGCACTATACATTGCCATTGGCATCATTGGGGCAACTGTCATGCCACACAACCTATACCTGCACTCATCCCTTGTGCAAACCAGAAAATTCAAACGCACCCGTAT
>JAJRQN010000168.1 GCA_024280235.1 Bacteroidota bacterium | reverse complement strand
TCTCGTAAATATTTCAACGCTTATTCTTATGAATGGTATCACTAAAATAAGTGAAAATATTTACATGACAATCGCTGTGTAAGATTTTCTTACACAGTTGATTGTTTTTATTATTTAAGTATTAGATGCGGATTTAAGGGATAACTTTAAGTCCTATATTCATAATTTTGACTTTGGGATTACCGCTTTAGTTGAGTTTTATCTTTCGCCGAAAAAAGAAAAAACCAGTATGCGCCTTGGGTTGAGATATTATTATGGTTTTACTCAGGCATTAAAAGACTATCAGGGTGCACACAATTCCGTGTTTATGTTAAGTTTTGGTATTCCCATTATTGCTAAAAAGAAGCCGGAAAAAGTTTCTTCAAAACCATAAAATCCTACCGGACACAGAAACTTCTTTAGCCGGGTTTATCCGGATGCTTTTCCTATTTTTGTAAATTATGATGGCTCATAAGCGCATATTGGTTTGCCCAATGGATTGGGGATTAGGTCATGCTTCACGGATTGTACCTGTCATTCGTTTGTTGCTACAAGCCGGTGCTGAGCCGATTCTGGGTGCCGACAATAAACCGTTGCATTTTCTCAGGCAGCATTTTCCTAATGCTCAATGGATCAGGATGCCCGGCTTTGAACCTGAATATCAAAAAAGAGGCTCACTTTCCGTAAAGATGGCAGCGGCCATTCCGCAAATGATGAAAGAGGCGAGAAAAGCACATGATTTGCTGGAGGAAATTATTGCGGAACAGCATATCGATGCCGTTATTTCAGATAATCGTTATGAGTTGTGGTCGGAAAAAGTTCCTACTATTTTTATGACGCATCAGCTGAATATCCTGTTGCCGGGAATTTTTTCTACGGGTCGTCCGGTAGTCAGAAAGATGATAAACAGTTTCATTGTTAAACACAATGAGTTGTGGATTCCTGATTTTGAGAATGAGCCGAACCTTTCCGGAAAACTTGCACATATAAAAAAAATACCACTGGAGAAAAGCTTTTTTATTGGTCCGTTAAGCCGGTTTGAGGGAAGCGGAAACACGCACACCGGCCAAAATAAGGATTTAGATATTTTGTGTCTGCTTTCAGGCCCTGAACCACAGCGAACTGTTTTTGAAGAAATACTTATTAGACAACTGAAAAACAGTAAGTTAAAATCTATTATCCTTTCCGGAAACCCGCTTAAAAAAGAAGTGAAAACAATTGGAAACATGGAAATCTGCTCCCACGCAGAAGATGAGGAAATGTTGTCGCTTATTCACAGAGCCAAAACAGTAATATGCCGTTCGGGATACACCAGCCTCATGGATTTGGTAAGTCTCGGAAAAAAGGCAGTCTTTGTGCCCACACCCGGACAACCGGAACAGGAATATCTGGCAAAGAAGCTGAAAGATCAGGGCATTTTCTACTCATGCAGTCAGAAAAAGTTCTCTCTGCAAAAAGCATTGAAGGAATCAGAAAAGTACAGCGGCCTGCATCTTACCAATGATTATAAAATTCTGAAAGAACGTATCGTCATACTGCTGGAAAGAATCAGCTGAAAGCCGATACCTTCCGAATCATTATCTTTGCATAAAAAAATTAAAGCAACCCGCCATGCTTATTCACAAAAACATGAAACTGGCCGATGTCATCCACCACGATCACACACTGGTTCCTATCATAAACCGTTTTGGCATTCACCTTGGCTTTGGCAATGACAATATTGACGAAATCTGCCGGAAATACAACACCAATGCGGACTTTTTCGTTACCATTTTAAATTCATTTCACGATGCTCACTATTTTCCCAAAGAACAGTTACAGCTTTTCCCGGCTATAATGCTGATTGACTATCTGCAAAAAGCGCATCATTATTTTATGGAAGAAAAAATCCCGGAGATTTCGCTTCTGATTAGCAAAATGACTACAGAATTCCCACTTGATAAGACAACTTTCGTACTTGTCAACAACTTCTTTAAAGATTATTCCGGTGAACTCAAAAAACATATTCAGCATGAGGAAGAAAAAATTTATCCTTATGTTGTTTCTTTGGAAAAAACAATTCAAGGAGGTGAGCAAGCTGATAATTTATCAGGACAAACCTACGGATACACCATTTCCGACTACGAGGCCGAACATGAAAATATGGAAGAGAAACTTTTTGACCTGAAAAACATATTCATAAAGTATATCCCCGAACCAAAAGACGATAAACTTGTGTTTCAAATACTCAGGGAGCTTTTTGGTCTTGAAAAAGAGCTAAACGAACATGCGCGTATTGAGGATTTGATTCTGGTGCCTAAGGTGAAAGCCATGGAGGAAATACTGAAAAACAGAAAGAAATAATCAGGCCGGCATGAAAAATGTTATTATCATTGAAAAACAGTACCTTGTACAAGCCGGGATAGAAGTGCTGATACAGGAAATTCCCGGGCTTATGCTGTTGAAATCTTATTCGGGCGACGAGCTACATCTCACCGGAATCATTTTAAAACACAAACCCGATTTACTCATAATCAATCCCTTTTCACTCTCCCCTGAAAACGCCACATTACCTCGTAAAATTCATTCCATACAAAATATGAGCCTTGTTGCTTTGATTAAAAAAGAGGCTTTAAATCAACTCTCATTTGGTTATGATGAAGTGCTGTTTTATGAAGAAAGCAAACTGGCATTGGATAAAAAAATAAGACATCAGGCCGGAAATTATCAAGGTGAAGAAGGCATCCCAAAAGAACTTAGCCAGCGCGAGATAACTATCATAAAACTCATAGTCAGGGGATTAACCCATCAGGAAATTGCCGACAAGCTGTTTTTAAGTATTCACACAGTAAATACACACCGGAAAAATATCAACAAAAAGCTTGGAATCAAAACAGTATCAGGTCTCAGTGTTTATGCCATTATGAATCATCTGATAGAGATGGAAGAGCTGAAAAACAACTTAAAACCTGCACAATAATCTTTTTGCAAAAGTTTTGACAAAATAGCCTGCACAAAAAGAAAAGCACTATTTTTGTCGCATTATTTATATTAAATCTAAATTATAATTAAACCAGTCGGACTTTTTTATGGATCTACTTACGGCATGACGGAAGAAGTTGCCCGAAAAATAAAATCTGCTTTTGGAAAACAACAGGTTGACATTTACAATGTAAAAGATTCGCCTGACGAGGCATTGCAACAATATGATAACCTGATCTTTGGAACTTCAGCCTGGGGAATTGGCGATATGCAGGATGACTGGGAACGTTGGATATATGCTTTGGAAAAAATTGATTTCTCAGGAAAAAAAGTGGCTCTTTTCGGTCTTGGCGATCAGGTAAAATATCCGGAGAGCTTTGTTGACGGGCTGGGTACACTTTATTGCCGTCTTCCCGACAAATCTGTCGTAGTTGGCGAATGGCCTGTCAAAGGGTACAAATATTATTTTTCTCTGGCTGACAAAAATGGGAAATTTGTGGGGCTGGTTCTGGATGAACACAACCAAAAGGAGGAAACCGATGAACGTATCAGGAAATGGGTACTACAGCTGAAGAAAGTGTTTGTGTAGTCCTCCGGCTTTTTCTCTTTTCCCGTTCTTATTTTCTTAATTTTGCAAAAAAATTACTGTCATGTTGCCAAATTTTATCGTGTGGAATGTAAGTACCGATATTTTTACCCTTTCTAAATCTATTCCGCTCATCGGCGGCTTTTCTCTTCGTTGGTATGGTTTACTGTTTGCAATGGGATTTGTAGCCGGTTATCTCATTATCCTTAAAATTTTCAAAAAAGAGCATGTCAGCGAAAAAGTAACGGATGTTCTTTTTACTTACATGTTTATTTTCACGCTTGTTGGCGCACGGCTTGGGCATGTCTTTTTTTACGAACCGCATTATTTTCTTGCTCATCCTTTACAGATTCTTGAAGTTTGGCATGGGGGTTTGGCGAGTCATGGTGCAGCCATTGGCATTTTGCTTGGATTGTATATTTTCTCAAGGACACAACACCGTTCCTACGTCTGGGTACTCGACCGGATGGCCATTGTAGTTCCGCTGGCCGGCTTCTTTATCCGGATGGGAAACCTTATGAACTCGGAAATTATCGGGAAAGTCACTACTCTGCCATGGGGCTTTGTTTTCAAGCGTGCGTTTGAGCCACAATATGCGGTAGGAGCACATCATCCTACGCAAATATATGAAGGCCTGGCTTACCTGCTCATTTTCTTTTTCTTATACCGTTATTATTGGCGTCATACC
>JAJRQN010000167.1 GCA_024280235.1 Bacteroidota bacterium | reverse complement strand
TAGGTGGCGTAATCATCAATCTCTATTTTGAAAACTTTTCACACTACAATATTCTTTACGGGTCAATCGGATCACTTATTCTTTTGCTGGTATGGATTTATTACAATGCATTTATCATTCTCATTGGATTTGAACTAAATGCCAGCATTCGCTTGTCGAGATCGGAAGCATTAAGGAAGAAAGAGTACCGGATGATAAAATAGATGTGAAAAACCAGATAACCGGAAAGCAGAAATCTTCTACTCTGGTCGGGAATTGAAAAATATTAAATTTGCAACATAAAAATTGTTACTATCTGTGAAAAAAATTATATCGGTCGTAGGGGCCCGACCCAACTTCATAAAAATCGCCCCCATCCATAAGGCATTTTTAAAGTACAAAAGCAGTATTCACCATCTTATTTGCCATACAGGCCAACATTTTGATACAAAAATGTCAAGTGTTTTCTTTGATGAACTTGAAATTCCCAAACCGGATTTTTCACTTGGGATTGGCGGAGGTAGTCATGCGGAACAAACAGCCCGTATTATGATGGCTTTTGAGAAAATTCTGTTACAGGAAAAACCGGATATGGTGATTGTTCCCGGTGATGTAAATTCAACCCTTGCCGCAAGTCTTACTGCTGTCAAGCTACACATTCCGGTTGCCCATGTAGAAGCCGGGTTGCGCAGCTTTGACCGCGACATGCCGGAAGAAATTAATCGTATATTGACAGACGAAATATCGGATCTGCTTTTTGTAACTGCAAAAAGCGGCATGGAAAATCTCCGGAAGGAAGGGATGGCAGCATCACGTATGTTTTTCACCGGCAATGTTATGATTGACAGCCTGGTACACTATTTACCAAAAATTGAACAGTCCGATATACTTTCTACACTGGGAATTAAAAAACAAAAATACATTCTCTCTACTTTTCATCGTCCATCCAATGTTGACCACCCGGAAAGGCTCCAAAAAATACTGGAAAGCATGAAAAGACTTGCCACTTCGCTCCCCATAATTTTTCCCATTCATCCGCGTACCCGAAACAACATCAAAGATTTTGGGCTGGAGAATATTCTGCCTGACAGTGTCATCCTGCTTGAACCGATAGGCTACATAGATTTTCTGGCACTTACCAAAGAAGCAGCACTGGTAATGACCGACAGTGGAGGCATTCAGGAAGAAACTACTTTTATGGGAGTACCCTGTATTACAGTTCGTAACAATACCGAACGACCGATAACCTGTGAAGCAGGCACTAATTTTCTGGCAGGACAAGATTACACAAAAGCTGTTGATAAAGCCTTTGAAATACTTTCGGGAAACCCAAAAAAAGGAACAATCCCCAAAGGCTGGGATGGAAAAGCAGCTTCGCGTATTGTCGATATTATTGTATCGCATTTAAATGCTTAGAACATGAAAATTCTAATGGTACTGGATCATAAATTTCCACCGGATATTCGGGTTGAAAATGAGATAGAAGCCCTTTTAAAGGCCGGACATGAAGTTCATTTGGCCTGCTACACGAGACAAGGCATGCCCTCTTTTGAAGAAATCCAATCGATAAAAGTACACAGGAAACCGATATCCACATTTCTATACAAAAGCAGTGTGGGAGCATTGAAATTTCCCTTTTATTTTAACTTTTGGCGGCATTTTTTGAAAAAATTATTTCAGACGGAAACATTTGATGCCATCCATATTCACGATTTGCCACTGGCAAGGGTAGGATTGGAACTGGGCAAACAGTTTAATATCCCCTGCACTATCGACCTGCACGAAAACTGGCCGGCACTGCTGAAAATTTCCACACATACCCAAACCCTGTTGGGCAGATTGCTTTCAAACAACAGGCAATGGGAGAAATATGAGATGAGAAGTTGTACCGAAGCAAACCATATTATAGTAGTGGTGGAAGAGGCCAAAGAAAGATTAAAACAACTGGGAATTGACACAAACAAAATAAAGGTTGTTTCCAACACGCTTAACTTCAACCATTTTAAGATACCCAAAGAGCAACCCAATCCGGAGAAAACCACATTATTATATGCGGGAGGCATTAACCGGCACAGAGGACTGCAATATGTGATCCGTGGCATAAAATACCTGCATAACCTCAAAAAACCTATTGAAATACAAATTCTTGGAAGCGGTTCCTATCTTGAAACACTCAGGCAGCTTGCAAGGGAGGAAGGCGTAAGTAATCAGGTACAGTTTTTAGGATGGAAAAACTATCAGGAGATGCAATATTTTTTTGGGAAAGCAGATATTTGCCTCATCCCTCACCTGAAAACCCCTCATACCGACTCCACCATTCCCCACAAACTGTTTCAATACATGTACGCAGGGAAGCCGGTCATAGCCTCAGATTGCAACCCCATTAAACGAATTGTGGAAGAGACCGGAAGCGGACTTATCTATCCTTATAATTATCCGGAAGAATTTGCCCGGTGTGTTGAAAAACTGGTGCTGCAAAAAGACTTTTATGCAGCTTGCGCCGCAAATGGAAAAAAAGCTGTAGAAGAAACCTACAACTGGGAAAAAGACAGTATGAATTTATGCAACATTTATGGCGAAAACCACACGGAGGGATAGCAAAAGACTTTCTTCCATAAAACGCTACATTAATTACAGAAATAGTATGAATTTAAAAAGGACCATTAAGATTTTAGACCTTTGAGAAAATTGTACGTTGCAGAACTTTTCTGCATACAAAAAAACAATGATTTAATATGTTTAACCATTTCATCATCACTCAGTTTAACCTAAGAAGGTTTCCATCCGGAGTAAAAGCCGAAAAAGAATGGACAGACTGGACTCGTGAACGAATTAAATTCTTTAAAGCCTATTGTTTGCCCTCCTTTTTAAATCAAACAAACAAAAACTTTACATGGCTACTCTATTTTGACAGCAAAACACCCGATGAATTTCAACATTTAATCGAAGAACTAAGCACCATTTCTTTTATCATGCCCCAATTTGCAGATGGATTTAATGAATTTACAACTAAATATTTAGAAGATATAAAAAGATTATCCCCTGATGAAGATTGGATTATTACCTCCCGATGCGATAATGATGATGTCCTGGAAAAAGACGCGGTAAATATTATCCAAAATAATTTTATTCAAAAAGATGAATTTCTTATTTCTCTTGCATCCGGCTATACTTTAGACATTTCCAATAAAACCCTGTCCCATTATTATTACCCAATGTCGCCATTTATCAGCCTTATCGAATCAAATAAAAAAAATACGCTCAAAGGCATTTTTTATAAAGAACATACCAAATGGGATGAACTAAGACTCAGAATGTCAACCGAAATACTTAAACAAAATAAAAAATCAGTCTTCCTTCTGGATAAGCCCTATTGGATACAAATAATACATGACAGCAACATATCAAACAGCTTTAAAAGAGGATTTCCGGTCATCAAAGCCAAAAACCTGAAAATCGATTTTGGAATTAACCTGACCACAAAAAAGCAATCAATTTTTAAAATTCCGGAGTATTACGATTATGTTCTTTGGAAAAGATACTTCAAATCAACTATGGTTCGTATTTTTGCCAATAAAAGATAGTTACATGGACAACACCATTCCGAAAAGTTACACCTACTACATCGATTATTTTGTAAACGATTTTCAAGACCTTGAAAATATTCGTCCATGGTTAAAATACGATGCCAACAAAGTCATCATCTCATCTGTTGGACGGCTTAAAAAACATTTTCACCTAAACATTGAAACTTCTGAAAAATATTTTTACCATCCCTGTGAGATAGGTCAGGCTGCCTGTGCTTATCATGATATGTATCTGTCAACCAATGAAACAAAGTATAAAAAATTATTTCTGGCAAATATCTCATGGTTAGAAAACAATTATGTTGAATATAAAGATGCCTACTTATATCCGTTCCCTTATGCTATTAAGACATTTGGTGAAAAACCGGGATGGATATCAGGAATGTATCAGGGAATCATATTATCGGCTTTCGTCAGAGCTTACTTTATTACCAACAAGAAAAAGTACAAGCACATATCACACAAAATATATAACAGTTATCAGTTTAAACTTGGGGAAAAATACGGTTTTAAGGTGGAAGATAAATACGGTTTATGGTTTGAAGAATCCATGATAACTCCTGCTACACACATCTTAAACGGTTTTGTTTATGCTGTATTCGGGCTTTGCGATTACTATAAATTAACAAACGACCAGGATGTTAAAGACATTATTGACCGTTGTTTTACCACGCTCGAAACGACTCTCCCGAAATATGATATGGGCTTTTGGTCCTATTACGATTTGAATGGTACCATTGCAAGTTATTCGTACCACAACAAAATGCATATTCCTTTGTTGAGAGCATTATATGAAATTAGCGGGGCATCTGTCTTTAAAGATTATGCTGATAAATGGGAAAAATACAGCACGAGCTATTATAGCTTATTCAGAAAAAAAATGTACTCCTTTTGGAGCAAATATATCAAACACAACTAACAAAACAGATTAACGATTAGCCGGCTATGCTCAAGGATATTAAAGAAACATCCAAACATTCTGCCGTTTATCTGATAGGCAACATCGCCATTAAGGTAACAGGGCTCATCCTGATACCGCTATATACTAATCCCAAATACCTTAGCATAATAGATTATGGAGCTTTAGCCATACTGGAAGCTACCGTTATACTATTGGTCGGAATTATTGCAACACCCATGCGCAGCAGTCTGATTCGTTGGTATTGGGACAAAAAATACGTCGCTCATCAAAAAAGCATCTTTTATTCCACCATTGCTTTTTTATTAATCATTATTATCCCAACCACACTTATTCTCATTCACTATTCCGATTTTTTATCTTCACTCCTGTTCAAATCAATTGATTACACTTTAATCTTAAAGTTTACTTTCTTAAGTATCGGTTTCAAAATATTAAATGATCAGATTCTTAATCTGGCCAAATTACAATCAAAATCTTTACTTTACTCTTCTGCCCTCATATTAAAGCTCACACTAATCTTAGGCATTATTCTTTGGGGTATTATGCTGAAAGGCTATGGCTTAATCATTATTTGGCAGGCAAATGCAATCGGAGAATTTATCATTTTACTACTGTTGATTCCCTATGCATCAAAAAATATCAAAATAAGTTTTCAAAAAAAAATTCTCAAAGAGATGCTGGCCTACGGGTTCCCTTTAATGCTGGCGGCAACATCAGGCGTATTGTTGGCTGTTACAGACCGCTATATGTTAAATTCCATGTCAGGAATGGAGAAGACAGGCATTTATTCTCTTGGGTTCCGGATTGCGAATACATTAAAAATTGTTATTTCTTCTTCATTAGCACTGGCACTTGCCCCGCTTCTTATGAAAAAAATACATACAGAAGGAAGCCGGAGGTTTTATTCCAAAGTAATGACATACACCGGTTTTATTTTTACGCTGGGACTTCTTGGCCTGTCTCTGTTTTCGTTAGAAATATTAAAAATTTTCACCGGTTCTGCCGAATACTGGGCAGCAAATGGCGTTATTCCCATTATTTCATTTGCCTTATTTTTCGGACTGTTAAAGGATAACATTACCATTGGTTTAATAATAGAAAAGAAAACGAAAGTTATCGGACTACTTATCTTCATAACCAGCATGCTGAATATTATTCTCAACCTGCTTTTTATTCCGATTTGGGATATTTACGGAGCCGCATTAGCCACAGTTTGTTCTCAAATGTTCTTTTTTATAACAATGGCTGTTCAGGCACAAAAAGCCTATTTTATTCCTTATGAATGGAAAAAAATCGCCACACTATTTCTATTGGCTTTGCTATTGATTATTTTTAGTTTAACTATCTCTGATATGAACATAATTCTCCGGCTCCCCATAAAAATTGCTTTGTTTGTTAGTTTCCCGTTTATCCTTTACCTGCTTCATTTTTATGATGACGTTGAGTTGGTTCAGATTAAAAATATATTTAAAACATGGCGGAACCCTAAAAAGCTGAAAGAAAATATGAAACGGATTTTGAAATAACAAATATGAAGTAGTTACCTGAACACTTCATTCGCCAACAAATGATTTTACAGGCAGAGCCTGTTTTAACCATAATTAAAGTATTTTTGAATTTTGAATTTTTCCATACATTAACATTACTACTTTGGGCGTCATTCAAAAACAGAGCATTTCCGGAACCATATACTCCTACCTCGGAGTAGTACTGGGATTTATCACTACCGGATGGCTTTTCCCGCGGGTCTTGTCCACCGAAGAAGTGGGTTTGTTGCGCATACTGGTC
>JAJRQN010000166.1 GCA_024280235.1 Bacteroidota bacterium | reverse complement strand
CATATCTTAAATGTTTTGTGAATACTGCATCTAAGATACTGGTTCTCAGGCTAAATATTAAACGGATACATCATAAGTTATCGACATTCTTTTGTTTATTTCTATTCTGTTTCAACCCTTGATTCGCATTATTAATATTAAAAAACGATTGGTAAAATCCCCCAAACTCTACTTTCGCGACACGGGAATTTTACACACATTATTAAACATTACAAACTTTAATGAATTATTCGGCCATCCGGTTTACGGCACTTCGTGGGAGGTAACCGTTATTGAAAACATAATAAATCATTTCAACGGATGGCAATACTATTATTACAGAACTGCCAAAGGCGCAGAAATAGATTTGATATTGAAAAAAGGCAACAAACTTATAGCCATTGAAATAAAATCCTCATCTGCCCCTCAGGTTACCAAAGGTTTTTGGACGGCTTTGGAAGACATTCAGGCTACCGAAGCTTTTGTGATAGCACCCGTCAAAATGCCTTATCCGTTAAAAGAAAATGTTATGGTTTATCCTCTCAAAGAGTTTTTGTCAACTTATCCTTCTCCAACTTTTTAATGCTTACCCACTCACTGTTCTATCCGCTGTCCGGAATTTGTAACTCCAATTTTCCGTACTTTTGTATTAGTTAATAAAATCAATCCATGAATCTTTTCTATGCACCTGATATCACATTTCCCCTGTTTCAGTTAAGCAGCGAGGAGTCGAAACATATTATTAAAGTCATGCGCATGAAAGCCGGCGACAGCATCCTCTTCACTGATGGAAAAGGCATATTGTATCATTGTCGTATTGCCGGGGATAGTCCGAAAGGCTGTCAAATAGAGATTCTAAAAGATGAAGAGGGAAAAGACAAACGTAGTTTCTATCTGCAAATGGCCGTGGCGCCCACCAAAAACATCAACCGCTATGAATGGTTTTTGGAAAAAGCCACCGAAATAGGTGTGGATCGTATCTCACCATTCTTTAGTGAACATTCCGAGCGGAAAGCGCTGAAAACCGAACGTCTGAACCGTGTACTTACCGCGGCCATGAAACAGTCGCTCAAAACATTTCTTCCCGTTCTTGGTGAGCCGGTTTCTTTTGAAAACCTGCTGCAACAGCCTTTTGAAGGAGAAAAATTCATTGCATACATAAATCCTGAAGTTGTGCAGGAACTTTCCAACGTTTATCATCGCGGAAGCAATGCACTAGTACTTATTGGCCCCGAAGGAGGCTTTAGTCCCGAAGAAGTCAAAGCAGCACAATCTGTCGGTTTTATCCCTGTAAAACTCGGCCCATCGCGTCTGCGTACGGAAACCGCTGCCGTAGCCGCCTGTCACACCATTAACTTATTGAACTATTAGTGGCTCGCAGTTTCACAGCAAATGTTTTAACCGCAAGATTATCAATGGACTTTCTCATAAAACTAGAAAATAGTTATGAGTTTTGTATCTTTGCACCTAACTCAAAAAAAAGGTTAGTAATGGAGGAGATGGATTTCAACAATATAAGACCTTATAATGAAAAAGAAGCCCGGGAAGCTATTCAACGTGTCGTAAAACAACATGAATTTCACAGTATCGTTGCATTTGTCTTTGGCGAAAGCAGAGCAAAACAAATCACGGCTCAGGCAGCGGGTTCAAAATCCATCAATGAGTTTCAACATAACTTTATGCGTCCGCTTATTTGGGAAATTGTTAAAAAAACCACAGAAAATCTAAGCGTTTCCGGTTTCAAAGAACTGCATTCGGAAAACCCCCATGTTTTTATCGGTAACCATCGCGACATTACGCTTGATTCTTCTATCCTCGCCACATTGCTGAAAGATTACAATGTAGCCATAGCAATCACATGGGGAGATAATCTACTGGTCTCTCCTTTTGTTACCGACCTCGGTAAAATCAACCGGACGATTACTGTTTTCAGAGGAGGTACACCACGAGAGATTCTCCTCAATTCTCAACGGCTTTCGACATATATCCGAAAGAACATTACAGAAGACAATCTGTCGGTATGGATTGCACAGCGAAAAGGCCGCTCCAAAAACGGCGACGACCGCACCGACCTCGGTGTACTTAAAATGCTCAGCCTTTCGGGAGAAGGTCATCTTATTGACAAAATAAAAAGCATGAACATTAGGCCTGTATGCATCTCCTATGAATGGGAACCTTGTGATATTCAAAAGGTTAAAGAGTTGTACATCTCTTCGAGAAAGAACTACGTTAAAAGCGAAGATGAAGACCTAAACAGTATTCTTGGCGGTGTTATGGGACAAAAAGGACGCGTACATTACGCCATCGGAAAAACGATGAATGAAGAGATAGACAAGTTAGGCGCAGGCAGGCCTAAAAACGAATTTCTTCAACTTCTTGCTGCTGCCATAGATGTGGACATATTCAAGAATTTCAAACTCTGGCCCGGCAATTTCCTCGCCTGGGACCGGTTGAATGAAAGCGGCAGGTTCAAATCGTACTACGATGCAGCAACCGAACAAGCTTTCGACAAACGAATTGAAAATTTGCTGGAAAAAATAAAGCCGCTTCATGCCACAGATGATGAGATAATCAAACTCTTTCTTTCATTGTATGCCAGACCACTGGAAAACAAACTGGAAAATGATTTATCCGTAGATACGCCATTATAAACAGGATCAGTAAGAAAATCCCTATTTTTGAAAGTGGTTGTCAGAAGTCGTCAAGGTTGAGGCATACGCAACCTGCTGAATCTTATATAGAGAAACACACACCCAAAATTTATGATGCTAATTATAGTATGTTGCAGCTTTAGAATACTAGAGTTAGCTTTGCATACTTTGATTAGCAATGAATTCAAAAAAAGAAATATTGATTAAGTTTGGTGAAAGAGTTCGGGATATTAGAAAAAAAAAGGGACTTTCACAAGAGCAGTTAGCTTTTAAGGCCAATATGCACAGAACTTATATTGGAATGATTGAAAGAGCGGAGAAAAATATAACTCTTATAAATATTGAAAAGATTGCAAATGCTTTAACAGTAAGTATTAACGACTTATTCAAATAAGAATGCAACATTTATCAGACGTTTTTAAATTCACACAGGGACTTGGACAAAAAGGACATCAAATAGGCAGAAAAGTTGGAGACGCTATTGAACTTCTGACATTAGGAATGATTAATTCAGATACAAATCTTGCCAGGTATCTTGTTATTGAAGATGGAATAGAAGGGGCTACAACAGCAAAACATAAGGTTGAATTTTCTTTTTACAACCTTTATGAAAATTTACCAACAAAAAATTCAGCAGACTTATTTGGTTTAATCGAATGTAAAAAGGTAGGTGTTGAACAAACTGTAAAACAAAGCTTTAAAACATGGGAATCAAAAGTAGAAAACAAAAAAGATTTTTTTCAAACAAATGGGTATACTTTCACAAATTCTCCCACAGATACTAAATTTAAATGGACAATTAAAGTTTCATCAACAGAAACAGGTAACGACAATATAAAAATTGTTATTACAAAAAAAGAAAACGATATTGAAGATATCATTAATAACTTCACTTTCCGATGTGAAACCAAATCTCAAATACTTATAGCTGTTGACATTCAAAATGTATTGCATATTTTAGGACCTAATGGTAAATTATCAGAGATTGAGCATTCAATTAATAAATGTATAATTATTCAAATAGAGAAAGTAACGAGAAATAGAATAATTAAAATAAATGTTAATGAAGCATTACCAGGCCCTCAAACTCCGGAGAAAGCAAAACAAGCATCTTTTGTTTCTTTAGATGTTAGAAAAAAAGTATTAGGTAGATTTGACAAAACAGATGACAAATCATTTGTTTCAATGTTAGTAATAGGAGAAGCTTCTCATTGGGAAAATAAAAGTCGCTCGATGGTGAGGCTTTGTAATGATTATAACTTAATAATCCCTGATAAAATATTAGTATATTTATTTACTAAATTTGAAGAGAAATTTGGAGCTGATTATCAGAGTACCATTACAAAAACTAAATATCGTGATGATATAGAAGTAAGAAAATTAGTTGATGAAATAATTCAACACTTTAATAAACAGATATTAATAGATATGGATAGCGATAATTTTGTGAAATTCAGATATCGTAATGTGGATAATTCAAATAGATTGATTGTTGAAAAATTAGAACTCTAATTCTAACATCTTTCTTTCAATCTCAATTCTTTCATTTTTTAAATTAGTAATGTCTATAACAGCACCATATTCGATGAATTTATCAAAAAATTTTTTATAATTTTCTCCCCAATATATCATACAGCAAGCCATTGGTGCACCTTTACCAACATCCAAACCATTTTCTAAAAATTTTAGACGAGTATCATATAAAAAACAAATAGCCGTTGCCTGACCAAAAACACTTTGTTTCCAATGGCCTGTATTTGTAGCAACAGGCACTAAAGCTAAAATTTCTGAATTATACTTTTTATTGGAATATGCACACTTTGCTAACCAGTTTTTTATTGTTGTTCCCCTTTTTCTATCAGCACCGTAAGGCGGATTAACATAGATTGTTGGGAAATTCCACTCTTCTTTCAATCCATCATTCTTTGGAAGCAAAAATTCTGTATCAGCGTTAACAATAGAATATTCATTTGAACATGGGTCTAAAGATATTGAACCTCCAAAAAATCTTTTTACAGCGTTTACATATTTAGGTGGGGTTCCCCAACTTAGACTTTGAGAATTCACCGTTCTTCCTGCACTCATAGTTTATATATTTTAACGCTAATAATAGTATGCGAATTTACGAATTATTATATTACTAAGCAAATTTTTTATACTTATAGACGATGGAAAGAAAAGAGATACAATAATATACAGAAGATAAATTCAACGAAGAAACTGGCGTTTTCTTATAGCCACTATTTATCTTTCTTCGTTCGAATCATCGCCTCAAGCATATCCCACATCGCCTGAGGAATCTGTTCGAGCATATTGAATTCGCCGGCACCCTGAAGCCATTCTCCGCCATCGATGGTAATCACTTCACCGTTGACATAAGCCGAGAAATCCGACATGAGGTAAGCGGCAAGGTTGGCCAGCTCCTGATGCTCGCCGACACGTTTTAGCGGTACTTTTTTGCTAATATCAAACTTTTCCTTCAGATCGCCGGGTAGTAATCTGTCCCAGGCACCTTTGGTGGGAAACGGGCCGGGCGCGATGGCATTCATACGGATACCGTATTTTGCCCATTCTACCGCCAGCGAGCGGGTCATGGCAAGAACACCTGCTTTGGCCGTTGCCGATGGAACCACATAGGCACTTCCGGTAAAGGCATAGGTGGTAACAATATTTAAAACGGTGGCTTTCTTCTGTTTGGTTTTAATCCAGTGTTTTCCCAACGCCAACGTGCAGTTTTTACTGCCTTTCAGGACAATGTCGATGACTGTATCAAAAGCGTTCGCAGACAACCGTTCGGTAGGGCTGATAAAATTTCCGGCAGCATTGTTCAGCAAAGCATCCACTTTCCCGAAAGCTTCGAGTGTTGCGGCGAGCATGGCCTCTACTTCGTCATAGTTGCGCACATCACACCGAACAGGAAGTACTTTCCCTCCGGTTTCGTTTTCCAACTCGCCGGCAGTATTTTTCAATTTATCAAAATTCCGGGAGGTGATGACCACTTTTGCTCCCAACTGCAGAAAGTAACGCGACATGGCTTTTCCAAGTCCCGAACCTCCACCTGTTACTACAATCACCTGATCCTTCAGTACTTTCGATGTAAATATCGGAGCACTATATGCGTTCTCCATTTTTCTCTGTTTTATCGTTGTATAAAAATCGTTTTATTTTTTTTGTAGCCGTTTTAATAAACTCTTCGTTTTGGGGAACGATTTGCTGAATTTTGGAAAAACGGCTCACCCGTGTGTTTATATACTCTTTCAAATCGGTACTCAGTTCTTTGTAAGCATTCTCCACATATTCCGAAAAGCCCTCTTTTATTTCCTGATATTTTTTCTCAATTTCTTCTCTGTCAAAATGAACCAAAGCTACCAGCTTACCCTTTTGCTCAATCACGAGTGATTCTATCACATGTTTGAAATTATTAATGACCGATTCTATCTCTTCGGGATATATATTTTCGCCACCGGGGCCGATAATCACATTTTTAGAACGCCCACGGATATATAAATACCCTTCTTCATCAAAGATGCCGAGATCGCCGGTATGAAACCAGCCATCTTCTGTAAGTACATTTGCCGTTAGCTCCGGTTCTTTGTAATATCCTTTCATAATGTTTGGACCACGCGCCCATATTTCACCTTCGCCCGTTTCTTCATCGGGATTATGTATCTCTATCTCAACATCTTTCAATACTTTACCAGCCGATTGCAATCGGGCATTTTTTGTTCCAAAAGCGGTAATAAGCGGAGAAGTTTCCGTCAGGCCGTAGCCTACAGCATAAGGAAATTTTGCTTCAAGCAGGAATCGTTCCACCTGTTCGTTAATTTTGGCACCGCCAATACCGAAAAATTTCAGTTCCCCTCCAAATGTTTTAAGTAATTTTTTACCAGCCATCAGATTTAGCTTTTTTCTAAAAAAAGGCTTTCCATATAGCTTCTTCACTATTTTCTTATCCATAAAAGCAGGTAAAATTTTAGCCCGGTATATCTTCTCAATAATCAGCGGAACCGTTAGCATCATGGTGGGCTTCACTTTTTGGAATGCCGGTAAAAGCACGGAGGGCGAAGGAGCACGTTTCAAATAATAAATGCAGGAACCGCTGATAAGCGGCACAATAAAACCGATGGTATTTTCGTAAGTATGCGACAACGGCAACACCGACAGAAATCGGTCTTTGTCAGTAATATTCTCAATGGTTTTCCCCTGCATGGCATTTGACGCAATGTTTTTGTGTGTCAGCATCACACCCTTCGACTTTCCGGTAGTACCCGAAGTATAAATGATTGCGGCCAGATCATCTTCTGCCACAGTATATTCGTTTTGAGGCACAGCATTTTTATCAAACTGCACATCCGTCTCACCTTCCAGCACACTAAAATCATCAATATCAATCTTATACCGAAGCGAATGAATATTGGAGGAGGCAAGTTTTGAAACAAGACCCTGCGAAATAAAGAGCGCTACTGACCGCGAATGGCGTAAAATGTTTTTGATCTCTTCGCCCGAAAAGTCAGGCAGCAGAGGGACCACCACCGCACCCATGGAAACAATAGCAAAATAGGCAATTCCCCAGTAGGGCATATTGGCTGCCAGTAAGGCCACCCGGTCGCCTGGTTTGACATTAAGTTTTTCAAGCATTGCCGAAACAGCCTTTGTTTTTTCAAGGAAATCCTTGTAAGAAATCGGCTCCTCGCCAACGAAAGCAACAGCAGGGCGCCGGGCATGCTTCTTTGCAGTGGTTTCCAGCAAAGCCTGCAAAGTAAGTGTAGGAAAATCAGGCATAACGCATATTTTTCTTCAAAAATAGTGAATTTGTGTAAAAATAACAACCAAAAGTTGTCAGACAAGTATTTTTGACAATCGGATTTTTTACAAATCCCGGATAAGTAGCTCAAACAAAAGCACCAAATCTTTTTCGGCTATCATTGCATTATGAATGATATCATCAATGTTTACCGGATGCAGATTATCAGGGTCTCCTTTATCGGTTATAACCGAGACTGCCGCTACTTTCATCCCCATGTGACAGGCAACAAGAACCTCAGGGACGGTTGACATCCCCACAGCATCAGCACCCAAAAGCTTTATAAAACGATATTCGGCACGGGTTTCCAGGCTGGGGCCAATCCATGCCACATAAACGCCTTTGTTGATTTTTATTCCTTTCTCAGCTGCAATATTTTCCATCTTGGCAATTAGCTCCGGATCATATGGACGGCTCATATCCGGGAAACGCGGCCCCAGCTCATCCAGGTTTTTTCCCACAAGCGGATTGCCGGGAAGCATGTTGATATGGTCGTCAATAATCATCAGTGAAGCTTTGGGTAAATCCAAATTAATGGCACCGGCAGCATTGGAAACAAACAGGTACTCAATGCCAAGCATTTTCATAATCCTGACCGGAAAAGTTACTTCCTGCAAAGTGTAGCCTTCGTAAAAGTGAAAACGGCCACTCATAACGAGGACTTTTTTTCCGCCTAAATCACCATAGATCAGTTTGCCTGAATGTGATTCGACAGTGGATACGGGGAAATGGGGAATATCTTTATAATCAACGGAAATCTCCACCTCCACATGGTTGGCGAGGCTTCCCAGCCCGGTTCCCAAAATAATACCGACTTCCGGTTTTACAATACCTGCATTTTTGAGGAAATCCGTAGTCTCCCTGATTTTTTTCATCATGGCTTCAAATTTTTGTGCCGCAAAGCTAAAAAATTCCTGACAATACGTACCGGCAGTGAAATGTACTGCATTTGAAAAAAATACCACCTGTAAAGCATTTGCACACCGATAAAATTGTGGTATTAAATCTCTTTCATGGATTGCCGTGGCAACCATCCGATGCTGCCGTTTTGCAACCTGATTTTTACCCAGCCATCCACTTTGTCCAGAAGCCTGACTTTTGTCCCCTGATGTATCACAAACAAATCAACCGAATTGGGTGTAGGTGAGCTTTTTGCCGTGATTGTTGGCGTGAAAATAATGGCTTCGTTATGATGCTGTAAATAATATGATTTTTGGGAAGCCAGTCCAAATGCGGCTACGGAAACGAGCAACATGAGTAAGCCGGCAAAGAAAGAGATTTTCCGCGTACCGCGTCCCCGCGACAAAATAAAAATTCCGGTAAGCAAAATAAAAACCGCAAAAGAAATTAGCGATAAAATTGCCCATGTGTTGGCATCAAAAGATTGTAGAAATAATTCCACCAACGCTTTAAAAACATTTCCGGGACTTTCTCAATTTTATCCGGAATCATGGTATTGGCCAGATTCAGGTTGTAATGAATAGCTTCATTATTAGGATCCAGTTTTATGGCTTTTTCATAATAAAGGATGGCAGAGGGCATATCTTTTTGTCGATAATAAGCATCGCCGAGGTTAAAATAAAGCGCCGGGGAAACAAACCCCTGTTTCAACACCTGTTGATACATGTTTACAGCCGAATCGTATTGCTGGTGGTCGTATGCATAATTCGCACGTACCATCAGCGAGTCGGGGTTAATGGCCGAAGCATGTAGAGAAACAGCCATCAAAATCAAAAATATAATATGTTCGCGAATCCTTTTCATCTTTCAGATCATTTTAATGACTTCTCAGCCTGCATAATGGCGTGCAGTGCTTCCGTGTAAATATTTTCCATCTTGCCTTTGGTATCGCCCGGAGCAAAACGGGCATACTCAATATTGTTCAATGTATCGATGAAAACTTTAATCGTTTCGTCAGAAACCTGTTTTTGTTCCAGCAATTCTCTCACCGTATCCATCGAAAGATTAGCCTTTTGCAAATTAAACTTATCGGAAATATATCCCCACAAAGCCTGAGCAATTTCATCGTAGAACGCCCGGTCATTCCCCTCTTTTTTCATTTTTTGCGCTTTGGTAAGGCGGCTGCGTGCTATCTTTTGTGCTTTACGGTTTTTGGTCAGCGACACATTGGCTTTTCGCCTTTTCACCGAGTTCCACAACAACAATACCAACAGCAACATTACCAGCGGCAAGGCCAGCAACAGATAATACAACGTTGTCCCGAAAAGATAATCGCGGGCAGGCTGCAGGTCAAAAGGACCTTCTATTATGTGGCGAATGTCTCTCGCGAGAATATGAATCCCCTGCTGGTCGGTAGTGGAATAAACCACGCCCGTACCTTTCCCTTTTTTCACATGAATGTGATAAGTTTTGGTCTGGTAAACATGGTATTGTTTGTCCCTGGGATTGAAAAAGCAGAATTTCACCGGTTGAATAGTGAAGTCGCCTGCTGTACGTGGAATGGCGAGGTAGTCAAACTCTTTTACTCCCGAAACGCCGCTTCCCGATTTATTGATTTTCGTAGAAATTTTAGGATCATAAGTCTCAAAATCAGAGGGAAATTTCACCTGCGGAGCACTTATCAGTTCAATGTTACCGCTTCCGCTGACAGTTATGCTCATGGTAAGGGCATCGTTGGTGGTCAAATTGGTTTTATCGATACTGTTTTTAAAAGTAAAATTACCCACAGCGCCGTTAAAACAGGCCGGTTTCCCCTTGGCGGGAAGAGGTTTCACATTAAAATGTAACGCATTGGAAATTAACTTCTTCTGTACCGTCCGTACATTTTGATTAAAAAACGGATCATTGAAAAAAGCATCAAACGGATTGTTGCTGTTGGAGCGAGTTTTTACCCTCATCTGCACGGCACAATTCAGCTCCATTGGATCGATGACAAGCTTGCCTGTTTGCTGGGGAATAAGCGCCAGCTTACGAATAACAGCCACCACATATCGTTTTCCGTTAATGGTTTCGTTGTGTTGCTGCAATGTAGATTTGTCGCCAAGGAGGTCTTTCGACCAAAAGCCTTTGAAAGAAGCCACTTTGTTGATGCTCAGGTTCGAGACCGGAACCCGTGTATAAATCCGGTAGGTAACAATGGCCTGTTGTCCGAGGTAGGGATGCGTATTGTTCACTGTCGCTTTTATGAAAACATCCCTGCTGCTGACCGAACCGGTTGAACTGGCCGGTTGTGTTTGGCGGGAAGCTGATGTTCCGGCATTATTACTAACAGGTACTCCTGAAGAGCCGGCCTGGGCAGATGAAGCCGCATTACCGGATAACACTTTGATTTTTAATATATTGGAAGTGTAGTGCTTACCTTTAACCCTGATGGTTGCCGGCCCAATGGTAATGTCGCCCGGTTTGGTTGCCATGACGATGAAAGAATAGGTCATCGAATACGACTGGCTCATTTTTCCGTTGATAAACTGTATGCTGGAGCTACTCGAAGTATTGGGGCCGGATAATATCTCCAGGCCGCCAAAATTAGTCGGCGATGTAAAGTCCTTCCCATTGGCATTCACCTCAAAAAGAATCTGAAACTGCTGTCCTGCCAAAACCTGCCGGCGGGCACTTGCAGTAAAAGTTATGTCGTTACCTGCCCAGGCTCCCTGCCACACAAGCATTAACAGAAATATGATATATAAACCCCTTTTTCTCATCGCATCGAAGCCTTTAATTTCATTCAAAAATAAGGATAATTTCCATTGCGCTTCTTCATTACAAATATTGCACCAAACAATTCCTTGTCATACTGTTTTTACCAATTGATAACATTTGGCTTTGCCTTCACTGCTTTCGCCCGCTGTTTTTCCAGTTTTTTTAACGTATTCTTTTCGTTATTTTTCAAAGCGTTCAGGATACGTTGTGCTTCCTGAGGTGAAATTTGTTGTTTTTTCCGACCGCTTTTCTTTTGCTGTTGATTCTGCTTGTTCTGATTCTGCTTATTTTGATTTTTCTTGTTCTGATTCTTCTTATTCTGGTTTTTCTTGTTCTTATTTTTGTTTTGTTTCTTGTTCTTATTTTGTTTCTTGTTT
This sequence comes from Bacteroidota bacterium, assembly GCA_024280235.1. Classification (GTDB taxonomy): domain Bacteria; phylum Bacteroidota; class Bacteroidia; order Bacteroidales; family F082; genus Sulfidibacterium. Next base: position 18,748 of record JAJRQN010000166.1, on the reverse strand, counting down.
TGTTTCTTTTTGTTCTTTTGTTTTTTCTGTTGCTGTTTTTCCTTCTTCAGCATTTTACGGGCATAAGTCAGATTATACTTTGCATCCATGTCAGCAGGAGCATGCTTCAACGACTCGATGTAGGCTGCAATACTTTTCTCATACTGTTTTTGAGACATGTAGGTATTGCCAAGATTATACAAAGAGGCGGCCTGATATGCCGGTGTTTTGGTTTTCTGTGCCAGATTTTGAAAATATTTCTCTGCACCCTTGAAATTCTTCTGCTGATAAACGGCGTCACCAAGGTTAAAGGTACCTTTTTCGTATTTCGGATTTTTGGCAAGGGCTTTCATGTATTTTACCCCTGCGGCGGAAAACTTCTTCTGTTTGTACAGCTTATTTCCTTCTCTGACAAGCGATTTCACACTTTGCGCAGAAGCGCCTGCCGAAATCAGCCCCAGCAACAGAATCAAAACCGTGTTTATGTTTGCTATCTTTCTCATTTTCCAAAAAAATCAATTTTTTCAGCCCATTTCGGTTTACGCTCAACAAGTAGCAATTCCAACACGAGGAAGAAAAAAGCTAAGGCCAGAAACAGTTGAAAATGATGTTCATAATCAATAAACTGTTTGGAAGCCAGTTCCTGCTTTTGGATACGGTTGAGGTTTCTCAATATTTTCGACAGCCCGACACTGGCATTATTGGCACGAGCATACGAACCATTGCCGGCGTTGGCTATCTCCTGTAACATCTGCTCATCCAGTTTTGTAATTACCACCTTTCCTTGTCTGTCTTTCAGAAAAGTCCGGTTTCCCTGTGCATCGTATATCGGAATCGGCGCCCCTTCAGGCAATCCCATACCAATAGTGAAAACTTTAATTCCTTCGTTAGCAGCATTTTTAGCAGCCCGCACCGGATAGCCCTGATGGTTTCCGCCATCGGTAATCACCACAATGGCTTTGTTGTGTTTGTCTTTTCCAAAAGAAGAGACAGCGAGATTGATGGCTGAGCCGATAGCCGTTCCCTGCACAGGGACAATTTTTGTATCAACCGATGAAAGGAAGAGCTTGGCGGCAGAATAATCGGTGGTCAGCGGTAATAGCTTGTAAGCACGTCCGGCAAAAACAATCAATCCGATACGGTCGCCATCCAGTTTATCTATCATATTGGAAATAGCCATCTTAGCGCGACTCAGCCTGTCGGGTTTTATGTCTTCGGCCAGCATGGAATTTGAGACATCCAAAGCAATGAACAAGTCAATACCTTTACGCTTGACAGTTTCCACTTTGGAACCTACTTTCGGATCAATAATTCCTGTGATTAGGAAAAACAGAGCAAAAAGAAGCAACAGAAACCGCAAAGCCGGTCGTGTATCAGAACGATGTTTCACAAGTCGCTCTATTAAGGCTTTTTCACCAAATTGTTTCACAGCCCGATTTTTCCACCCTTTGTAAAGCCAGTATATCAGGACAAAAAACAGCAGCAGCAGATAAGCCCAAAAAAATTCTTTATGTTCGAATTGAATCATCTCTTTCTTCTGTTTTTACGGTAACCTTCTAAAAAACAAGTATCTCAAACCAATCTCCAGAATAAAAATCAACAAAGCGGCAAATGCAAACGGAAAATAAAGTTCATATTTCCTGCGAAACTGCTTTACATTGATTTTAGATTTCTCCAGCCGGTCTATTTCCTTAAAAATTGCCTGCAGCTTGTTGTTGTTGTTGGCACGGAAATATTTCCCGCCGGTCTCCTGTGCAATTTTTTTCAGCAAAGCCTCATCAATCTGCACTTTCATTTGCTGCATTTTGATGCCGTATGGTGTCTGAACCGGATAAGGTGCATAGCCATACGAACCTATGCCAATGGTATAAACGCGAATACCGAACATTTTAGCCAGCTCGGCAGCCGTTTCAGGATCGATGGCACCGGAATTGTTGACACCATCCGTCAGCAGTATAATTACTTTGGAACGCGCTTTGGAATCTTTCAGCCGGCTTACAGAAGTCGCCAAACCATCTCCAATGGCAGTACCATCCTGAATCATACCGCTTTTTACTTCACGCAACAGACTTTTCAACATTGTATGGTCGAGGGTGAGCGGCGCTTGCGTAAAAGCCACGCCGCTAAAAATTACCAAACCTATACGATCATTGGGACGACCATCGATAAACCGGGCAGCTATCTTTTTAGCCGCGCCGATGCGGTCAGGCTGAAAATCGCGGGCACGCATACTCCCGGAAACGTCTATTGCTATGACAATATCAATACCTTCAATGTTGATGTTGCTTTTGGAGGAGATTTTCTGCGGCCCGGCGATGGCAATAACTAACAGCACAAGAGCCAGCATACGCAGTACAAATAAACTGTGAATCAAACGGGCTTTAAATGAAGACGAAACACCTTCGAAAGCTTTCAATCCCGAAAAAAGCAGCTCCGGCGTACTTTTGCGAAAGCGATATATATACCACACAACCAATACCGGTATCAGCAGTAAGAGATAAAAATAATCGGGATTTCTCCATGTGTCTATGCCAAACATTGCTATTTCTCCTCCTTATTTTCCGGTTCTACATTTTCTTCCGTTTGTGCTTCAGCTTTAGCCTGCATATTTTTCTCTCCTTCTTCATCCGGTGTTTACACCTGAACAACTTTAGTTTCGTTCACAAAGTCAATACAATAGTTCATACTGGTATCGTTTTCTAACGGAGAGGGCTTCAGCTTGGCAAATTTTACCAAATCAGCCAGCTCAAAAGCACTTTGTACCTTTGACAATGCCTCTTTGTTCACTACCGGCTCATGTCCGAGATTTTGAATAATTTCATTTGTGGTCATCTCACGGGCATCAAACCGGAAACGTCTTGCAAAATAATCGCGCATAATGTCAGTAATAGCCGAATGATAAGCTTTCAGCTTGCCGGACTGCCACATTCGGGAAAGCCGAACTTCTTCGAGACGTTGCATAGCTTCCTGTCCCGGGGGCAGCTTAGGTTTGCGTTTACGGCTAAACAGGGGTTGGTTCATTTTCCGCTTGCGCAAATACCAAATCAGAAAAACCACAGCAGCAACAATGAACAATCCCAACAAAATCCAAGGAAGAATTTCTCCAAACGTGTACGGTTCTGCAGCCGGACCTCTGATAGCCTTGAATGCTTTGGTGGTGTCCACCTGCGGCGTGTAAACCTGCAAAAACAAATCCTGCGTTGCCACAGTATCCACGCTGTTGCTACCGGGCAGCCTCACCTGAAATTTCAATGGCGTAATATTGAAATATCCCGAATCAAAAGAGGTAATAACAAGCCGGCGTTTCAGTATTAATACGTTGTTATTCCGTGTGCTGTCTGTTATACCACGTTTTATAATTTCCACATTAGGAACCAGCGTATCAGGAAGCGCAGGCCATAAAACCTGTGTTCCTTCGGGGACTTTCAGTGCAAGGTTCAACCCAATTTGGTCGCCGATCATAATGGCAGTGGTATCGAGAGACGCGGAAGCTTTCAGCGGAATCATGTTCTGGCCACGAACAACCACAAACGATACAAGCATCAAAATCAGCAAGCTTATGTGTTTAATTCTTATCCTTTTCATATCGTTGTCAGCTTCTTGCCTCTCTTTTTCTAAACATATTCATAAGCGGCTTCACATAATCTTCGCCGGTATAAACTTTTATCATATCAACACCAAGTTTGGAAAACAGAGTATCCAGCTCCCGGCCTTTGCGACTTGCCCATCGGCTCAGCTGGCGGCGTACGGCACTGCTACCGGTATCTACCCACATTTGTTTTCCGGTTTCGGCATCCAGCATGCGTACCATTCCCACGTTGGGTATGGTGGTTTCGCGCCGGTCGGTGATGCGAATGGCAATAAGATCATGCTTATGATTAGCAATCTGCACCGCTTTTTCAAAGCCATCGTCCATAAAGTCCGAAATAAGAAAAGCAGTGGCTCGTTTCTTAATCACATTAGTCAGATAACGCAGCGCTTCGGCAATATTGGTGCCGCTGTTTTCGGCCCGAAAGTCGATGAGTTCCCTGATAATACGCAAGATGTGCGAAGAACCCTTTTTTGGCGGAATGAATTTCTCAATTTTATCGGAGAAGAAAATCACGCCCACCTTATCGTTATTCTGAATGGCCGAAAAAGAGAGTGTGGCCGCTATTTCGGTAACCACCTCCTGCTTGAGCTGCCCGTGCGTCCCAAATAAGTTGGAGCCTGACACGTCAATCAGCAGCATAACCGTCAGCTCACGTTCTTCTTCAAAAATCTTCACAAAAGGATGGTTGAAACGTGCGGTAACGTTCCAGTCGATACTACGAATGTCATCTCCAAACTGATATTCGCGCACCTCACTGAAAGCCATTCCGCGGCCTTTAAAAACGCTGTGGTATTCGCCCGAGAAAATCTGTTTGGACAATCCCCGCGTTTTTATCTCAATCTTCCGAACCTTTTTGAATAATTCCTGTGCTTCCAATTTACCTCTGTTTTATGCTAACGCAAAAGTTTTTTTATATCAATTCCGTTGGAAAAAGATTTACGGTACTTCAACCGAATTAAGGATTTCGTTGATAATATCTTCACTCGTGATGTTCTCGGCTTCGGCTTCATACGTCAGACCGATACGATGCCGCATCACATCATGTGCAACGGAACGAATGTCTTCGGGAATAACATATCCGCGCTTTTTGATAAAAGCGAGTGCTTTGGCAGCCAATGCGAGATTGATACTTGCGCGCGGCGAAGCTCCGTAAGAAATCATACCTGAGAATTTCTCCAAATGATATTCATCCGGATAACGGGAAGCAAAAACGATATCAGTAATGTAATTTTCAATTTTTTCGTCGAGATAAACCTGTCTTACCAGCTCACGGGCTTTCAACACATCTTCCGGTTTCAGAATTGTGTTCGTCTTAGCATAAGTGTTGGTAATATTCTGACGAAGAATCTGTTTTTCCTCATGTTTTTTGGGATAATTGATAACCACCTTCAGCATAAATCGGTCCACCTGTGCCTCCGGTAACGGATAGGTTCCTTCCTGCTCGATGGGATTCTGCGTAGCCATGACGAGGAAAGGCTCATCTAATTTAAAGGTATTATCACCAATGGTAACCTGCCGTTCCTGCATGGCTTCAAGCAGTGCACTCTGCACCTTGGCAGGTGAACGGTTAATCTCATCTGCAAGGATAAAATTGGCGAAAATAGGGCCTTTTTTAACCACAAACTCTTCCTTCTTCATGCTGTAGATAAGCGTCCCCAACAAGTCGGCAGGCAACAAATCGGGCGTAAACTGGATACGGCTGAATTTGGCATCGATAATATTGGCGAGAGAGGTAATGGCCAGCGTTTTTGCCAGACCTGGAACCCCTTCCAGTAAAATATGGCCGTTTCCGAGAAGGCCGATGAGCAATCGCTCGGTCATATGTGCCTGTCCCACAATTACTTTATTCATTTCCAGCTTTATCATATCGATAAACTGGCTCTCTTTTTGAATTTTTTCGTTTAATTCACGAATATCCGTTTCTAACATGGGTATTGTATTTTTCAATTTGTTGTGCAAATATATAAACTGGTTATAAATGAACTTGTTAATATTTGTTAAAGGAAAATAGAAAATATTAATGAAGGCTGAAATCCATCGGCATAAGTCAAAATATACGGAGCTGTTAAAAATCAATTTCCATAATATGACAATCTTTTTAAACTTCTTATCTTTGTCCCATGCAAGAAACCATTCTCATTCTCGATTTCGGCTCCCAGTACACACAACTTATAGCCCGGAGGCTTCGGGAGTTAAATGTTTACTGTGAAATTCATCCTTTTAACAAAATTCCACCGCCTGCCGCTTCGCTGAAAGGTGTAATTCTTTCAGGGAGTCCGTTTTCGGTACACGACCCGGAGGCACCTGTACCGGATTTGTCGAAAATTCGCGGCAGATACCCGCTGCTCGGCGTTTGCTACGGAGCACAATTTCTGGCACAACAGGATGGCGGCGAAGTTATGCCTTCAAAAATCAGGGAATACGGCCGTGCCAACCTCGGCTTTCGCGATACTTCCTGTCCGCTTATGAAAAACATGTCGCATGACAGTCAGGTGTGGATGTCGCATGGCGATACCATCCTGAAACTTCCCGAAGATTATCACATTATTGCCAGCACTGAAAGTGTGAATGTGGCCGGATTTCAAATTGAAGGCGAGCCGACTTACGGCATCCAGTTTCATCCGGAAGTATATCATTCGGAAGAAGGAACACAGCTGCTAAGAAACTTTGTAACTGATATTTGCGGCTGTTCCCAAAACTGGACCCCCGGTTCTTTTATAGAGAACACACTGACTGATTTGCGCCAAAAGCTGAGCAGCGACAAAGTAGTTCTGGGACTTTCGGGCGGTGTGGATTCCTCTGTGGCTGCCGTCTTACTTCACAAAGCCATTGGAAAAAACCTATATTGTATCTTTGTGGATAACGGACTGTTAAGGAAAAATGAATTCTCTTCCGTTCTGGATTCGTACAAAAATATGGGATTGAATGTGAAAGGCGTGGATGCTTCGGATGCATTCATGGCTGCGCTAAAAGACATCTCCGATCCGGAGAAAAAACGTAAAGCCATCGGCAAAACTTTCATCGAAGTCTTTGACCGTGAAGCACACCGCATTCAGGATGTAAAATGGCTTGCTCAGGGAACTATTTATCCGGATGTCATCGAATCGATTTCGGTAAAAGGCCCTTCAGCTACCATCAAATCGCATCACAATGTGGGCGGCCTGCCCGATTTTATGAAACTGAAAATTGTGGAACCACTGAACACCTTATTTAAAGATGAAGTCCGGCGCATTGGCCGTGCGCTCGAAATGCCTGACCATCTGCTCAAAAGGCATCCGTTTCCCGGTCCCGGACTGGGTATTCGCATTTTGGGTGAGATAACCAGCGAAAAAGTACGTATCCTTCAGGATGTGGATGATATTTTTATCGAGAGCCTTAAAAAAGAGGGGCTTTACGATGAGATATGGCAGGCACTGGCCGTGTTACTTCCTGTGCAGTCGGTGGGCGTTATGGGCGATGAACGAACATACGAAAGCGTAGTAGCACTTCGTGCCGTAGGTTCTACAGACGGAATGACTGCCGACTGGTCGCATCTGCCCTACGAGTTTCTTGCAAAAGTCTCCAACCGCATCATTAACGAGGTAAAAGGCGTCAACAGAGTAGTTTACGACATCAGCTCCAAACCGCCTGCAACCATTGAATGGGAATGAGGGAGGATGTGAGGATGTAGGATGTGAGGAAAAGCAGATTGGAGATTTTTGTCTTTTTCCCTTTCAAGATCACTTTTATCGGTTTTGAATGGTATTCTTCCCAAATCAAATGAGGCAGGTTCTGTGTTTTTACCTACATTTGCGACTAATTTTTTACAAAAGCTTTTAGCAATAACAAAAAAATATCATCATGGGAATAAAATTTCGGCTTGTAGTTATGAACTTCCTGCAATTTTTTGTCTGGGGAGCATGGCTTCTTTCATTTGGAAAATATCTCGGTGTAACTCTGCATTTCAGTGGCGAACAAATAGGTGCTATCTTTATGACACTCGGTATCGCTTCACTTTTTATGCCCGGGCTGTTGGGTATTGTTGCCGACCGTTGGATTAAGCCGAACAAACTCTTTTCGCTGGTTCACATTCTTGGTGCACTTTTACTCTTCTGGGCAGCTAAAGAGACAACTTTTGATGGTTTATACTTTGTCATGCTACTTTACCTGATGCTTTATATGCCCACCATCGCATTAGACAACACTGTTTCTTACTGTATTCTGGAAAAGGAAGGTTATGATATTGTAAAAGATTTCCCACCTATACGCGTGTGGGGAACAATTGGCTTTATCTTCGCTGTTTGGATAATTGATTTGCTGGGATGGGGAGTAAGTAATATGCAGCTTTATTTTTCCGCTGCTTTTTCATTGGTACTGGGACTCTATGCCCTCACGCTCCCCGATTGTGCCATCGAAAAATCCAAAGCAAAAAAGACATTGGTTCAGGCTCTGGGTTTGGATGCTTTTGTGCTTTTTAAAGATAAGAAGATGGCAATTTTCTTTATTTTTTCCATGTTGTTAGGTGCTGCCCTGCAGATTACCAACATGTGGGGAGAAGCTTTTCTGCACGATTTTGGGAAAATAGCTGCCTACAGCAACACTTTTGCTGTCAAGAATAATGGCATTTTGATGTCGGTCTCACAGATGTCCGAAACGCTGTTTATCCTTACCATTCCTTTCTTCCTGAAGCGATTTGGTATTAAGAAGGTCATGCTTATGAGTATGTTTGCCTGGGTATTTCGTTTCGGGCTTTTCGGGATTGGTTCACCGGTAGGATTTGGCCTTGTCTTCCTGCTCTTTTCCATGATTATTTACGGTATGGCCTTTGACTTTTTCAATATTTCAGGGTCGTTGTTTGTGGAAGCGGAAGCCGATCCCAAAATAAGAGCCAGTGCCCAGGGGTTGTTTATGATTATGACCAATGGCCTCGGTGCCATGATTGGCGCATACGGCAGCGGTGTGATTATAGAAATGTACACACATAGCGGAATCCGCGACTGGCATACCATCTGGTTTATCTTTGCGGCTTACTCCCTCGTTGTCGGAGTAACTTTTATGCTGCTGTTTAAATACAAGCATGATCCTGAAGCCATGACGAAAATTCAACATTAGCAGTGTGTGAAGTGAACCACCTCGCGGCAAGCCAACGAGGTATCAAAAGGAATTGTATATTTTATTCGCTGCAAGCAGCGGAGTATTCAACTCATTTATCCCGATAGTCTTTCGGAAATTTGAGTCGTCTATGGACTAATTATCTGAAACTGTAGGCAAAGCTTATGTTGCACTCAGGTTATTACAAACCCGTAACAATGAAACAGAACACAGGAATGTAAGAATACCGGAAATAAAAACCGAAAGATGGCATGGCCTATTTCCGCAAATAAATCTCAAAAGAGTAAGTGAAATCATTTTGCAAATCATCGTCTATCAGCTGACTTTCCGTTAATTTCCATTCGTCGGGAGATATTTCGGGGAAAAAGGTATCCGCTTCAAAATCTTTGTGCACACGGGTGATGTAAAGTTTTTGGGCAAAAGGCATAAACTGACGGTAAACAGAACCGCCGCCGATAACGAAATTCTCCTTTTCGGCATCCATTTTTTCAATGGCATCTTCTATAGAATACGCCATCAGGCAGTTGTCAATTTGTTCTCCGGGTACATCTGTGATTACCAAATTAGTACGATAAGGTAAAGGTCTTGTAGGAAGCGAGAAATAGGTACGTTTTCCCATAACCACGAAATGATCTTTGGTAAGCCGTTTAAACCGTTTTAAATCTTCCGAAATATGCCAGAGCAGGTCGTTGTTCTTTCCGATAGCATAATTTTCAGCAATGGCCACAAAAATGGATATTTGTTTTTCATTCATATATATTTTTTTGCTCATTGTCATTTGCTTTTCTGTGATTCAATAGTCATTCAATGATCAAACGATTGTCAGGCAGTTGTCAAACAGTTGTTAATTTATTTGTTACTCATTCTTTTTCCTTTACTTTTCCATTCAGTATTCACAATTCGGTCACACCGAAATATCTCCTTTGATATGCGGATAAGGATTGTAATTTCTCAATGAAAAATCTTCATAAGAAAAGGCGAAAATATCTTTTACCTCCGGATGGATTTGCATCTCCGGCAACGGACGGGGCGAACGTGTTAGTTGGAGAGCAACCTGCTCAAAGTGGTTGCGGTAGATATGAGCATCACCAAGGGTATGGACAAAATTGCCCGGCTTCAAACCGGCAGCCTGTGCCATCATCATTGTAAACAGGGCATACGAAGCTATATTGAAAGGGACCCCGAGAAAAATATCCGCACTCCGTTGGTAAAGTTGACACGAGAGTCTGCCGTTGGCCACATAAAACTGAAACCAGGCATGACAAGGCGGAAGGGCAGCTTTTCCACCGGCTACGTTTTCGCTGAAACTTTTTGTTGTATCAGGCAGCACCGAAGGATTCCACGCAGCAACAATAATTCTGCGGCTGTCAGGATTATTTTTTATCTGATCCAGTGCAATTTTTATCTGGTCGATGCCCTCGTTATTCCAGTTGCGCCACTGAGCACCATATACAGGTCCCAAATCGCCATTATCGTCTGCCCATGCATCCCATATTTTCACACCGTGTTCGCGGAGGTAACTCACGTTGGTATCGCCTTTCAAAAACCAAAGCAGTTCGTAAATAATCGATTTCAGGTGGAGCTTTTTAGTTGTCAGCAGTGGGAAACCTTCGCTTAAATCAAAACGCATCTGGTAGCCGAATACACTTTTTGTGCCCGTGCCGGTGCGATCATCTTTCACGGTACCGTTATTTATCACATGCTTCAATAAGTCCAAATACTGTCTCATAAATTAATTTATATTTTTAAAGGATACCAAATGCCGGCAGGTGTCAAGACTAATTATCTAAAGTTTTTCTTTTCGTCTTTTTATTTCGTCGCGAAGGCGGGAAGCCTCTTCGTAATTTTCTTCTTCGATGGCTTTCCTAAGCATATCTTCCAGTTCCTCCAACAGAAAATCTTCATAAGAATGACCTGAGGAAGGGGATGTTTCCACTTGTGGCTCTTCCATCGTCTCTTCTTCTGTCAACTCCGATTCGGATTCTTCAATCACAATTCCGGCTTCATCCACAATGGCGGCATCGGCATAAATCGGACATTCAAAACGGAGTGCCAACGCGACGGCATCAGAAGTGCGGCTGTCTATTTCCACAATCTTACCATCCTTTTCACAAACCAGTTTGGAATAAAAGATACCCTCCTCAAATTTATTAATCACCACCTCTTTAAGGCGGACACCAAAACCCATAGCAAAATTTTTAAACAAATCGTGGGTCAGGGGACGTTGTGGTTTCATCTTTTCCAGAAATATGGCAATTGCCTGTGCCTCAAATCCCCCGATAATGATGGGCAGCCGTTTATCTTCGCCCACCACACCAAGAAACAGGGCATAAGCACCACTTTGCGATTGGCTGTATGACATTCCCGCCACAAACATTTCAATTTTTTTCATGTCTGACTTTACATTCTTTTTTCGAGCAAATAAAATTATACATAATTCGGTTATCTACGCCTGAATATGAAGATATTTTCCCGGGTTTTATTAACATTATGATGCCTTGTTATTTATAAACAAACTAAATTCACACTCAAACAGTTGTAAATCAAACAATAATATATCTTACGACTCATTTGTTTTAAAAAAAATTATTAACAATCCGATAACAGCTCACTTTCATTAAAGTGAATTTCTATATTTGTACCCAACAACGCAAACGTTTTAAATCAAGTTATTCAATAAAAAATCATCAGATGAAAAAAATTTTATCATTATTTGCCGTATTTAGTATTCCGGCATTTACGATGGCCAGTGAAGCGGATTTGGTAATCCCCGAAGGCATGAAACATGAAACGATTCTCTATTGGACGTTTCTCATAACACTTGCCGGTTTCCTGTTTGGTTGGCACCAATACAGAAAAGTAAAAAAGGTTGGTGCTCACAAATCTATGCTTGAAGTGGCTGATGTTATTTATCAGACAAGTAAAACTTATCTTATTCAGCAAGGTCGGTTTCTTGCCATTCTTTTTGCAATTATCGGCTCCATTGTAGCCTTCTATTTTGGCTTCCTTTCCGGAGGAAATTTTGGTGTTAGTGGTGTATTGATGATATTAGGATGGACCGTTTTGGGTATTTTGGGATCTTATAGTATTGCATGGTTTGGTATCAGGATGAACACCCTCGCCAACTCCAGAATGGCTTTTGCCTCTTTGGAAAGGAAACCCATTAAATTACACCGTATTCCCCTGACTGCGGGAATGAGTATTGGCGTTGTACTTGTATCATTGGAGCTTACTTTGATGACAATTATCCTGATATTTGTTCCGGGTGAGTATGCGGGAGCCAGTTTTATCGGCTTTGCCATTGGCGAGTCGTTGGGAGCTTCTGCCTTACGGATTGCAGGTGGTATTTTTACAAAAATTGCTGATGTAGGTTCCGACCTTATGAAAGTTATCTTCAAAATTGGTGAAGACGACCCACGTAACCCGGGAACTATTGCCGACTGTGTGGGCGACAATGCAGGAGACAGTGTAGGCCCTACAGCTGATGGTTTTGAAACTTTCGGTGTTACAGGTGTTGCTTTAATTTCTTTTATCGTTTTAGCCGTAGCGGATAAGTCAATTCAAGTTGAATTACTTACCTGGATTTTTGTCATTCGCGTTCTTATGATTATCACTTCCATTGTGGCATACTGGATTAATGATGCCATTACCAATGCAAAATACGGTAAAGCCGATGACCTCGACTTTGAAGCTCCCCTGACTTCCCTGATTTGGATTACTTCCATTCTTTCCATTGCCGGTACTTTTCTTGTCAGCTACCTCACTATCAGAACATTGCCACATGATATGTGGATTGTTTTATCCATCATTATCAGTGCAGGAATCCTCGGAGCCGCATTGATTCCGGAGTTTACAAAAATCTTTACCAGTCCTAAATCAATACATGTGAAAGAGGTGGTTGAAGCTTCCAAAAAAGGTGGAGCTTCCCTGAATATTCTTTCCGGGCTTGTTGCAGGAAATTTTAGCGCATTCTGGGAAGGAATGGTGTTTTTCTTTCTTATGTTTATCGGATACTATGCCAGCACTTATGGCTTGATTAATATAATGATTTATCCTTCCATTTTTGCCTTTGGGCTTGTGGCTTTTGGTTTTCTCGGCATGGGGCCTGTTACTATCGCAGTGGACAGCTATGGTCCGGTAACCGACAATGCACAGTCAATTTATGAACTTTCGCTGATTGAAGAGAATCAAAAAGAAGTTACACCCGAAATTGAAAAAGAATTCGGTTTCACACCGGATTTCGAGAAAGCAAAATACTACCTTGAAGCTAACGATGGCGCAGGAAACACATTTAAAGCCACGGCCAAACCGGTATTAATCGGAACAGCTGTAGTGGGTGCTACCACCATGATTTTTTCCCTGATTCTCGTCATAAAACACACCATGGGAATTGACCCGAAAGAGATTCTTAATTTATTGAATCCATATACAGTACTTGGGTTCCTGTTGGGTGGCGCAGTAATATACTGGTTTACAGGAGCATCGATACAAGCTGTTACCACAGGTGCTGCACGTGCCACCGAATATATTAAAAATAATATCGACCTGAAGTTAGGAGCTGAGAAAAAAGCGGATATCAACAAATCCAAAGAGGTGGTTAAAATATGCACCCTCTACGCTCAAAAAGGGATGTGGAATATTTTTACCGTCTTGTTTACATTTGCTTTGGCCTTTGCGTTTCTGTCGGCGCCGGCAAGTTCCAACGCACCTGTTTCCATGTTTATAAGTTACCTGCTTTCCATTGCATTTTTCGGTCTTTATCAGGCCCTTTTCATGTCTAATGCAGGCAGTTCATGGGACAATGCAAAGAAAATAGTTGAAGTAGATATGCAGGAAAAAGGAACACCATTACACGAAGCTACTATTGTAGGCGACACAGTGGGCGATCCATACAAAGATACCTCTTCGGTCTCCCTAAACCCTGTCATTAAATTTAGCACCCTGTTTGGGCTGCTCGCTATGGAAATGTCTATTACACCTAAATTTTCAGGTATCGCACCTTACATTGGTTTGGTATTTTTTGCAATAGGTCTTGTTTTCGTTTACCGTTCATTCTACAAAATGAGAATTAACGGATAACCTTTTTGAAAATTGCAATAAAAAAAGGAGGCTCTTCAAAAGGTCTCCTTTTTTTATTGCAATTAATTAATATTTCCACATTCAGTGTCCTCGCCAAAAGAGCACTCCCATAAACCTTGTATAAATTGTTTATAAATTATTGAAAATGGTTGAGAATATGGTGTTATAAAATAAACAGACAGAAGAATTAATCTTACTTTTGCGACACAAAAATAAATATGGGCTATTTTTGTAATACTTTGTTTTCTAATTATTTACTTACTGTTTAAATAATAACATAATGGTTCAAAACAAATTTTTATCCCGTCATAACGGGCCCCAAAGCGAGGATGTGAAACACATGCTCCATAAAATGGGACTCTCTTCGGTTGACCACCTTATCGATGAAACTATTCCCGCCAATATTCGTCTTAAAAACGACCTTAACATCGGGGAAGGCATGGATGAATACAGCTACCTGCAACACGTCAGGCAAATTGCCAACCAAAATAAACTTTTCAAAACCTATATTGGATTGGGGTATTACAATACCATTGTGCCGTCCGTCATCATGCGCAACGTATTTTAAAATCCGGGTTGGTACACGTCATACACGCCCTATCAGGCCGAAATAAGCCAGGGACGCCTCGAAGCGCTACTGAATTTTCAAACTATGGTTTCTGATTTGACAGGACTTCCGTTATCCAACTCTTCGCTGCTTGACGAAGGAACAGCCGCTGCCGAAGCCATGCTGATGTTTTATCATGCTCGTCCCCGCACCCTGGTCAAGGCCGGTGCCAACGTTTTCCTGATTTCCGAGGACGTTTTCCCTCAGACTATTGAAGTACTGAAAACCCGTGCAGAGTCGCGCGGTATCGAACTCAATATTTTCCAGAAAAATAAACCTGAACTTTCTGATAACGTGTTCGGTTGTCTGGTTCAATATCCTGATAAAAAAGGTTAAATCAATGATTTTTCCCCTCTGGTCAAACAGTTAAAAGAAAAAAATGTTCCACTCGCTGTGGCTGCCGACCTCCTGAGCCTCACTTTGCTCACACCTCCCGGAGAATGGGGCGCAGATGTGGTTCTCGGCTCTTCACAACGTTTTGGCGTACCCATGGGTTACGGCGGTCCACATGCGGCCTATTTTGCTACTACCGAAGTTTACAAAAGACAAATGCCGGGCCGTATTATTGGTATTTCAAAAGATGTCAACGGGAAACCAGCCTTGCGTATGGCTCTTCAAACCCGTGAGCAACATATAAAACGAGAACGAGCCACTTCCAACATTTGTACTGCACAGGCTTTGCTGGCCATAATGGCCGGATTCTATGGCGTTTATCACGGTAAAGAGGGTTTGCTCGAAGTTGCTACTCAAATTCATTCTCTCACCGTAGATTTAGGCGAAGCACTTAATCAGTATGGCTATCAAAATCAAAACAGTGCTTATTTCGACACCCTGTATCTCAAAATTCCGGACAATGTGAACACCGGATTGATTCGTGCCAAAGCATTGGAAAATGAGATAAATTTTCTCTACTCTGATGAAAATCATATTGGCATCAGCATAGACGAAACAACCGGCAAAGCGGATGTGGAAAAAATTGTTTCAGTTCTGGCAGATGTAGCAGAGGCACAACCACAACCGGTGATATTCGGTGAGCCGGAAGAAAACAAAATAACTGCCATTCCAACCGCTCTGCAGCGTACCGGCGATTTCATGACACATCCGGTGTTTAAAAAATACCATTCCGAAACACAAATGATGCGCTATCTGAAATCACTGGAAAACAAAGATCTCGCGCTGAACCGCAGCATGATTCCACTGGGCTCGTGTACCATGAAGCTGAATGCCGTTACAGAAATGATGCCGGTAAGTTGGCCTGAATTTACTGATATTCATCCCTTTGTTCCGGTTGAGCAAGCTGCCGGTTACCAGATTGTAATTAAGGAAATGGAAGCCATTCTGTGTAAAATTACCGGCTTTGAGGCTATGTCATTTATGCCCAACTCAGGGGCCGCCGGCGAATACTCAGGACTGGTAGTCATCAGGGCATATCTTCACAGCCGTGGCGAGCAACAGCGTAACATTTGCCTGATTCCGGCCTCGGCACACGGGACCAATCCTGCCAGCTCGGTGATGGCCGGCTTTCAGGTGGTGGTGGTGAAAACCGATGAAAACGGTAATATTGACATTGACGACCTTCGCCAGAAGGCAGAACAATACAAAGAGAGCCTCGGTGCCCTCATGGTTACCTATCCTTCCACACACGGCGTCTTTGAAGAAGGTATTCGTGAGGTTATAGAAATAATTCATTCCCACGGCGGACAGGTTTACATGGATGGTGCCAACATGAATGCACAAGTTGGACTTACCAACCCCGGATTTATCGGCGCCGACGTATGTCATCTGAACCTGCACAAAACATTTGGCATCCCTCATGGTGGTGGTGGCCCCGGTGTTGGCCCCATTGGCGTAGCAGCCCATCTGAAACCTTTTCTGCCCAAACATATTTTTGTGGAAACAGGCGGCAAAGAGGGAATAACAGCTGTATCATCAGCACCTTATGGAAGTGCACTCGTATTGCTTATTTCTTATGGTTACCTGAAAATGGTGGGTAAAACAGGATTGAAAGAAGCAACAAAAATAGCTATTTTAAATGCCAACTACCTGAAAGATGAACTTAAAGAATCGTATCCTATTCTCTACACCGGCAAAAACGGTCGCGTGGGGCATGAAATGATTCTCGACTGCAATGCTTTCAGTAAAACAGCCGACATCGAGGTGATTGATATTGCCAAAAGGCTGATGGATTATGGTTTTCATGCTCCTACAGTTGCTTTTCCAGTACATGGGACACTGATGGTGGAGCCAACGGAAAGTGAACCACTCGAAGCGTTGAATCGTTTTGTGGAAGCTATGAAATCTATCCGTGAAGAGATTCGTGAAGTTGAATAACAAAAAGCTGAACGTAAAAATAACCTTGTCTTTAATGCGCCACATACTGCTGAGATGGTTATTAGTTCTGATTATGCTCTGCCTTATTCACCTGAAAGAGCAGTTTTCCCACTGGAATGGGTTCGCGAAGACAAATATTTTGCTCCGGTAGCTAAAGTAGACGATGCTTTTGGCGATCGAAACCTCTGTCCCTGTCTTCCCGTTAGTGATTACAAAGGGCCGGTGGTAGATATAAATGAGATGTAAAAATAATTCTCTTTTATCAAAAAAGCCCCTGACGAAATGATTCGTCAGGGGCTTTTTCGGAAACAACCAAAGGCTACACCATGGTAACACGTGTGCCCCCATTATCCACACCAAGCAGATTGGTCTCAGTGATAATTGCATCTTTCCCCGTACTCTCCACAAAATTAACAGCAGCACGGACTTTCGGTGCCATACTCCCCTCTCCAAACTGACCTTCAACAAGATAACGCTTGGCCTCGGTAAGGCTCATACGATCAACAGCCTTTTGCTGCGGCGTGTTGAAATTGATAAACACTTTGGGAATATCGGTGAGGATAAACAGCTTGTCAGCTCTAATGCCCACTGCGAGCCTCGAAGAAGCCAAATCTTTGTCGATAACGGCATCGATACCCTGCAGCTTATTTTCTTTCACATAAAAGCAGGGAATTCCTCCACCACCAACAGCGATAACAATATGGCCTTCACGAGCAATTTTCTCAATGGTTTTCTGATTAAAAATCATCATAGGATTGGGCGATGCGACCACTTTACGCCAACCCCGTCCACGGGCATCCTCTTTAAAAACCGTTTTAGAAGACTTCATAATAGCATCTGCTTCTTCTTTGGTATAATAAGGCCCAACCGGTTTGATGGGATCTGCAAATGCCGGATCGTTTTTGTCCACCAACACCTGAGTAATCAGCGTAATACTATCACGATCTTTGTCTTCTTTCATCAATACATTGCGCAGTTGCTGCTCCAGAATGTAACCAATAAAACCCTGAGAATAAGCGCCACACACATCCATGGGCATTTCGGGAATTCCATAGACCTGTTTACCGGCTGCATTGGCCAACATTATGTTTCCCACCTGAGGGCCATTGCCATGCGTAAGGACAAAATTATATTTCCTTTTCATTAGTTTCAGTAATTTCTTACCGGCATCATAAGCATTGGCCTCCTGCTCGTCGATGGTACCTTTCTGGCCTGCACGAAGAAGTGCATTTCCACCAAAAGCAACAACAGCTAATTTTTTCATATTGTGATATATTTAAAATTTTTCTAAAAAAGATTGCAAAAGTAAGAAAATCCTGAAGTTTTCTTTTACATCGTTTCCCTGTTTGTACAGAATATCCGATTATCCGGAAGCCAGGGCACAAGTGAATACCTGAAGCATTTGTTAGTGGCCGGAATTAGCAAAGCATTGCCGGATAGCATCTTATTAAAAAAATCGCTATCTTGCAACAGCAAAAAATCAAAATACCATGGCTGACACCCTCTCGAAAAAATGGATTCGCCCAACAGGTTTTGTTCTCGGTCTTGCTGTATTTTTTATTATTCTGATTTTTGTAAACCTTGTCCCAAATAAGCCGGAAGCAACGGCTACACTTGCCGTGGCCATGCTCATGGCTGTGTGGTGGGTTTTCGAGGTAGCACCGCTGGGCATTACCGCTTTGCTTCCCGTATTTTTGTATCCTTTGCTCGGAATAATGAATGGGAAAACAGTTTCTTCCGTTTACTTCAACGACATTATTTTCCTCTTTGTGGGCGGTTTTATTGTGGCCATTGCCATGCAACGGTGGAATTTGCATCGGCGTATTGCAATACGTATTCTTATGTTTACCGGAACCAGTCCGTTGAAAATACTATTGGGGTTTATGCTGGCTACAGCTTTTTTGTCCATGTGGATTTCCAACACGGCAACCACCATGATGATGATTCCTATCCTGCTTTCCATTATCGAAGAGTTAAGTGAAACCATGGACAAAAAGTCAGCAGATAAATTCACGGTAGGATTGTTGCTTGGCGTTGCTTACAGCGCTTCTATCGGCGGAGTTGCCACT
>JAJRQN010000165.1 GCA_024280235.1 Bacteroidota bacterium | reverse complement strand
TGCAAATTTTGACTTTAGCTTTCCTTTTTCCCCTGATTCTTTGCGACTTATGCGCTTTCCTTTAAATAAATTTGAAAGGGGAAAGTATATTCTTAAGATATATTGGGAAGAAAACAATAAAAAATATTACGTCGAAAAAAAATTTTATCTGAAATAAGATGAACCTGAATTTTTATACGGCATTGATGATTGGGATTGTTGGCAGCCTGCATTGCATCGGCATGTGCGGGCCTATTGCTATTTCGTTGCCTTTAGGAAACAAAAGCTGGAGAAGACGTACACTCGGAGGACTGACCTACAACACCGGACGGATTCTTACCTATGGTATGCTTGGAGCACTGTTCGGACTTCTTGGTCAGGGCATAGAAATGGCAGGACTTCAACGGTGGGCTTCTATTCTCATTGGTGTGGCAATGATTTTATCTGTTCTGTATCCGGCTATGTTTAAAGGTAAATTAAAAATTGAGCAGGTTTTGTTTGGATATGCCGGCAGAATGGTGGGAAAATTCCGAAAGTTGTTTGCCATAAACACGCTTCCTTCTCTGTTTTTGATAGGATTGCTTAACGGTCTGTTACCCTGCGGGTTGGTTTATGTGGCCGTAGCTGGCGCAATCAATACAAACAGTATATTGGGCGGAATTGGCTTCATGCTTGTCTTCGGATTGGGAACTGTGCCGGTGATGATGGCCATCCCGTTAATTGGAAATCTGATTGGCTCCGGTTTCAGAAAAAAATACCAGTACTTACTTTCAGTATTGGTAATATCATTAGGTATCCTGTTTATTCTCAGAGGTCTATCACTTGGGATTCCTTATGTAAGCCCTCCGACGAAAATGCTGAAGCCTCATAATAAGATGATGAAAATGCCACACTTCAAATCAAAAACGAATACCACGATGTTATTATCAATAATATAATAGCTATCTTTGTCCATATTTAAAAACTTATAAATCTATTAAATGAAAATGAAAAGAGTTAGTATGATTGTAGTTATGGCGGGATTGATTTTCTTTGCCGGTAAAACATTTGGCTTTTTGAATCACAAAGTAGTGGAAACAACTTCCAAAGCCATCGTATATATTCCTGCAAATGATCCGGCGGATGCCAAATATCCTCAGGGAGCCAAGATTTTTAAAGAGAAATGCGTGGCTTGTCATCAGCTGACCGGAATGGGTATTCCCGGCGCTTTTCCTCCGCTAAAAGGTTCTGATTATTTAAAAGCAAATAAGAAAAGTGCGCTTATCCACGTTTTGAATGGCTCAAGCGAAACAATTACTGTGAATGGTGCACAATACAGCATTCCCATGCCACCACAGGTTGATAATTATAAAGATGCCGTTGCGGTGGTGAACTATGTCTTGAACGCCTGGGGAAACAATTTCGGAACTGTTACACTGGCCGATGCAAAGGATATAAAGATTGTGAGATAAGCATAGAAAAAATTACCTTTTTTCAAGCCTGCATGCCGTTAATTTTATCGGTTTGCAGGTTTTTTTTATCCGTTTCTTTTGCTTTTCGTCCATCCCAATTTTCCTTAGGCTGCCATCCAAGATGAAGAAATTCGTGTACATTTTCCCTGGAAAAAAGCCATTTTGCCATTAAGAAAAAATGCAAAATGTTTTTTTCCAGGGGGAACCCTGCCCGACTACCTGGTCAGGCGGACGCTTCGCTTTCCCATAAAATTTTTTCATTCGTCTGTCTGCCCGACTATGTCATTCAGGCAGGTGTGTAATTTCGAATGAAAAAATTTAATGTACATTTGACATTCATTAAGAAACATTATGAGCTCGATTTATCGAAAGTTAGTTGTTTATTTTCTGGTACTCAACTTGTTTGCCATTGGCTCGGTAGGGACATACTCTTATTATAAAGAAAAGGAAGCGCTGCTTTCGCGTATTTTTGATCAGTTGAAATCAGTCAGGCAGGAGAAGAAGAACAGAATTATCACATTTTTTCATCAGCGGACAAACGACATGGAAAATATTGCTTTGCTTCCGGATGCTTTAAAATTGTTTCCAGTTATATCCACACATCGAAAGAAAGTTTTTCTTCCGGGAATCACTCCCGTTCCATATCTCATGAATTTCCTGAAAAATGCAGGCTGTTATCAGCGGATTTTGATTTTGTATGATTCAGCATCTGCTTATGGCAAAAACCTTAGAGAAAAAGGAAGGCAATTTAAACTCCTCCAACCTTATGATAAAGATGATTTACTGCAAATTCAACGGTCTCTCGGGAAAACTAAAAAAACGATTATCAGGGAAATTCATTTTTCAAAAAACAAGATATTTCCTGTTTTAATTGTCGCACGAAATATATTTGGGAGTAACGGACAGCGAAGAGGAACACTCTTTCTCGAAATAAAACCCGAAGCTGTCAATGCCATCATGTTTGAGAATAATTCCAACAATGGTCTCGGCAAAACAGGTGAGGTTTATCTTGTGGGGGACGATGGACTTATGAGAAGCAGTTCACGGTTTTTAAAAAATTCTGTTTTTAAAACAAAAGTAAAAACACCAGGCGTTTTTGAAGCCGCCAAAGGAATAATGGGGTATGGACAGTTTAAAGATTACCGTAACATACCGGTTCTCAGTGCTTACGGAGCTTTGAACTTCTCTGAAATACACTGGGTTGTGCTTGCAGAAATAGACACCAGAGAAGCCATGATTCCCATCTATTCTATCCGCGACAACATTATCTATCTGAGTTTGCTTATCGCTTTGGTCTCAGCCGCTATAATCACTTTTCTTTCTCGAAAATTCTCCGAACCTGTTAAAAAACTTCGGGATGAGATCACAAAGATTGCCTCAGCAGACTATGGCAATACCATTGCAGTAGAAGCAAATGATGAAATTGGAGAACTAACCCGCTCATTCAATGAAATGTCGGTACGCCTAAAGATTCAGACAGACAAGCTGGAAAAAGAAAAAAAACTGCGGTTGCGTTCGGTACTCGATGCAGGGGAGGAAGAACGTCAGCGATTGTCGCGTGAGTTGCACGACGGCCTGGGTCCGTTTCTGCTGGCAGGCAAAATGAAACTCGAAAGCGTCAGAGAATCGGATAGCAATACAGTTAAAGCCACCATTGATGAGGTAGTCGGATTATTCTCAGATACCGTACAGGAGATTAGAAATATTTCCAGCAACATGATGCCTGCCGGACTGAAAGAATTTGGTCTTGCCACGGCATTACAAAATTTTTGTGATCAGATTATGGATTTCTATCCAATAAATATCCATTTAATGCTCGACCTGAAACAAAAACATTATGAAAAATCTATTGAAATTTACCTCTTCCGCATTGCTCAGGAAGCCATCAACAATGTATTAAAACATGCGGAAGCCGAATATATCCATTTGAGTATCGAAGAAATCGATAACAAGTTGTTCTTCACCCTTATTGACAATGGCAAGGGTTTCGATATTGCCCGATTGCAACTATTCAATGGCAACGGACTTCCTAACATAAAAGAGAGAGTAAGTTTGCTAAATGGATATTTTGACCTCAAAACAGCTCCCGGAAAGGGAACAAGAATAGACATTGAAATTCCGGTTGTATGAGAAAGATTCACATAATACTCGCTGATGATCATCAGCTTTTCAGGGAAGGCCTTCACGCACTGTTGAGCCAAACAGATGAAATAAAAATTGTTGCCGAAGTAAAAGATGGAAACGAACTGTTAGAGGCTATTGCAAAATACAAACCGGATTTGGTATTGTCCGACATCAGTATGCCCGGAAAGACAGGAATTGAAGTTTGCGCTGAGGTTACATCACAATTTCCTGATGTCAGGGTGATTATGCTTTCGATGTATAATAATGAAGCGTTTTTTGTAAATAGTCTTAAAGCTGGTGCTAAAGGCTTTCTCTCCAAAGAAATTTCTCATGAAGAGCTGTTGAAAGCCATTCACACTGTATTTGAAAACGGTGAATATTTCGACAAAAAGATCAGTCATTTTATCCTGAAAGCGTATGCACAACAATTGGACGCACCAACGGTCTCTGCTAAAGATGAAGCCGGACTTTCACCCCGTGAAACCGAGATTATCAGATTAGTAGCTGAGAGCTTTTCCAACGCCGAAATTGCAGAAAAACTTATGATTAGTATCCGAACAGTCAATGCACATAAAAACAATATCATGCGAAAACTTCATCTGAAAAGCAATGTGGATATAGTGAAATATGCCCTTGTGAATAAAATCATTAAGCTTTAACCCAACACTTTTCGATTAGGTAAATTACCTAAATTCTACTGTTTTTACCTATCCCATATTTACGCATTCTCTCTATTGACAGACTATTACGTTTGTATGACCTTTGCAGCTGAATTAGAAAGAGTATGTGTATGAAGAAAATTTCTTTTTTCTTGTTGATGAGCTTTTTATTTATTCTACGCCCGGGGACAACATATGGGCAGGGACATGAAGTTGCTATTGGGCAAGGCAAATCCAGGGTATTACTTGGTGCCGGTCTCGTAAGTCGTTATATATGGCGCGGAATGCAACTTGGTGGAGCAGCACCAAACATTCAACCGTTTTTTACTTTTAAAAACGGGAACTTTGAAGCCGGAGTATGGGGGGCATTTCCCCTTTCCGGAGATAATGTTTCTCAGGAAATTGATTTACATGTGAGCCAGTCGTTTGCCAAAGATATGTTCACTGTTACAATTACCGATTACTTCTTCCCTGAAGAATATGGCGATTATAATTATTTCAGGTATGGCAAAAATGTTACCGGTCATATTTTTGAAGGGACACTCATCTTCAATGGCACAAAGGAATTTCCAATGACAGCCTTGTTGGCTACAAACTTTTATGGGAATGATGCTTCCCGTATCGACGACAATCCCGACAGTCCGGAGTTTAACCAGAAAACAGGCATTCAATATTCCACATATTTTGAACTTGGTTTACCCTTTCGAATAAAGACAGTAGATTTGAATACCTTTATCGGGATAAATATTACTACGCCCAAAAAAGCCAATACTACCACCGGATATATCGGTGAAACAGGTTTTTACGGGACCGGATTGGGAATTGTCAATCTGGGATTTACTGCTTCAGAAACAGTAAAAATCACCCAAATTATGCGTTGCCACTCATGGTATCTCTGGTTACCAACCCTCAATCAGGAAAAATATATTTTATATTTGGAATTTCATTTTAACTTAATATTCATTTAAATCTTTAGTCATGATAGATACAGGCACAACGACTTTTATGATTTTATCAACAAGTCTTGTTATGTTGATGACACCCGGACTGGCATTCTTCTACGGAGGGCTGGCCAGCAAACGGAACATCCTCGGAATTATGATGCAGACATTTGTCTCGCTCGGAATTACAACCATCTTATGGATTAGCTTCGGCTACTCTTTATGCTTTAGTGGAGGCCATGGTGCCATTATAGGCAACTTCGATGCGGCATTCCTGAAAGACATTCCTTTCAATCATATGTTTGCCGGAGGAGGAAACCAGTATCCGACATTTATTTTCATCGCTTACCAGATGATGTTTGCCATCATCACCCCGACACTGATTACCGGTGCTTTTATCAATAGGATTACCTTCAAAGGGTATTTAATTTTCCTGGTTCTGTGGCAAATTTTTGTTTACTATCCTTTCGTACACATGGTATGGGGCGGCGGACTTCTTGCTACCTGGGGTGTCCTTGACTTTGCCGGAGGTATTGTGGTTCATGCCATTGCCGGTTTTGCAGCCCTGGCTTCCGTTTTTTATGTTGGAAAACGTATTGACACCAAGTCAGTTCCCAACAGTATTCCTCTTGTAGCCATTGGTACTGCTTTGCTGTGGTTTGGATGGTATGGTTTTAATGCCGGTAGCGAATTACGCGTTGATTCTGTTACTACTCTGGCATTTCTAAATACTGATGTAGCTGCTTCGTTTGCTGCCATTACCTGGCTGATTATTGAATGGAGCCGCGAGAAGAAACCAAAATTTGTCGGATTGATGACAGGGGCTGTCGCTGGGCTGGCAACCATCACTCCGGCAGCAGGATATGTCCCTTTGTGGGCTGCCATTATTATTGGAATTCTGGCCGGAGCCGTTAGTTTCCTCGCCGTACAGCTGAAAAACAGCAGGGGCTGGGATGATGCTCTCGATGTATGGGGTGTCCACGGTATGGGTGGCGTTCTTGGAACAATCTTGTTGGGTGTATTTGCCACAACAACTGTGAATGCACATGGTGCAAATGGCCTTTTCTTTGGCGGGGGAGCCTTCTTTATGAAAGAACTGATTGCCGTAGTACTTGCCGCAGGATATGCATTTGTTTTTACGCTGCTCATGTTGAAACTAATCAACTACATAACACCTGTAAAAGTAAATCGGGAAATTGAACTCCTTGGTATTGATGAAGGGGAACTTGGCGAAAAAGCTTACGACGAAGGTGCACTTTAAAAAGTCGAAAAGCAATCATAATTAAATCAAAAAGCCGGTCGAAAGATTGGCTTTTTG
>JAJRQN010000164.1 GCA_024280235.1 Bacteroidota bacterium | reverse complement strand
TGATCTTGTAGATCATCAAGGAATGTTAATATCATAGCTCTTTATTTTATTGATTGTTAGATAAATCTAAAGTAAATCTATTTTATTAACATTCCTGCTTTTTCAAAAATTTGTTTTCAACATAGAATTGAACAGCCCTGACCTACAACCGGCTTTTCCCCGAAAAAGAAGCCACTTTCCGTGTGGTCGGAAAAGAACAAATCACCACACCGGCCGGCACCTTTCACTGCACAGTGATAGAAGCAGTAACCGATTCCGAAGCCCGGCAAAAGCTATGGATGATTGATGACAAGCCCGGAGTTTATGCCAAAATTATAGAAGAAAAACCGGATGAACACTTTGGCTATTATCATCTGTTTGAACTGCAAAATATAAAATAGCAAAAAACAGGTTTATTTTGCCCGCATCCTTGCCAATAAATAACTTAATGAAACATTGATAGATTTTCTTATTTCAATATTAAACATATCAGAATTATTTAGCAAAACATAAATAGATACAAATTTATACCTATGACAAAAAATTCTTATCCGAAAGCAGTCCTGCTGAGCCTGATGCTGCTAATTTCCGCATCTTCTTTTTCCCAGACTTTTTGGGGCATGACAAGCAACGATGACACCTATGATGGAGGAACCCTTTTTAGTTTTAACGTGCAAACCAATACCTACCACGACGAATATGTGTTTAAACCCAATCCGGTATTTGGGGCTATGAATGTTTTTGAAGAAAGTCCGGGGATTTATGTAGGTATTTGCAACCAGTCTTTTGCGGATGGAGTCCATAATAAAAATACGCACGATGCCCTGTATCGCTATTATGCATCGAAAGATTCCACGGAGATCGTGGCCTTGTTTCCCGGCGATTTTATCCATGCACAGTACCACGATGGCGATGCGGACATCATCTATTTCAAAAACAGCATTATCGGTATGATTTATCCCGATGGAAAAAACAGATACGATTCCATGGTGCTGATAAATTATTCTGTTCCGGATAACCAGCTGGAAAAAGTGGCTGTTTTTAATAAGAATACCTGGCCCGGAGAGGGAAATACCAGTTACTCTCCCAACAATTGTTATTTTACACCGGTTAACGATACCACCATCGTGTTTTGCCTGTCAAAGTCGTACCAATACAGTAGCAGTGATATCCGTTACGCCGGACAGGATTTCTTTCATTACAATCCGCAAACAGGCCGGTTAAATATCCTTTTTTCGATTCCCGATTCAATCACAACCAGACCAAGAGGAGCTTTTATCAAAACAACCGACGGCCGGCTGTTGGGAATTGATACTTATGGAATTGCCCATCTCAATCTGGCCGACTCTTCTTATTCGGTTGACTCCGTTTTGCATGCGTCCAACGATTACATGGTGGCAGGCGAACTATTCCAGGTTACCGACAGCACGGTTGTGGCTTTGCATTCTTATAGCAAATCGGGCTTTTTGATGGAATATGATTTTATCCATGATACCTTGTTACATGATGTATCTGTTAGTTCAAGGAGTGGTTATGATTACAACCGGTTTGCACTTTTTGGCGATTCCATCTATTTCAGTACGACTAAATATTACCCGACAATTATGGCTTACAAACCGGGAACAGAGGCCATTAAGGTTTCTATGGAATTAACGAATCCGGCACAACGTTCCATTAAATATCTTAAAAATACTTCCAATCCCAATAGCATTTTATCTTTTTACAGAGGATTATCAGATTATTATCCCTTAAAACATGCTTATGTCAACAAAGTGCGTTTCGGCACGTCCGGTTCTGCTACCGAGGCTTATAAACAAGGAGCAAATCCCGCCTCCGACCTCCTGCTGGCTTCTGACGGAATGTTGTATGGGATGAGTCCCAATGGCGGCGCCGGCACCTATTACCATGGCGATGGTGTATTGTTTGAAATGAATCCGCAAACCAAAGAGTTCCGGGTATTGGTGAATTTCACAGGCAAAAATGGTGGATTTGGCGATAAAAATAAGTATGGAACTCTTTATCAGAAAGGTCAGAATAACCTGCTGGAATACCATCAGAAAATATACGGAACTACCTATACCAATGGTGATTATAGTAACCGCTATGGCCCGGGATATGGTGTGGTTTTTACCTACGATATAAGTCGTAACTACGATAATTTCAGGAAAATATACGATTTTAACATAAATGATGAAGCCAAAACCGGACGGCTTCCCATGTCAGGACTAACGCTCGGGGCTAATGATAAACTTTACGGAACAACTTTTTCCGGCGGAGCAAATGGAATAGACGGTCATGGTGTTTTATACGAAATTGACCCTGCGCAAAATAATACTTTCCGTGTGGTTCTGAACATTCCCGATACCTGTCTGCGTCCTGAAGACAACCTCGTTTTGGCTGACAATGGAAAATTGTACGGACTGGCCACCAATGTGGACGAACTTGGTAACAATAAAAAATGGGCTATCCGCGAATATGATGCGGAACAAGGTACTTTTTCCGATATTTATTTCTCAACGGAAGACTACGAAGCCAATTATTCACAGTTTCTGTTTAACAAAGGAAAACTTTATGGTGTAGTGGCCTATGCTACCGATGAGCCGGGCGGCTACCTGTTTGAGTTTGACCTAAGTACACACCAAATGGTACAGCGGGTTGTTTTTCCCGGCAACGGTGAAAAAGGAACCAGGCCGCAGGGAAATCTTATGCTAAGCTCCACCGGTTCTCTTTGGGGTATGACCAAAGTACCTGCTTCCGGCGAGCCGGATAACGGGGTTATTTATGAATTTAATCCCACGGATACAACGCTGACCCATCATGCCGTTTCCGCAGGGACAGGACGAATCCCTCTTTATACCTGCCTGACCGAAGTAGAAGGCGATCATACTTCCGTTTTTAATACGAAGACCCGTCCTCAAATACAGGCGTATCCCAATCCTACTGCCGACAGGGTGAAGTTTGTCTTTGAGAATAACGACTTTCAACAGGTCAGCTATTTCATTTATGATGCTTCCGGTCGTATGTTAGCACAAGCATCGGCGCAGGTCAGAGGTTATGTTATGATAGACTTTGCCGGCTTTAAACCGGGCGTTTATTTTGTAAAACTGAACGCCGGCGGAAAGTCGTATTCCCAGTCGATCATCAGAAAATAATA
>JAJRQN010000163.1 GCA_024280235.1 Bacteroidota bacterium | reverse complement strand
CCTCGGGAATCATATCTTAAATGTTTTGTGAATACTGCATCTAAGATACTGGTTCTCAGGCTAAATATTAAACGGATACATCATAAGTTATCGACATTCTTTTGTTTATTTCTATTCTGTTTCAACCCTTGATTCGCATTAGTAACAAAAAATTAGTGTTTATCACTGGCAACTTTCCACAAAAAAGCTTAAAATTGCAAAACCTTTTAAGGTTTATCTTGAAATAACCTTGAGAAAACAAAAATACCGAATCATGAAACATATCCACATTGTGCTGTTAGTCATTGCCGGACTCTCGTTATCGGCTTGTCAAACCCATCAACAACAAAATAGTACTTCTGCTGCAGTGGCGACAAAGCCGACTACACTGACCATGCCGTACAACAAAATTTTGAAGCCGGCGGGTAAAATGATTTTTTTTGGTGATTCCGCACTGGAAAATCATGCACTCGATGTGGCCCTTTCGCCCGATGGAAAAATGCTTGCGGTGGAAGGGCGTTACAGTGTTGTGTTTGTCAACACTAAGGACAACAAAATCGTCTCCCGGTTCGTTATGCGGAAATATGACATAAAAAATGCCGTAAATACTTATTCAGGTATCACATGGCTTCAGGACAAAGGGAAACAGTATGTCTTGTGGAGCAGCCGCAACAAATTGATGAAAGCTGTTTGGGATGGACATTCTGCTAAAATTGTTAACACTTATTTTTTCAAACCAAAAGAGGGAATACGTGCTTCCATCCCCAATGAGATGGTGGTCAGGAAAGAAAACGGGAAAGCCGTGATTTACGTCGTTCTGAATGGCAACGATGAAGTGGTAAAACTGGATTTCAATTCCGGTAAAGTTATCTGGCAGCAGCCGGTGGGACTGGCTCCATATGGCATTATATGGGCCGGCGGAAAGTTATACGTTTCCAACTGGTCGGGTGCTGTTCCTCCTGCCAATGACAGCCAAACTGCAGGCATCCCATGGGAAAAAGCTTCTGTAGATCGTTTCGGCTCAGTTTCATCGGGAACGGTGAGTGTACTAAATCCGCAAACCGGAAAAACACTGAAAGAGATAAAAACCGGCTTGCATCCCAACAAAATCGTTGCCAGTTCCAATGAGCAATTTGTCTATGTAGCCAACGGCAACGATGATAACATCAGTGTTATAAACACCAAAACAGACAAGGTTACCTAAACCATTTCGGTACGTTTGAACAAGATGAAGAATCCTTATTTCGGCGATTCGCCAAACGGGTTGGCACTTTCGTCCGATGGCAACCGGCTTTATGTGGCTAATGGCATGGACAACGCGTTAGCTGTTGTAGCGCTTGGTAAAAAGTCAGGTGGAAAAAGTTCTTTGCCGAAAAGTAAAATCACAGGGTTTATTCCCACGGCGGCATATCCGGCCGGAATAGCCGTTTTGAATAACAAGACACTTTATGTTGCCGATATTGAGGGAATTGGTTCACGTCTCACTTCGATGAACAAAAAAAATCCGGCTTACCGGACTTTTATCCGTGTAAACGGTAAAAGGACTTCAACGGCAGGCGCTTATAATTCTCACCGAATGCTGGCGTGTGTTTCGATCATTTCTGTTCCCGACAGCGCAAAATTAGTTGCATATACACAGGAAGTGATAAAGGACAACCGGCTGGCACGACTGGCTTTGCTGAAGCTGCTACCCCGTAAAAACATGAAACCGGTTCCTGTTCCCGAACGTATCGGCGAGCCTTCTGTATTCAAACATGTAATATACATTATCAAAGAAAACCGGACTTATGACCAGATTATCGGCGATGTAAAAAAAGGTAACGGTGATGCGGCGCTTTGCACTTTTGGCGAAAAAATCACGCCCAACGCGCACAAACTTGTTCGTAATTATGTTTTACTCGACAATTACAAAGCTTCCGGAAAATGCTCCGCCGAAGGGCACGTCTGGACAGATGCCTCCATTGTAACCGATTATATTGAGAAAAATGTACGTGCCTGGTTTCGGAGTTACACCCATGTGTTGTATGACGCCATGGCTTATCCCAAAACCGGCTTTGTGTGGGATGATGCGCTGGACCACGGGAAAAGTGTTCGCATCTACGGCGAAGCCTGCAAGCCGGGTTGGAAAAACGGAGATACATGGCTTGATGTTTACAAAAATTTCCTTGCGGGGAAACCGTTTCATTTTACCAATGTTACTACCATCGCCCGCATTCGGGGGATTTTATCCAAAACATATCCCGGTTACGACAGCCATAATGTTCCAGATGTTTTGCGGGCAAAAGCTTTTATCGATGAGCTGAAAGCTTTTGAAAAGATGAAAGGAGATGCCTTCCCCGACCTGGTCATCATGGCCCTTCCCGATGACCATACGGGAGGAACTTCACCCGAACATCCAACACCACGCGCTATGGTGGCCGACAACGATTATGCGCTGGGACAGATCGTTGAGGCTGTGAGCAAAAGCCGATTTTGGAAAAATACCGTCATCTTTGTTACCGAAGATGATTCGCAACACGGCTGGGATCATGTGTCGGCCTATCGCACGGTGGGAATGGTTATCAGCCCTTATTCTAAAAATGGTAAAGTAGTTTCTACCGACTACAATCAGACTTCGCTGATAAGAACCATTGAACAGATTCTGGGATTGCCGCCCATGAACATTATGGATGCTTCGGCAGTTCCTATGCGGGATGTCTTTTCGGCCAAAGCCGACTTGTCGCCATATAAAGCGCTGAAAAACAGGATACCTTTAGATGAAATGAATCCGCAACTTCGGGCGTTAACAGGGAAACAAAGAGCTTATGCCATAGCTTCGCTGAAGATGGCAAAAATGGACATAGATGCCGGAAACGACAATTTGCTGAACCGTATTATATGGTCTTCCGTAAAAAAGAAAGAGGCTTATCCTGCAAAGTTTGCCGGAAAAGAGGAAGATGATGATTAGCACTTTGTTTTACAGTACGCCGAGAAAAACAGGTAGTCCGGGAAGAATATCCTTTATCTTGATGAGTTTCTCAAGACTTATTTTTCCGACAACGAAATGTGTCCCCAGTCCGGCGTATTGTTCAAAAATTTCTTCAAAATCAAAATGGCGCAGGTCTTCGGTTCTGTCATAACGCAAATAAACTTTCAGGGAAACGCGGTTGGTAAACTCCGGGATTTTAAAATATTTTCGTTTTTTGTATTCGTATTTGTAATTGTGGCTGAGAGCAGTGATGTCCGATAAAACTGCCGAGCCGGTAGGATAAGCACCTGCCCCTTTCCCAAACATAAACTGCTTGTCGTAAAACTCACCTTCAATGATCACACCGTTGTATTCGTCTTCCACGTTGTAAATATACTTGTCCGGGCTGACGAATTCAGGTACGACATACATCGAAATTTTGCCGTCTTCCGCCTTCGTAACTCTCGCTATTAGCTTTATCCTGAGACCTTTTTCTTTGGCAAACTGCACATCGAAATCGCTAATATTGTCAATACCAAAACGAAAAATGTCATCGGATGAAACAATAATTCCAAAAGCATGTGCCGTAATAATAATTAGCTTGTAAAGCGAGTCGCTTCCACTCACATCCGATTCGGGATTGCTTTCGGCAAAGCCGAGTGCCTGCGCCTCTTTCAGTGCATTGGCATATACTTTTCCATCCCTGAATATTTGCGTCAGAATATAATTGGACGATCCATTCAAAATACCGGTGATAGATTTCAATAAGTCGTTGTCGTAATACTCTTCAAGGTTCCGGATAATCGGAATAGAGCCACAGGCCGAAGCATCATAAAGCAGTGATTTTCCGGTCTCATTCTGTATATGAATCAGCTCTTCGAGATGAGCCGCCCACATCTTTTTATTTCCTGAAACCACACTTTTACCTTTGTATAACGACTCTTTGACAAGGTGATAAGCCTCCGCTGCATCATCTATCAACTCAACCACAACATTGACATCCGGATTATTCAGAATTTTTTCCCGATCCAACGTAAGCAGTGGCTCTTTGATGGTTCTGATTTTGTTCTTTTGCTTCACGCAAACCGAGGAAACCTTTGCATCTACGGTTTTACTTTTTTGCAAAACGGAGTACAGCCCCTGTCCTACCACGCCGAAACCGTATATTCCGATATTTAATTTTTTCATGTGTTTATAATTTTGTAATTAGCTGTCATCTAACTTTATATATTTATCATCCCCGCTTACTGTTGTACCAACAGGCGGATTAAGCAGATTAAGCGGATTTTAGTTTTTCGCAAGCGAAAAACATCCGTTAAATCCCCCGAAATAATCGGGGCAAGCTGCTCAATCCGATGATTATTTTTTGGGGAAAATCATTCGCCTGTGTGTTTTAAACCAATCATGGATGTTTCATGTGTTTAGAAATTTGTAAAATATTGATATAATGTGTTTTGATACCATCGCCCCGGATTAAAATCCGAGACTACATTTGAGTCGTCCGCTATGCGGACTTTAACCATCCCCCTGTGTGCTTAAAATTTAAACATGAGTGTTTCATTT
>JAJRQN010000162.1 GCA_024280235.1 Bacteroidota bacterium | reverse complement strand
TTTCCCCTTGGATTCGTAATTGTCGAAACGGAATCTTGTTGTGATTGGAATATGTTGCAACAAAGTAATCGTAGTGGCTGCTATTTGCGAATCAAAATCTTTGGACTGTTCAGTTCCCAACTCCAGCAACTTTTGCTTTCCATAAAAAAACACTTCTATTGTCCACCTAATCTGATATATCTCCAACACTTTTCCAAAACTAAATTGGGTGTCTGTGTTTATAAACGTTTTCCATTTCCCCCTTTTTCCTTTACGAGAGAAAAACAGTTTAACCGACTTGCCTGCTAACGGTACTTTTGCTTCTAAGTAATGTATCCCTGTTTTACGGTTGTGTTTGGGTTTCCCCATTATATTCCGTACTTGGCTATATGTCATTGCTTTATCATTATATTCAAATTTAGTTTTAACCAGTTTATACATCCCTATTAAGTGCACTGTTTGTTTTTTCACTGCCCTTACTGCTTCAATAAAAGCGTTGTTCGTAAACCAACTGTCCATTAATAAATAGTCAACCTTTAGTCCTTTCTTTATGGCTCGTTTAAACATTTTAAGGCCTGTTTGTATTTTGGTTTTATCTGCTTCTCTTACCCGTTCATAGGATGATAGCTTTGTTCCGCGTTTCTTTTTAAACTGGTTTTTAAACTCTTTTTTGCTTAATCCAAAGGGCTTCTTTTTGTTTTTGCCTTTTTCCCTGTGTAAGGTAAAATCTACCGGTATAAATGAAAAACCATCCCAGTAACCTAAAAGGTTTAGTTTATACCCAAGGACACTCCGGTGTTTTACGTGATCCCATATTCTGGAAATCTTTTCAATTGACTTTCCGGTTTTTTCCAACAAGCTGTCATCAAGTATCAAGCACTTTATCTTATCTTGTAGATCAGATTCCTGTTGCATTATTTTCAAAAAGCGTATCGAGAACATCCAGAGAATCATGCGCCAATCTATTACGGGGTTATTCTTCAACCGGTAAAACACATCTTTCTTTAGAAATGAAAACACGTTGCTCTTATTGGCTACTATGCTGTTGACACTCGTTTCTTCCATAAACACCTGAGATATCAATAATGAAAACACAAGCTCAAAACTATATCCTCGTTTCTTGAAATGAGAAAAGCTTTTTATTAAGCTTGAAAAATGAAAGGCTTTTATTACGGTGTGCAGAAAAATCAACCTCTAACCACCTATGGGTAAAATCTTTTTTTAACTCCCAAATCTTTTTTGTATCTTTGTTGTGTAGCATAATGTTTGTGTTTGGATACTTTGCTAATTTACTAGACTTTAGTTTATTAGCCAAACATTTATGCTGCTTTTTTTAACTTATTTTGCTCGTTTACAGCACCCTTTTTATGTGCAAAACTTTAGTTAATAATTATAAAGCCAATAGTACACCCTTTTTGCAAAAGCTCCTTTGTTATGGACTGCTATAACTCCGTGATTGTTAGCAATAAAACATGTTACACTATTGGTTCCTGAAATTACTAAAGAGACCGTTTCCTTAATCCATTATTTAAAAAGAACAGAGACTTTGTCATCGCAGCTTGTTTTTTGATTGGAAATTTTTCCAAAGTCATCTCCTAATTCGGCTAAGTTCATGGAGAATTAAAAATTTTGCATGTTAACGCCGTTAAAATTACTATTTTTGACAAAAGTAATTACATTTTCAAACAGGAAAAACCCATGAAATTCCGCCTTATAGCGAAAAAATATTGTCGTTGTCTTACCGTTTCAGGATGGCTGGTTTTGTTGTTGTTGCTTGTCCTGTTGTTTCGAATCTGGTTGGGAACCGTCTGTAGCTGGCTATCTGTTGACCAGCCTGTGAAAGCAAAAACTCTTGTCGTGGAGGGATGGATTGAATACTATGCTTTGAAAAACGCTATGGATTTTTACGAAAAGAATAATTATAAGCACCTGATTATTACCGGAATACCAATAACACAATGGAGTAATTATGTTTCTTATAGTAATACAGCTGAAGGAGCCGCAGCAGTCCTCAGAGGGAACGGATTTAAAGACAGCATCTTTCGGGCAGTCATTCCACGGTCGGTTAGCATAAACCGGACTTACAACACAGCAGTGGCTACACATATTTTGTTTGAAAAACATCCAGTCTGGGGCAAATCATTTAACATTTATTCTGTGGGCGTCCATTCCCGTCGTACTCATCTGTTGTTTGAACGGGCTTTTGGCAATGCATATAAAGTAGGTATCATTGCCGACACGGATCGGACTTTTGATCCGGAACACTGGTGGAAATCCAGTAAAGGTTTCCGAAATGTGAGCAATGAATTTGTGGCTTATTTTTATGTATGGATTTTTTTTCATCCGGATTACAATACTTTTGAGAAACAATTGAAAGAGAGCTATGTAAAGGGAAAAACTGATCGCTCTTTACATAAAATTGATGGCGAAACTAAATAAATGGACAAAGAATCGGACATAAAGAAGTTGGGAGTTTCCTTATTATACGTGGAGGATGACGCTACATTAAGGAATATTTACAAAAAGATTCTGGAGTACTCTGTCGAAAAAGTTTATATAGCGTCTGATGGGTTGGAAGGTCTGGAAAATTATAAAACTTACAGGCCTGATATTGTATTGACAGATGTGAGAATGCCGGTGATGGATGGCCTCGATTTGATTGCCAAAATCAGAAAGTTAGATAAAAATACCCGAATCATTATTTTGTCTGCATTTGGTGAACCTCACTACTTTCTTAGTGCTATTGAGCTTGGTGTCAAAGCTTATCTGCTAAAACCAATTGATTCACAGCTTCTTGTGAAAACTATTAGAGAGCAGGCCGATGATATCTTGCTAAACAAAAAAGTCAGGGAGGAAGAGATTGGACGGCGGTTGGCGGAGAAAGAACAGTTAAAAAGTGAGGCTATTTTGCGGGCTTTGGCACATGTAACTGCTACTTTCTTTGAAGAAGGTTTTAACCGTCAATCGGTATTGAAAGTACTTCGTCTGATTGGCGAAGCTACGAATGCTTCAAGAGTCTATATTTTTCAAAATTTTGAGGATGAACAGGGAAAGCCTTATACTTCACAGGTTTACGAATGGGTTCAGGGTGAGGTGAAACCCGAAATTGATAATCCCGCCCTGGAACGGCTCTATTTTGACGATCCTGTTTTTGAGAGGTGGGTGGAGATTATGCGTTCTCACAACTATATTCATGGTCTTGTTAAGGATTTTGAAAGCGAGATAGAGCGGAGTGTGCTTGAAGAACAAGATATTATATCCATTCTTTCCATGCCAATTTATGTGAAAGAGAACTGGTGGGGATTTATTGGACTTGATGAATGCAAAAATGAGCGAATATGGTCTGAAGCCGAAACCGGAGCACTTGAAACCCTTGCCCATAATCTTGGTGCAGCTATTTACCGCAAACAGGTCGAAAGCGAATTGCGCGAGTTGAATGCTCATTTGGAACAACGTGTCATCCAGCGTACTGATGAGATGCGAAAGGAGATTACCGAACGTCGGTTTGCTGAAATGCGGTTAAGAGAAAGTGAAGATAAATACCGCCTTATCTTTGAAAATGCCAACAACGGAATTGTCCTGATTATCAATAGGAAAATTATCATGGTAAATCCAAAAACATTGGAGATACTTAAAAGCTTGCCAGCTCAGATTATTGGTGGCTGTCTTCTTGACTTTGTCCATGATGATGATAAAAATTTCCTGGACAGGTTCTTATCTTCTCCTAAGGAAAGGCAGGGGACAGAATTTGTTGATGTCCGCCTGCTTTCCTCAACGGGAGATGTCAAGTGGGCAGAGCTTAAAACTAACGATATTTTATGGGATGAGAAGAATGCTTGCCTTGTGTTTATGTCCGATATTAGTGCCCGGAAAAAAGCCGAAGATGAACTAAACAAACTGAATAAGGAACTTGAAGAACGTGTGACTGATGAAGTACTGAAAGTCAGACTGCAGCAGCAATTGTTGGTGCAGAAATCAAAACTCGAATTTATCGGAGAACTCTCTGCCGGGCTTTCTCACGAGATAAACCAACCGCTGGGTGGTATCTCTATGGGGCTGGATAATATTTTGATGCGTTTGGATGAGAATGACATCGATAAAGAATATATCCGAAACAAATTCAGAATTCTTTTCAATGATATTGAACGTATAAATCAGATAATTCAACATGTGCGCATCTTTTCGCGCGACCAGCAAGATACAGTTCAGGAAGACGTGGAAGTGATTAAGATAATCGACAATGCTCTGTCACTGGTTAAAATGCAAATGAAAGATCATCAAATTCATCTCAATTTGCAAATCACAAGGGAGGCACTCCTCGTGGTTGGAAATCCTTATCGCCTTGAACAGGTACTCTTAAATCTTATTTCTAATGCTCGTTATGCTGTTGAAGAAAAAGCAAAACAAATGAAATCTCAATTTCAAAAAGAGATAAAAATAGATTGTAAACGAAAAGATAAATTTTGTGAAATTTTGGTAAGAGACAATGGGACAGGTATCTCACCGAAGAACCTTCCCAATATTTTCGACCCCTTTTTTACTACCAAAGATGAGGAAAAAGGAACGGGATTGGGACTTTCTATCTCTTACGGTATTGTTAAGGAATTTGGCGGAAAAATTGATGTGCTGAGCGAAGAAGGGGTATTCACGGAATTTATGATTCAGCTGCCTTTGAAAAATTAAATTATGGAAAAAAAATTAAGCATACTAATTGTTGACGATGAACAGCGTCTGGTGGATGAGATAAGTGAGTTTCTAAAGAGTAAAAAGTTCAACGTTTTTTTTGCTAACCATCCTGATAAAGCATTGGAGCTGACCAAAAATCATCTTCCGGATATTGTAATTCTGGATATTCGTCTTCCGGGGAGAAGTGGCCTCGATGTACTTGGCGATATAAAAAAAATTAACCCGCTCTCGGAGGTGATTATGATTTCGGGACATGGAGATATGAATACGGTGATTGAAGCCATGCGCAGAGGTGCCATTGACTATTTCGCACAACCTTTTCGGTTGCCTGATGTTTACAAAGCTATTGTGCGTACACAGCGTTTTATTCAGATAAGTAATGAGCTTAAACTGGTAAGGTCAAACAGGGATGTACTTTCGAAGAAATTATTGGAGAATATAGGAGTACAGCTTATCGGGAATAGTAATTCGATGGTTGAGCTGATTGGGATGATGACCAAAGTAGCACAAACTCCGAATACTTCTGTACTTGTTCTTGGTGAAAGCGGAACAGGTAAGGAGCTGGTGGCTCACGGTATCCATTATCTCAGCCAGAGGAGTGAAAATATGTTTTATTCCGTAAATTGTTCGGCTGTTCCTGAAACCCTTTTTGAAAGTGAATTTTTCGGTCATAAAAAAGGTGCTTTTACGGGTGCCGATTCCGACAAGGAGGGTTGGTTTGAGATTGCCGATGGTGGCACCCTCTTCCTCGATGAGATTAGTGATATGCCACTTGGGCAGCAGGCAAAATTGTTACGCGTGCTTGAGGAACGGAAAGTGAGTAAAATAGGCTCGCGCAAAAGCAAACAGGTTGATGTGCGTGTGATTGCCGCTTCAAATACCGACCTTGAGAAATTAGCTAACGAAAATAAATTCAGGCCGGATCTCTTTCACCGGTTGAATATCTTTGTTATAAACATTCCACCACTGCGAAGCCACAAAGAGGATATCCCGGCTCTCGCTGACTATTATCTGAAATTATATATCAGACAGTTTGGAAAATTAAAAATAAAACTCAGCTCAGCGATTATCGACAAAATGATGGCCTACGATTTACCGGGAAATGTCCGCGAACTGCGCAATATCATTGAGCGGGCGGTAATTCTTTGCGAAGGCGATGTCCTGTTGCCTCAACATATACAACTTTCTAAAAAACAGCGTGCTATGATTAATTCAAAATTAGTAGATGGCACGTTACATTCGTCGCTGGTGGATGACCTTGATTTAGAAGAGAACGAAAGGAGGCTGATACGCATTGCACTGGAACAAGCCGACAATAATAAATCAAAAGCTGCTGCCTTATTGAAAATTACATGGCAGGCACTGGATCGCCGTATGAAAAAGTATGGAATGGAGTAGGCAGAAGAATATTTTTGTCCCCCAGGCTTTCTGTCGTGTAAAGCTTATGTCTAACTCAGGCTAGAACTTTATTTTAATATTCATTTATTTTTTAGCATACCCCCCCAAATGATAATCTTGCGATTCCTGAGTTGATAAATTCAATTACCAAATGCAACTTTTAGAGGAATAGTAAAGCTTTTGCCTTCACATCTCCTTACTTCTAATTATGGCTGCTAAGCCGCATTCTGTCTTCGTATCTTGCTCTGTTCGACGTATATGAGGCCATCTTTACTTCATAAAATTCTAATCTAACGCACATTTGAGCTTTTCAGCAAACCCTCGTTAGTTTCTCGTCATCCAATTAATTTAGACTTAAAATAAATAGAGTTTTTAGTGGAAAATATTATTAGATACAGATACATCGATATAAATTATATTCTACATTCGCAGCAAAAATTCTATTGAAAAATTTATATAGATAATTATATGAATGGAGAGTCATTAATTTTATTTTTTATCATTGCTCTTGTCCTGGTTGGCGGGGGCATTGTTTTCGCTTCACTCGTTGCTCCGAGATCTTCTAATCCCCAAAAATTTGAACCTTATGAATGTGGTATTCCCACAGAAGGACCTACATGGATTCAGTTCCATGTCGGGTACTATCTGTTTGCCATCATTTTTCTTGTTTTTGATGTTGAGACGGTCTTTCTTTTTCCATGGGGAGTGGTGATGAAATCCATAGGCCTGCGGGCATTTGTCGAAATCATTATTTTCTTTTTCATTCTGGGGCTTGGACTTTTGTATGCATGGAAGAAAGGAGCGCTGAAATGGGTATAAAAATTAAATCTATGAAAAACGAGGATTTCAAAGATAATGAAACTTTGGAAACCTTGAATGAATTAGGAGATAACGTTTTCTTAACCACTATCGATAATGTGTTAAACTGGGGACGGTCTAACTCAATCTGGCCACTCACCTTTGCCACAAGCTGTTGCGGGATAGAGATGATGGCAGCCGGAGCATCACGGTACGATTTTGCCCGCTTTGGTATTGAAGTCTATCGCGCCTCACCGCGGCAGGCGGATGTGATTGTGGTTGCCGGAACCATTGTTCATAAAATGGTTCCCATACTAAAACGACTTTACGACCAGATGGCCGAGCCAAAATATGTGATTGCTATGGGAGCCTGCGCCGTTTCCGGAGGCCCTTTTTATTATAATAATTATTCGGTGGTGCGTGGCGTTGACCACGTGTTGCCTGTGGATGTTTATGTTCCGGGGTGCCCTCCACGGCCGGAAGCTCTGCTGTACGGCATCATGCAACTCCATCGTAAGATAAAGGCCAAGTCAGTGGCAGGGAAAAAAAATATTGAAGATAAAAAATCAGAAGCCGATGAAAAATAGTGAAGAATTAAAAACTTTTCTCGCCGACTTAATCCCTTTTGCCACCATCGAAGAGGGTAAACAACATCTTGAAATTGTGGTTCCTTTGGATAAGTGGCACGAAACGGCTCAGAAACTGAGAAATAACGATCGTACTCCTTTTGATTATCTTATCAGCCTTACGGCAGTTGATTATCTTACAAAATTCATGGTGGTTTACCATCTGGAAGCTGCTTCTACACATGAACTTGTAGTGGTAAAGGCCGAGGTGGAAAACCGTGATAAACCTCAAATAGATACCGTTTCGGATATATGGGTTACTGCCGAATTTCATGAAAGGGAAGTGTTCGACCTGTTTGGAATCCGGTTTAACAACCATCCTGACTTGCGAAGGTTGTTTTTGGACGAAGGATACGGCTTTCCTTTGCGAAAAGATTTTAAAGATGAAATAAACATTATTGAACTCTCTAACTAATTATGAGTGACGAAGTAATCAAAAATATAATCGTTAGGGAAGATGAGGATTATATCATTAACATGGGGCCTCAGCATCCCTCTACACACGGTGTCTTAAGGCTGGAAGTATGTCTGAACGGCGAAACCGTTAATTATCTGACCCCGCACATTGGGTATATTCACCGATCTATTGAGAAGATGTGCGAGTCAGACACCTACAAGCAAATCATTCATCTTTCCGATCGAATGGATTATCTTTCGTCTCATATGAACAATGAAGCGATATGCCTTGCTGTTGAAAATGCGCTTGAAGTTGAAGTACCGTTACGTGTTAAATATATTCGGGTAGCATTGGATGAGCTATCTCGTATTGCATCACATCACTTGTGGTGGAGCGCTTTCGGTATGGACCTGGGCGCATTGACAGCGTTTTTTTACGGGATGCGCGACAGGGAAAAAATTCTTGCCATTTTCGAGGAGTCTTTCGGCTCCCGTTTGCTGCACAGCTTTAACACCCCCGGTGGGTTGATGCATGATGTACATCCCAACTTCCAGAAACATATTATGGAATTTGTTCACTATTTCCGGAAAAAACTTCCCGAATATAAACAGCTGTTAACCGACAATGTCATTTTTCATAACCGAACCAAAGGAATTGGAAATATGACGCGCGAAACGGCGATTGCTTTTGGCGTTACCGGCCCTTCGGGAAGAGGTTCCGGTTTTTCGTGCGATGTGCGTAAAACAGCGCCTTATGGCCTTTATGATGAGATAAAATTTAATGAAATTCTGCACGATAAAGGCGATTCCTTTGCCCGCTATCTCGTACGTATGGAAGAGATGGAAGAATCTTTAAATATTCTCGAATATGTGGCGGACAATATTCCGGAAGGAGATTTTACTGCAAAGATGAAACCCATTGTCAAACTTCCGGAAGGAGAATATTTCCAACGTGTGGAAACAGCGCGTGGCGAACTCAGTGTTTACATTGTAAGTGATGGGAAAAAGTTTCCTTACCGCATTAAATTCCGCTCGCCCAATTTTAGTAATCTTTTTGTCCTGAATACTTTGGCCAAAGGTGGCTTAATTGCCGACCTTGTGGCTATCAGCGGCTCCCTCGACCTTGTAATCCCTGATATTGACCGATAAATCTGAGAAATATGATATTGGATATTTATAGCTTTTCAACCTTAACGGCAAGCATTAATAAAGAACTTCATGCAGCTATGGCACCCTGGCTTGCTGTTCTTACCGAATTTGTGTTAATAGGCTTACTGTTTTTACTATTTTATGCGATTCTCGGACTGTTTCTGGTTTATCTTGAACGTAAAGTTTGTGCCGTGATGCAAAACCGAATCGGTCCCAACAGGGTGGGAAAGTGGGGAATTTTTCAAACCATTGCCGATTTTATAAAGTTGATTACCAAGGAGTTAATTCCAATTAAAAATGCTGATGATTTTCTGTTCAACCTTGCTCCATTTATTGTAATTATTACCTCTTTTATGGTCATGGCAGCTTTGCCTTTCGCTAAGGGATTGCAGGCCCTTGATTTTAATATAGGTATCTTTTACATTATCGCCGTTTCCTCACTTGGCGTGGTGGGAATACTTATTGCCGGATGGTCCAGCAACAGCAAATATTCCCTTATTGGTGCCATGCGTAGTGGTGCTCAGGTAGTGAGTTATGAACTTTCAGTTGGATTGTCATTATTGGCTATTGTGGTTTTTTCGGGTTCTATGCAACTTTCAACTATCGTGGAAAGTCAGGCCAATGGCTGGTGGATTTTTAAAGGACACATTCCGGCACTCATTGCTTTCGTTATTTATTTGATCGCGAGTACGGCTGAAATAAATCGCGGGCCTTTTGACCTTGCCGAAGCCGAGTCGGAACTGACGGCAGGATTCCACACTGAATATTCCGGAATTAAGTTTGCTTTTTTCTTTTTGGCCGAATACATCAACATGTTTATTGTGGCTGCTATTGCGGCAACGCTGTTTTTCGGCGGCTGGATGCCGTTACACATTGACCATTGGGAAGCTTTTAACAGGGTGATGGATTACATCCCTTCCATAATCTGGTTTTTCGGGAAAACCTTCTTTATC
The DNA here is from genome assembly GCA_024280235.1 of Bacteroidota bacterium. Taxonomy (GTDB): domain Bacteria; phylum Bacteroidota; class Bacteroidia; order Bacteroidales; family F082; genus Sulfidibacterium. Next base: position 14,336 of record JAJRQN010000162.1, on the reverse strand, counting down.
ATTTATTTAATCATGTGGTTCAAATGGACTTTCCCGCGTTTGCGTATTGACCAACTGTTAAATCTGGAGTGGAAATACCTCTTGCCACTGAGTTTACTGAACATTGTGCTCATCTCTTTTGTGGTACTGATGGGTTGGTATTTTTAATGAAAATATTGAATAGAAATGAATAGCATTATAGAATATTTTACCGATATATATAAAGGAGTCAGCTCCTTGTGGGCCGGGATGCGGGTAACCGGAAGATATTTTGTGAGTCCGGGCGAAATTGTTACGGAGCAATATCCGGAGAACCGTGCTACCCTGAAAATGGAAGAACGATTTAAAGGGGAGGTTGTCATGCCTCACGACGAAAACAACCAACACCTTTGTACAGGATGTGGCATTTGTGAACTAAACTGTCCCAACGGCTCCATCGAAATTATTACCAAAAAAGTTCCCAATGAAGAGGGTAAAATGGTGCGTGTAATTGACGAACACATCTATCACTTGTCCATGTGCACTTTCTGTGAACTGTGTATCAAGACATGTCCTTCTAATGCAATAGAATGGGGACAGGATTTTGAACATGCGGTATTCGACAGGTCAAAATTAGATAAAGTATTAAACAAGCCGGGTTCATCACTTAAAAAAAAGGAGGCTAAATCATGACACTTAACGTCCTCATGTTTTATTTGCTATCGGGCATTATTCTGACGTTCTCGGTATTAACGATAACTTCGCGAAGAATGCTTCGGGCTGCTGTTTATCTGTTGTTTGTACTGGTGGCTACTGCCGGTTTTTATTTTCTGCTGAATTATCAGTTCCTCGCTGCCGTGCAGCTTACACTTTATGCCGGCGGCATTGTTGTGTTAATCATTTTTAGTATTCTGTTAACGAGTCATATAAGCCATAAATTTGCGAAACCTGCCCCATGGAAGTTATGGATGGGAGTGAGTGTGTTGGCTGTCGGTGGTGCCCTGACATTATGGACGTTACTTTCGCATGATTTTGTGAAGAGTGCCGGCGTTAAAACAGTGCCGGTTGATATGCATCTCATTGGAAATCAGCTTCTCGGTATGGGGAAAAACGGCTATGTTTTGTCTTTTGAGATTATCAGTATTTTGCTGCTTGCCGCTATGATTGCCGCTATTGTGAGTGTCAAAAAAGAAAAAAATAAAAAATCCGAAACGTTATGATACAGGGAATATCAATTTATCATTTTCTTATTGTCAGCACCCTTATGTTTTTTATAGGAATTGCCGGCTTCATAATCCGTCAGAACCTGATTACCATTTTGCTGGCGGTGGAGTTAATCCTTAATTCGGTGGCGATTAATTTTTTGGTTTTTAATCGCTATCTCTATCCCGACCGGTTACAGGGACATTTTTTTTCGCTTTTTATTGTGGGTGTCGCTGCGGCGGAAGCTTCCGTGGCAATAGCTCTGATTATTAATATTTATCGGCGAATCCATAATATTGAAGCAGATAACGTGAACGAAATGAAATATTAAAACCGTTTTTACCATGACTGATTTCTCATATACAATATCAATTCTGATCATTCCATTAGTTGTTTTCCTTATTACAGGATTGCTTGGAATGAAATGGAAGCCACTGGTATCGGGGGTGATAGGAACCGTAGGCCTGGGGATTTCGTTTTTCCTCTCGTTGTTTGCGGCTTATCAGTATTTTTTTCTAAATGCTTCTGCAAGTGGATACCATACCATTATTCCCGTGAATATGCTCTGGCTTTCCTTTACCAGCACCTTGCAGATTCACATGGGCGTGTTGCTGGATCCCATTTCCGTTATGATGCTCGTGGTGGTAACTACTGTTTCTTTCATGGTGCATATTTACAGCCTTGGATATATGAAAGGTGAAAAAGGTTTTCAACGGTTTTATGCTTTTTTGTCCTTATTTACATTTGCCATGCTTGGCGTGGTGCTTGCCACCAATATTTTCCAGATGTATATTTTCTGGGAGTTGGTGGGAGTCTCCTCCTTTTTGCTCATTGGCTTTTATTACGACAAACCATCGGCCGTTGCAGCAGCAAAAAAAGCTTTTATTGTTACCCGATTTGCCGATCTTGGTTTTTTGATAGGGATTCTTATATTATCCTATTACACAGGTACTTTCGATTTTGATAAACTCACCCAACCCGGAACAGGTTTATTCGCCGGAATTGCAGGAGTGAGCTTTCTCGGTATTTCAGGTATTACCTGGGCTATGGGGCTTATTTTTGTGGGAGCTGCAGGTAAATCTGCCATGTTTCCACTCCATATCTGGCTTCCTGATGCCATGGAAGGACCTACTCCCGTATCGGCTCTGATACATGCCGCCACCATGGTGGTAGCCGGTGTCTTTCTTGTTGCCAGACTGTTTCCTATTTATCATTTCCAAGCGCCTGATGTTCTGATTTTTATTGGCTATGTGGGTGGTTTTACCTCTTTCTTTGCTGCTATTATTGCCATCACCCAAAACGACATCAAAAGGGTTTTGGCTTATTCTACTTTGTCGCAGATTGGTTATATGATGGTGGCTCTCGGCGTTTCCGGCTGGGGTGGTGAAGCCGGCCTTGGATTTTCGGCTTCCATGTTTCATCTGTTTACCCATGCCATGTTTAAAGGGCTGCTATTTTTGGGAGCAGGTGCCATTATTCATACCGTTCATTCCAACTTTATGAAAGATATGGGCGGTTTAAGAAAATATATGCCTGTAACTCATTTTACTTTTCTTGCGGCATGTCTTGCTATCTCGGGGATGCCGCCTTTCGCCGGTTTCTTTAGTAAGGATGAAATTTTGGAAGCGGCATTTAATTCTAATAAGCTGCTGTTTTATGTGGAATATATTACCGCAGGATTAACTTCATTTTATATTTTCCGGCTCTACTTCAATATCTTCTGGGGAAAAGATCCCGAATATAAGCATAAACCCCACGAAGCTCCGTGGAATATGGCCATCCCGCTTATTGTTCTCGCGCTCGGAGCCACTTTCGGCGGTTTCATCCCTTTCCATGATTTTATAAGTCCCGACATGAAACCTTTCGCCGTTGAGCCAAACCTGACGATTATGTTGCCTTCGGTAGCCATCGGGCTGCTTGGGATAATCATTGCCTGGATATTGTACAAAAAAGAGAATGAGATGCCTGCACTCATTGCCAAAAGAATGGGCCTGCTTTATACGACCACTTTCAATAAATTCTATATTGATGAGGTTTATCTCTTTGTTACCAAGAAGATAATCTTCAACCGCATAGCAAGGCCGATTGCCTGGTTCGATCATAACGTAGTAGATGCATTTATGATAGGTATCGGGACGGTTACAATGAAAATTTCTTACAAAATAAAAAGGCTGCAATCTGGTGAACTTCAGCAATATGCTTTTGTTTTTGTTGCCGGATCGGTGATGTTGGCGCTTTTCTTACTGTACGCATTGGGGTATCATTAAGGGAAGCAAATAATTTTAAAAAGTTGAATAAAGTTTTAATTTAAAAATATATAACAGGTGAATTTTCTGAGTCTATTTGTGTTGGTTCCTGTTTTAACAATCACGGGAATCTTATTTACCAGGGATCTCAAAGGAGCACGGCTGGTATCTGCTGTGGGAATGGGAATCCAGTTAGCGCTGGCTGTTTTTCTGGTGTTTTATTATTTCTCTATCCGTGGTGCGGGCGATCTGCACGAGATGGTTCTGACGGCTGATTACAGCTGGTTTCCCAGTTTAAACATTCATTATTTTATCGGTGTGGATGGTATTGCCGTGGCGATGATAGCACTGACAGCCATTGTTATTTTTGCTGGTGTGTTTGCCTCCTGGGAGATGGAATTCCTTTCGCGTGAGTTTTTTATATCGCTTATATTGCTTGCCACTGGAGTTTTCGGATTCTTCATTTCTCTCGATTTGTTTACCATGTTTCTCTTTTATGAGTTGGCGGTAATTCCCATGTATCTGCTCATTGGGATATGGGGGAGCGGACCCAAAGAAGCCTCGGCCATGAAGCTTACGTTGATGCTCATGGGTGGTTCTGCGCTGCTTTTGGTTGGGATTCTCGGAATCTATTTTAATTCGGCTCCCAACGGGGGCGCTTATACCTTTAATATTCTTCAGATTGCCAAAATACATATGCCCATAGCGGCTCAACGCTTCTTTTTTCCGCTTACGTTTGTTGGCTTTGGTGTACTTGGCGCACTTTTCCCTCTGCACACATGGTCGCCGAGTGGTCATGCTTCAGCACCTACGGCAGTATCGATGCTTCATGCCGGCGTATTAATGAAGCTCGGGGCATACGGATGTTTTCGTGTGGCTATTTATCTCATGCCCGAAGCGGCACATCAGCTTGCATGGATTTTTATTATCCTGACATCAATAAGTGTGGTTTACGGTGCTCTTGGCGCTATCATGCAAAAAGACCTGAAATTTATCAATGCCTATTCTTCGGTTAGTCACGTGGGGCTTATCCTTTTTGCCCTTTTAATGATGAATAAGATTGCTATGGATGGAGCTATTTTGCAGATGATTTCTCACGGACTGATGACGGCACTTTTCTTTGCACTGATTGGCATGATTTACGGACGTACTCACACACGCGATATCAGGGAAATAGGAGGGCTGATGAAAGTTATGCCTTTCCTTGCCGTTATGTACATGGTTGCCGGTTTTGCTTCTCTCGGCTTGCCGGGGTTTAGTGGTTTTGTCGCTGAGATGACAATTTTTGTCGGTGCTTTCCAGCATTCGGATTTATTCCATCGTGTTGCCTCTGTAATTGTTGTTTCATCCATTGTAATTACTGCGGTATATATCCTTCGGGTGGTAGGAAAAATACTCTTGGGACCCATTAAAAATGAGGTTCATCTGAACCTCAAGGATGCCTCCTGGTTTGAAAAGCTGAGTACAACTACTTTGCTGATTGCTATTGTTGGAATTGGCATTTTACCTTTGTGGCTTTCCGATACTATTCTGAACAGCTTGCAACCCATAATGGAAAAACTCACAGCTTATTTGCATTAAATTGAATTTGAACAAGATACCTAATAAATATCAGGAATAATGGACTTTAGATATATCTTTCTTATGCGTCACGAGCTGCTTTTGTTGGTGGTTGCATTAATCATATTAATGGTTGATCTTTTTACAGTCGGTGAAAAGAAAACCCATCTAATCAAATTCTCGCTCATACTTTTTACACTCGGGATGTTGATTGGCTTTATTCCCGTAAAACCCGGAGTTCTTTTTGGTGGGGCATTTCAGGGAAATGCTCTGACGGATCTTTTTAAGGATATTTTAAATATGGCCGTACTCATCGTTTTCCTGCAATCGGATGGCTATCTGAAAAAGGCAGAAAACGCAGGAAAAGTAGGGGAATTTTTCGTGTTGATAATACTAACACTTCTCGGAATGGACTTTATGGTTTCTTCCGGTGATTTTCTGACTTTCTTTGTTGGATTGGAAACGGCTTCTATCCCGGTTGCCGGGCTGGTAGCTTACGACAGATACAAAAGCCGTTCGGCGGAGGCAGGGGTGAAGCTTATTCTGCTTTCCGCAATATCTTCGGGTGTGCTGCTTTTTGGAATTTCTTTGATTTACGGCGCCACCGGTTCCATCTATTTTTCGGATATTGCCAAAAATGTTACCGCTTCTCCGCTTATTATCTTAGGATTTATTTTCTTTATCAGCGGTATGGGATTTAAAATTTCACTGGTTCCGTTCCATCTGTGGACAGCTGACGTTTACGAGGGTGCTCCCATAAATATTACGGCTTATCTTTCGGTAGTATCAAAAGGAGCGGCTGCTTTTATTCTTACCATCATCCTTTATAAAGTTTTTAAGAATGTTACCGAACTTTGGGAAACAGCTATTTACGCTTTGGCGGTACTCACCATGACGGTGGGTAATCTGTTTGCCTTACGCCAGGATAATATTAAACGTTTTCTTGCCTTTTCGTCTATTGCCCAGGCCGGTTTTATTCTTGTGGGAATTATGGGTACAGGCAGCCTTGGGATGACTTCTGTCGTCTATTTTATCTTGATTTATGTCTTTACCAATCTCGGAGCTTTCGGTGTGGCCGCAGCAATTTCCAACGCATCGGGTGTGGAGACTATCTCGGGTTATAACGGACTTTATTTAACCAACCCGAGGTTAAGCCTTATTATGATGCTTTCGCTGTTCTCATTGGCAGGTATTCCGCCTATTGCCGGATTCTTTGGCAAGTTCTTTTTGTTTACCTCAGCCGGCAGCCATGGCTACTTTATCCTGATACTTATCGCCGTACTGAATGCAACCGTTTCTTTGTACTATTATCTTGGAGTGGTGAAAGCCATGTTTATCAACAAAAACGATACTCCGATTCCCTATTTTCGCAGTTCTCATTTTATGCGATTAAGCTTGTTGCTGTGCGTGGCAGGTCTGGTTTTCATCGGTTTTGCCGGTGGTATTTTCGAATACATTATGACCGCAAGTCATTTGTTTTTTTAACTTAATTTCATTGCAATGCCTTTAAATAAAGGAAAACATATCATAAAAGAAATTGAAGGGGTTCGTTGTAGTCTTGTGGAAGAGAATCTCTCCGAAAGCAGAGCCGAATTTCTAAAAAAGCTTTTGACTCATAATGGTTTTGAAGTAAAGATGGAACAAAGCGATGATGAAGGGAAGTCCTTCGTCATGGGGGTTACGGATATTTTGTTTCATCCGGTAATTTACGTTTATGAGCTGCGTTTGAGAACCCCTGATAACAAGGTTGTTACGCCTGCTTACTGGTTGCAGTTAACTGATGCCGGAATAGAAAAAGGGGCAGATGATTATTATTGGACACTGAAGATGGAATAGGGTGGTAACATTATTGTGAGGCAGATACACAATGATCTAAAAAAGAAAAGCCCTCCTGAATTTCAGGAGGGCCTTTTTTCATATAAGCTTTTGTGTGTCTGTTTATTTCACAGCATCAACAATGGCTTTAAAAGCTTCGGGATTGTTCATGGAGAGGTCGGCAAGAACCTTACGGTTCAGGTTGATCTCCTTTGCATGAAGTTTTCCCATCAATTCCGAATAGGACATCCCGTGAAGACGGGCACCTGCGTTGATGCGCTGAATCCACAGTGCACGGAAATTACGTTTTTTGGTTCGTCTGTCGCGGTAGGCATAGGAGAGGCCTTTTTCGTAAGCGTTTTTCGCAACCGTCCAGACATTTTTTCTACGGCCAAATTGTCCTTTGACCTCTTTCATTACCTTTTTTCTGCGTGCTCTTGACGCAACAGTGTTAACTGATCTTGGCATTTTTTTAAATTTTTCCGTTATAGCGCTCCCGATACTTTTGCCGGGAAACTTTACAGGGCTACAACAAGATTAAACAATTGATTTGATTACCCCTGAATCATGCGGCGAATGTTCTTTTCATCGACTTTGTCAATAATTGTAAAGTAAGTTAAGTTACGTTTACGTTTGGTTGACTTCTTCGTCAGAATGTGACTTTTGTACGCATGTTTCCTTTTAATTTTACCGGAACCTGTCAGCACGAATCTCTTCTTTGCACCGGATTTTGTTTTCATTTTTGGCATAGCTCAAAATGATTTTTTAATGGTTAATATATGTAGTTACTATTTTGTTTTCTTTTCTGCTTTTTTCGCTGATAGAATCATAATCATCCGCTTTCCTTCAAGTTTTGGAAGTTGCTCTACTTTGGCATAATCTTCCAGTTCCTGAGCAAAACGCAGCAGGATGTATTCTCCTTTATCTTTGTAAATAATCGATCGTCCTCTAAAAAACACATCGACTTTTACTTTAGCACCATCCTGCAAAAATTTAGTGGCATGTTTCAGTTTAAAATTGAAATCATGATCGTCCGTATTGGGGCCGAGCCTGATCTCTTTGAGTACCACTTTTGCCGTTTTGGCTTTGATCTCTTTTTGTTTTTTCTTCTGTTCGTAAAGGTATTTCTTGTAATCCATTATTTTACAAACAGGAGGATTGGCTTTGGGAGAAATTTCCACCAGGTCCAAACCTAATGCATCTGCTTTGGACTGTGCCTCACGCAGTTGATAGATTCCGGTTTCAACGTTTTCTCCAACCAATCTCACTATGGGAGATGTAATACGCCCGTTGATTTTGTTCGGGTCTTCTCTTTTTACATATCTGGGGCCTCTGCCTCTTCCTCTGTACTTAGCTATTTTTTTACCCTCCTTATTGGTTAATATTCATTAAATCAGTTACTTCTTTATCTACTTTCCCGGCAAACTCTTCAATACGCATAACGCCGAGATCACCTTCCTTATGCTTCCTGACAGAAACCTGATTGCTTTCTTCCTCTTTCTCTCCCACAATCAGCATGTAAGGGATTTTCTTCAACTCGGCATCCCTGATTTTTTTTCCTGTCTTTTCGTTACGGTCATCAAGTTCTACACGGACATCCAAATTTGTCAGCAAATTTAATACTTTTTTGGCGTATTCGGTATATTTTTCACTAATGGGCAGAATAATTGCCTGAACGGGAGTGAGCCACAGCGGAAAGTTGCCGGCACAATGTTCTATCAACACGGCTACAAACCGTTCCATCGAGCCAAAAGGTGCCCTGTGAATCATTACCGGTCGGTGTTTTTCATTGTCGGTGCCCACATAAGTGAGATCAAATCTTTCGGGCAGGTTGTAGTCCACCTGGATGGTTCCCAATTGCCATTTGCGGCCGATGGCATCGCGGACGATGAAGTCCATCTTCGGGCCGTAGAATGCTGCTTCGCCATATTCGGTTATGGTATTCAGATGACGTTCTTTGGCAACTTCCGTAATGGCATTCTCGGCTTTCTTCCAGTTTTCGTCTGATCCGATATATTTTTCGGGATGGTTTGGGTCGCGCAGGGAAATCTGGATAATTACATCGTTGAAATCCAGTGCGGTAAATATTTTTTCAATGATGTCGATAACCCCGTTAAATTCAGACTTAATCTGGTCGGGAGTGCAGAAAATATGGGCATCATCCTGTGTAAAACCTCTTACCCTTGTCAGCCCGTGAAGCTCGCCACTTTGCTCGTAACGGTAAACTGTTCCAAACTCTGCATAACGAATGGGTAACTCTTTGTAAGAGTGGGGCGCGGATTTGTAAATCTCACAATGGTGAGGACAATTCATGGGCTTCAGAAAAAACTCTTCGCCTTCCACCGGTGTTTTGATGGTCTTAAACGACTCATCGCCATATTTCTGGTAGTGTCCGGAAGTCTTATACAGATTGACATTTCCGATATGTGGTGTGATGACCGGCTGATATCCGGCTGCACGTTGCACTTTTTTCAGGTATTGTTCCAGCAATTCTCTCAGCTGAGCACCTTTGGGAAGCCATAGAGGAAGTCCCAAACCCACGTTTTGTGAAAAGGTGAAAAGCTCCAGCTCTTTGCCCAGCACGCGATGGTCGCGTTTTTTGGCTTCTTCGAGCAACTCCAAATATTCGGTCAGCTCTTTTTTCTTGGGAAAAGTAATGCCGTAAATACGCGTAAGCTGTTTCCGTTTTTCATCGCCACGCCAGTAGGCTCCGGCAACTTTTGTAAGTTTTACGGCTTTGATAAAACCGGTGTTCGGAATATGAGGGCCGCGGCATAAGTCGGTGAAATAACCGCTTTCGTAAAAAGTGATTTCGCCGTCTTCCAAATCGTTTATCAGTTCCAGCTTATATTCGTCGCCCTTTTTTGTGAAATAGTCCAGAGCTTCCGCTTTAGAAACTTCTTTGCGAACAAACTGCTGTTTTTCACGGGCAAGTTCCAGTATCTTTTTTTCAATTTTGGGAAAATCCTTTTCGGAAATATCATAATCCACAAAGTCAATATCGTAGTAAAAACCGTTTTCGATGTTGGGGCCAATGCCAAACTTCACCCCGGGATAGAGTAACTCGATGGCTTCGGCCATAAGGTGTGCCGAAGAGTGCCACATGGTATCCTTTCCTTCCTGATCATTCCATGTCAAAAGCTGTAATTCTGCATCTTGCTCAATGGGGGCTGTGGCGTTCACGATCGTTCCATTCAACTTGGCTGCCAGCACGTTACGGGCAAGTCCTTCGCTTATCTCACGCGCAATATCCAAAGCGGAGCTACCTTTTGTTACCTGCTTCACCGAACCATCCGGTAGTGTTATGTTTATCATTTTACTGAATTCCTTTCAAAAAAATTGGGTGCAAAGATAGAATATTTATCTTAACGTTCAAGAGATAAGCGCGTTAATTTCAATACTTTTTAACAATATTTGTGGAGAATCTGTTACCAACTGCCTCCGGCACCTCCGCCACCAAAACTACCTCCGCCGAAACCGCCGAATCCACCGCCAAAACCACCGCCTGAGCCCCCTCCCGAAAAGTTATTCCAGCTTCCCGAATGGGAGCTGCCACCAAGCATGCTGCCCAGCATAAAAGCTGTCAGGAATGAAGTTCCTTTCCCAACGCTATACGAACGCGCATTGCTGGCTCGGATAAGTAAATAGATGAGTATAAACACCAGAATGGGTATGAAATTGGTAACCGGAGACCTGCTGTGCGCTTTGTTGTATCCTTTGGCACTGATTTCACCTGACGAGAGTTTCATTAATGTGGCTGTGGCTTTCCGAATGCCATCGTAATAATCGCCACGCTTAAAGCTGGGAATCATCTCATATTCAACAATCTTTTTTGCTGTGGCATCAGGAATGACAGATTCCAGACCGTAGCCGGTGGCAATATAAGCCCGTCCGCGACTGCTGCCGTATTTGGGTTTTATGAGCACGACAATACCATTGTCAAATTTCTTTTGGCCCACATGCCATTGCTGACCCAATTCGGTAGCAAAAGTATTGGGCGCCAGACCGTTGAGGGATTTTACCGTAACCACCACAATTTGGTTAGAAGTGGAATCGTTCAGATAACGTAACGAATATTCCAGATTTTGTTGCTGCTGCGGGGTGAGTATTCCGGCAAAGTCATTAACCAACCGCGGCGGATTGGGCCTTGGCGGAATATCTGATGCCATGAGCTGTCCGGCCAATAGCAGCATCATTAAAAGAAATAAGCCGGAGATTTTAATTTTTTTCATTTGCTGTAGTCCTGTTTTCATGCTATTTCCCAAATGATATGTCATCGGACAACTCATTGATGTCGTCGAGACTGTAAGGGAAGTGTTTTTTTAAGTGAGAACCTGTTTCTCTAATACCATACACAAGTCCTTCGGTAAACTTATTCTCTTTGAAATATTCTGTCATCTTTTCCTTAATGTCGTTCCAAAAATTTTCGGGAACTTCTTTGTTGATACCCACATCGCCAAGGATAGCAAATTTGTGGCTTTTCACGGCAAGATAAAACAAAACACCGTTGCGCAGTTCGGTGCGGTCCATTTTCAGTTTGTTGAAAATAAACGCTGCCCGATCTCTGACATCACCTTTAAAAACCGATTCGATGTGTACCCTTATTTCGCCTGATGTATCCAGTTCGGCATTGAGGATGGCATTCATAATCTGGTCTTGCTCTTCTTTGGAGAAAAACCGTTTTGCTGTAGGACTCATAAACTGACCCTTTCCTTTTTAAAATTTAACCTGCGGGGCTTTTTCAGCACCTTTTACTGCTTTGAAATAGGGCTTTACACTGAATCCGAACATGTTGGCTAAGATATTGCGGGGAAACATTTTGATATATACATTGTAAGCCTGAGTTTCCTGATTGAAGCGCCGGCGTTCGACTGCAATACGATTTTCAGTACCTTCCAACTGTGCCTGCAACTCCAGAAAATTCTGGTTTGCTTTCAAATTGGGATAACGCTCTACTACTACCATCAATTTGGATAATGCCTGCGAAAGTCCGTCCTGCATCTGCTGAAACTTTTGCATGGCCTGAGGGTTCAGGTGGTTGGCATCAATAGTTACCGAAGTAGCTTTTGCCCGCGCTTCGATAACGCCTTCGAGTGTCTCTTTTTCGTGTGTGGCATAACCTTTTACAGTATTTACCAGGTTGGGAATCAGGTCGGCGCGGCGCTGATAGACATTTTCTACCTGCGACCACTGTGCTTTCACAGCTGCCGATTTGTTGACCATTTCGTTATAAGCTCCTTTGAGCCAGCCATATGTAAGAAAGAGAACAACGACAACGGCAATAATAATTATCCAGGATTTTTTCATTTTTTCGATATTTTTCAAATTGTGTGCTAATGTACTATTTTTTAATTTACAGTTTGCGAAGGTGATCTTTTACCTCCGCATTTTATGTGAAAAGACAAGGCGCAGGTTTCTTATTTCCCGCGCCTTGCAAACGTTTGTATCCGGTATTTTAGTTTACTAACTTCACACTTCTTTTTACAAATTCGTCCAGTTCTTTTCCTTTCAACAGATTTTTGGATAGCCGGGCCAAATCATAAATCTGACGAATGAGTTCATCGGCTTTTTTCTCATCATCGATCTCCGGTATTTTGTTGATGAGATTGTTGTTGGCATTGATGACAAGGTTGAAGGTGTCGGGAAGACTTCCCATTCCCATCATGGGACTACCTCCAATGGCTTCCATGTCTTTCATGCGGCGCATAAACTCATTTTGGATGATGGTAACCGGCATCTCCGATTCACTCAGGTTTTCAAAACTTACTTCAAATTGCTTTTTGTCGATGTTTCGCTCAAAAGCAGCTTTTATTTTTTCTTTTTGTTTGTCATCTAATTTGGATGGCGCTTCTTCTTCTTTGACAATCAGCTTGTCAATGGTGTTTGAGTCCACACGGGCAAAGGAAGAATCGGTGAGTTTTTGTTCCAGTGAATTGATAAAATGGGGATCCAGTACACCGTCCATCAACAGTACATCATATCCGCGTTCTTTGGCATTTTGGATATAGGTGTATTGCTCGTCAACGTTGGTGGCATAAAGATAAATCAGCTTTTTGTCTTTGTCTTTTTGCGATTTTTCGATTTCTGTTTTGTACTCGTCCAGCGTGAAATATTTGCCATCGGTATTTTTCAGCAGAGCGAATTTCTCGGCTTTATAGTAGAATTTAGGTTCGGAAATCATACCGTATTCAATGAATACCTTGATGTCGTCCCATTTCTCCTCAAAGTTTTTCCGGTCGGCTTTAAAAAGCTCAGCCAGTTTGTCAGCCACTTTCCGGGTGATGTACCCGGATATTTTTTTCACGTTCTGGTCGCTTTGCAGATAGGAGCGGCTGACATTCAGTGGAATATCAGGAGAATCAATTACTCCGTGCAGCAACGTAAGAAATTCGGGTACAATGCCTTCCACCGAGTCGGTGATAAAAACCTGATTGCTGTACAACTGGATTTTGTTACGTTGCAATTCATAATCTTTTTTGGCCTTGGGAAAATACAAAATGCCGGTGAGGTTGAAAGGATAGTCCACATTCAGGTGGATATGGAACAAGGGTTCTTCAAAACTCATGGGATAGAGTTCGCGGTAAAAAGTTTTGTACTCCTCTTCTTTGGCTTCCGAAGGCGATTTCTTCCACAGGGGTTCGGGGTTGTTAATGATTTTCGGCCGTTTTACCTCTTTGGTTTTTGGGTTTCCATCTTTGTCTTTTTCGCCTTCGATGGGTTCGAAAATGGTTTCCATTCCAAACTGGATGGGGACAGGGAGGAATTTGCAATACTTCTTCAGCAACTCTTCCACGCGGTAGTCTTCAAGAAACTCTTTGTTTTCATCGCTAATGTGCAAGGTGATTTCTGTTCCACGTTCTTTTCTGTCGGATTCATCCATTGTGTATTCCGGACTTCCATCACATTCCCAGCGTACAGCTTTGGTACTGCCGCCTTTTTTGTAAGTCTTTGTGTTGATGACCACTTTGTCGGACACCATAAATGAAGAATAAAATCCCAATCCAAAATGGCCGATAATGGCATTTTGTTCGGCTTCCGATTTGGTTTTAAATTTCTTTACAAATTCTTCGGCACTGGAGAAGGCAATCTGGTTAATGTATTTCTCCACCTCTTCCCCCGTCATACCAATGCCACGGTCGCTAACGATGAGTGTTTTATTCTTTTTGTCTATCTTCACATGGATTGTCAAATCGCCCAATTCCTCCTTTAATTTCCCCATAGAGGAGAGCGTTTTGAGTTTTTGTGTGGCATCCACAGCGTTGGAAATCAATTCTCTGAGAAAAATCTCATGGTCGGAGTAAAGAAATTTCTTGATGATAGGAAAGATGTTTTCGGTCTGGATATCAATTTTCCCTTTTTGTGTCGTCATATCTTCTTTTTTTTTGTTTCAATTATTATGTGCTTCTGGGCAAATCAAACCTTATGCCAAAAGAAAATAGTGCCATTTTGTCCTTTGGTATGGCAAACTGTTAAAGGAGTGAAAATCGAGTTAAAGGCCAAAAGCCAAAAGATTAAGAGATATAGAAATAAATTAGCCGTACTATCCAATCCCCC
>JAJRQN010000161.1 GCA_024280235.1 Bacteroidota bacterium | reverse complement strand
GTGAAACCCAAGGAGTAGCTTTATAAACAGGTTTTCCATTAGCATCAAGAGTATAAGGGCTGTCGAATTGAGGAATCATTAAACCAATGTCCAAACGAGGACCCCAGGATTCATCCATTCCGTCCATTACACCACCCCAGTTACCATCATAGTAACTAAATCCGGGAATCCCATAAGGGCCTCCGGTAGCATATTTCTGGTATGTGTATTGTGAAGGCATATCACCGGGATCAAAATGATAGGTTTTAATCACCCAGTCTTGGAAACCATGTTTGTACCAATATTCACTACCCATATATCCCTGGCCATATTTGTTTTGGTAGTCGGGAAGAATGTAAATATTGCTAAACCCAATGCTATAGTCATAGGTAATACCGATACCATGTTGTTTGGCACTTCCCTGTTTTGTAGTAATCAGGATAACGCCATTCAAAGCACGACTACCATAAAGAGCGGCAGCACTGGCACCTTTCAGAACAGTCATGGACTTGATGTTCTCAGGATCGATATCGGCAATGGCGTTACCAAAGTCTGCCCCACCCCACTGGGAAGCACCTGAAGTTGCATTGCTGACAGGAACACCATCAACCACAAACAATGGTTGGTTGTTGCTCCTGAAGGAGGAGTTACCACGAATGGTAATACGAGTAGAAGCTCCAACGGCTCCACTGCTTGCTGTAACCTGTACACCGGAAACACGACCGGCAAGTGCATTCAGCACATTGTCTTTCGGCACCCGTGCCAACGCAGAACCTTTCACGTCCTGAACGGCATAGCCAAGCGATTTCTTTTGACGAGAGATACCTAAAGCAGTAACCACAACTTCATTCATGGAAACGGCTTCAGTAGCCATAACCACATTGATTGTAGTTTTACCATCAATGGCAATCTCTTGTGTTTTCATTCCTACAAATGAGAAGAGCAGCGTAGTAGCGCTGTTAGCCACATTTAAGGAATATTTTCCATTAGCATCCGTAATAGTACCATTTGTGGTACCTTTTACCTGAACAGTAACACCGGGAATGGCCGAGCCATCGTCCGCGCTGGTTACCGTACCGCTAATCGTTTTTGTTTGTGCCGAGGCAAAATTTAGCCCAACAAATAACAAAAACGCAAGCATCATTGTAATTTTTCTCATAACGATAATTTTTTGTTAAAAATTTAAAGCGTAAAATTAGAACATTCTCACAAAACTCATAAAAAATGTTATTTTTTTATAATGTTTCTAAATTAGCACCATTCCTTCCTGAGATCCAACTTATTAAGCAGAATTTTATGGGTTATGCAAATGTTATAAAATAAACCCGGGCAATAACAAACTTCAAAAAAACAGCCAAAAACTATTGTTTAGGCTATTCAGGCTGATGGTTAAATATAGGTATTTTTATCCTAATCTGGTATAGGCAGAATACCGTTAAACAGGTAATTTTCTTGCAATTACTAAACTATGTTAGCAAGAAAACTACCTATTTATGATAATGCTTAGTCAGAAAGCCTCAAACTAGAAGTTTTCTGGCAAGCACTATTTAATAACGAACTTCTTTTTGATAACAACCCGATTTCCTTCTATGACAGCTACATAGAAACCTTTCTTCAACCGGCTTAAATCAAGCGTATATTCATGAGAACTGTTTACCACCCTGTCGTGGATGCGCTTTATCAGTTTGCCCTGCATGTCAAAAATAGAAATTTCAAACATCTTTTTTATTTCCGGTACATAAAAATGAACAATACCAGAGGTGGATGGGTTTGGGTATATCTTTATGCTACTCCTGTCAGGAAGTTCATTTACTGCAGTTGTCGGAATTCCAAGCCATTTCCATATTCCCCGTGAGCTTGAATTTTCGTTAAAACCACCTGCCCAACCCACTGCGCTATTATAAAACTTAACTGTGGTGTATTGGATAGAATCATCAAGCATAGTCCATGTGTTGCCTTCGTCTAAAGAATAAGCAGAACCGCATTGGGCCAAATCCTGTGAGATACCGGTAGATACAAGCAATCCGGGGGCTTCAGGTATTACTGCCATATTCGATTTATAATATTTTCCCGTAGGAGTTACCGTTGTCCAGGTAGCACCTCCATCCACACTCTTTTCTATATGATAACCTGTAATGGTAGTTCCGGCCTGATCATAAGAGGTATAAGTGGCTATGCCAATACTGTCATTATGAAATCCAAGTGTAGAAAGGTCGGCCAATCCGATGGATGCCACTTTCCAATGAACTCCTTTGTCAACAGATTTATAAACTCTTCCTTTATTCGTCCCAAACCAGATAATATTTCCATAAGCAGCGTACAAATTAGTATAACCGTATTCACCCGAAAGTGATCTTGGAATGTTTGCTTCGGGAACCGGCGTCCAATTCACGCCTCCATTGGTAGTTGTATAAATCTCAAAATAATTATTAACAGGGTCTCCCATACATACTCCATTCTGATCATCCCAAAAATAAACAACATCAGGAAAAGATTTGGCATTATTAAAGAGTGCAGTAGATTGATGAGACCATGTAATTCCGCCATTAACAGTGGCATAAATACCACCATGACCGGCAGCGCCTGATTTGGCATACATGGCTATCCAGGCTTTACTGCTGTCTGTTGCAGCGATACAGGAGACAACATAATTAACGGGTACTCCGGTATATTTTCCGGGTTTCCACGTTTTTCCGCCATTAACGGTACGTGTAAACTCTTGTACGTTGGCCCCGTTACCCGATCCATCATAAGCATTTGCCCACACCACTTGAGGGCTGACTATGGAAATATAGTTAATTCCACGGCTTTGTGCCGAAAAACCAGTAGCCTGCGGCAACCATGCACCTGAAATAAGAGGATAAACTAAAATGAAATTGGTTTTGGTTTCAGTATTCGTTTTTGTTCCGTCAGAAACGGTGAGACTTACCTTATAACTTCCCGGCGCAGCATATTGAATGTCAGAAGGATTTTGTAGTGTAGATTGATGAGGGGTTCCTCCTTCGAAGACCCATTTCCATGATGTTGGGTTTCCTAAAGATAAATCGGTAAAGCTCACAGTTCCCCCTTCGGGGACGGAGACGGTACCAGCCTTAAAATTGGCAATAATCGTATGATTCGCCATACTGTCCTTTACAGCTTCTATGGCTTTATAGGCATTGATACGTCCGGCGCCGAGCTGCCCGGCATAGCCGGAGTTTATCGAATCAATATTATCACAGGTAGCTTTCATGATAGCCTCAAGTTTCTCCGGCGTTAAGGTAGAATCCTCCGAAAGCATCAAACCCGATAAACCCGCTACTATGGGGCTTGCCATGGATGTACCCTGCATATAGCCATATTTTGTCGCAACAAAATCGACAGTGCTGTAAATTCCATAGCCCCTAACGTTACTACCGCCGGGAGAACAAACATCTATAGCCTTACCGTACTGGGAAAAGGACGATTTAGCATCATTGTAATTTGTAGAAGCCACAGCAATGACATGATGATAGTCGGCAGGATAGGAAGGACTTGTGTTGCCATCATTTCCGGCTGCAGCCACCAGTACACATCCTTTATTATAAGCATAATTCACAACGTTCTGCCCTGTCTGATAAAATCCGGGGCCACCCCACGACATATTAATTACATTAGCGCCATGATCAGCAGCCCAGATAATTCCCTGATAACCATAAGACATTGTTTTTCCATTGGTTGAATCATCGGAAATTTTTACAGCCATCAAACTCACCTTAAAGCCAATAGAAGCAATGCCAACACCATTATCGGTAGCAGCTCCGGCAAGTCCGGAAACATGGGTTCCATGCGACCACTCCACGGTCTGCTTCGGCGGTGTGGGGTCGGAATCGTTATTTGCAAGATCAATTTTAGCTACAATTTTACTGCTTAAATCGGGATGATTGACATCAATGGCATTATCCAGGATAGCAATTTTTATATTTGGATTCCCTTTTTGGATATCCCATGCTTTTCCGGCTTGTATAACATTTAAATACCAATGATAAATAGAATTGGAATTATAAACGGGATCGTTGGGGGTATAGAAAATCCTGAATAAAGGGGATTTCTCAGCATAGACAACATTCTTGTTCTTTCTTAAATTACTGATTAAACTATCAACGGCATGAATATCTTTGAAATACAGTAAATAAGTACGTTGTAATTCGGTATCATTGGCTTTATAAAAAGGTCGCGTAACACGGGTAACCGCATAGGCGTCTTTCAAACCGTTAATAAAAGCCAGCTTATTGACATTAACAACACCATTAATGCCCTGATGTTGACTGGAAGCCGCTACTTTAAGCTGAAAATAAATTTGCCCGTCAACAGCGTTTGGATCAACAGTCTGGGCAAAAAGTGGTATGTTTAAAAAAATAACAAAAACAGAAAAACAAAAAAATCTGAAAAACTTTTTCATAATATTGTATAGTTTAAAATTTAATAACTAAAAAATAAAAAGAGACAATCCCTTTCGGAACAGTCTCTTTTTTGTTCAACTACTCTTTTTGGGGGGAAACCCAATGTGGCAAATCTCTATTTCTGCCACCACATCTTGGTGTAAAGGGTAGTTTTCGGTGTATTTTTGTTGTATAATCTCTCTGCTGTTGCATAGGGATATCTGTCAGGAATACCTCTTGAATTCACAGGTGTAAGAACAGGAATACCTGTTCTGCGATAATCAACAAACGATTCGGGTTGCAGGTAATCGGCCACATACTTTTGTGTAAGGATTTCTGTCAAAGATGGCGAATTGGCCGTACCGGAATAGGAGGCAACTTTGGCAGCAAGCCAGACAGGTGCCAAAGTATCATAAGCATCATCCAATCCCATGTATTTATTTATGCTTGATGTAATTCCTTTGATAGTATAATCTTTAGCCTTAGCATAATCTTTAAGATTGTAATAAGCTTCAGCAGCAATAAACATCTCTTCAGAATAGGTCATAAGTTCAACGGGAGAATCCTTTTCTCCGTAATAAATTCCGGCAAAGTAATCTGCCCCATCAGGTGTAGCCTGATAAATAAGGCTTCGCGGATCGTTATTATCATTGGCAAGAGCAGCAAAGAATCCACTATTGTTTCTCATATCACCTCTTTGATCCTCATATTGATACATGGGATTCTGAGCAGAAGGACCTGTACCGAATTTAAAGGCCATATCATCCGAGTTACCTGTCATAATATTCTGGTTTTCAACAATACTTTTAATACTGGCAGCCCATGTAGTGTTTTTATTTGACAAATGAAGTGTATATCTCATTTTCAACGCCCATGCGGCCTTAATCCAGGCATCAGCATTCCCGCCATATATGTAATCGGTCGAACTCACATCCAAATCCAAACCTGTAGGAGGCTGTTTCAGAAGATAAATAGCGCTGGTAAGCAGACTTTGAATCGTATCATAAACCTGCTGTTGAGAATCATATTTTGGAGTTAGATTAGCATCTCCCATGAAAGCCTCGGTATAAGGAACATCGCCCCACAAATCAGTGGCATTCCCTAACCAGACAGCCATACAAACTTTGGCAATTCCTGCATAAATAGGGGAATAGGTTTTCTTATCTAAGGATTTATCCATTAAAATCTTGGTATTCATCATACCGCCCTGATAGAATGCATCCCATACATTATCCACATCAGACGGCCTGTAAATATAGCCATTGATGGCGCCACTCTGACGGGCTACACCCATAGCATATTGATCCCACATAGAAGTTGTTCCGACAACATCCATACCGCCAAGAATGTATCCCATACCGGATTCCACAGAAGGCAATATAACAGAACCGGGAACATCTATAACCGCATCAGGATTCTTATTTAAAGAAGGAGCCAACCACTTTTTTTGGCATGATGTAACAGTGAACATCAGCGCTACCATTATGGCGATTGATATAATATTTATTTTTTTCATAATCAATAAATTTAATAATTTAAACAATAATTAAAATCCTACTTTTAAACCTATAGTATAAGATTTTGTTCCGGGCATATTGAAATAATCAAACCCCTGTGCATTGGAAGACCCCAATAAACTGGTTTCAGGATCAATACCTGTGTAAGGAGTGGACAACCATAAATTGTATCCCGTAAAATACAGGTTAAGATGTTTGATCCACGTAACATTTTTTACAACGGCTTGCTTGAAGTCATAGGAAAGCGTTACCGAACGTAAACGAACCCATCCTGCATCCTGAACATAAGGTGCGGAAGGACCGGTAAAACCACTACCATAGCCATCCCAGAATCTCCAGTTTTCATCCAATTTAACTTTTTGGGTATTCACAGTACCGGAAGT
>JAJRQN010000160.1 GCA_024280235.1 Bacteroidota bacterium | reverse complement strand
GCCAGCCATGGGATGTACAGGTTCATGATGAACGTGTTTACAAACGCTGGCTTTCGGATACCGAGTTGGGTCTTGGCGAATCTTATATGGAGGGATGGTGGGATGTGGAAGCGTTGGATGAGTTCTTCAACAAAATCCTTCGTGCAAATCTTGAGCAAAAAGTAAAACGCAACCTGAACACGGCTCTCTTCATTTTATCCACAAAACTTTTTAACCAGCAAACAAAAACAAAATCCAAACGTGTGGGACGCGAGCATTACGATCTTGGAAACGACCTGTTTCGGCAAATGCTTGACAAAAGGATGTGCTATTCTAGTGCCTATTGGAAAAATGCAAAAAATTTAGACGAAGCTCAGGAAGCCAAGTTGGAACTTATCTGCCGGAAGCTGGACTTGAAGTCAGGAATGCGAATACTCGACATCGGTTGCGGCTGGGGAAGCTTTGCAAAATATGCCACCGAAAATTATGATGTGGAAGTGCTCGGTGTCAGCATCTCTAAAAAGCAAATCGAACTGGGACAACAACTTTGCCGGGGGCTGCCGGTAGAACTTCATTTTCAGGATTATCGCGAGGTACAGGGCAAATTTGATGCCATTCTTTCCATTGGTTTTCTGGAACATGTGGGACATAAAAATTACCGTACTTACATGGAGGTGGTCTCCCGTTGCCTGAAAGAAACCGGTATTTCCCTGATTCACACCATCGGCAACAACATCAGCGTAACTTATGTCAACGAGTGGACTCATAAATACATCTTTCCAAACGGTATGATTCCATCTTTAACCCAAATTGCCAAAGCAGCCGAAGGCTTGTTTGTGATAGAAGACCTGCACAATTTTGGACCGGATTACGATAAAACACTGATGGCCTGGTACGCAAATTTTCAGAAAGCCTGGCCACAGTTAAAAGAGACTTACGGCGATCGTTTTTATCGCATGTGGCAATATTTTTTACTGAGTAGTGCCGGAGGTTTTCGTTCACGTTTCAACCAGCTGTGGCAGGTGGTGATGACCAAGCCGGGGCGTGCACAACCGCAATGCAGGATAGCGTAGAGAAATCAAGGTTTCTTAGTTATTTATTTCCCTGTCGCGAAATCCGAGCAGATACAAGATAGTATCCAGTCCGTTGACAGAAATGGCATGTTGTGCCGAAGCTTTCACCGTAGGTTTGGCGTGAAAAGCAATTCCCATACCAGCTTTTTCCAACATGGCTAAATCATTGGCACCATCGCCAACAGCAATCACCTGTTCGAGATGAATGTCTTCCTTAAAAGCCAGTAACTCCAGCAATTCGGCTTTTCGTTTGCCATCCACAATTTCATGCAAATGATGGCCGGTAAGCTTCCCGTTTTTAATTTCCAGCTCATTGGCAAAAACATAATCAATCCCCAGCTGCGCTTTCAGATAATTTCCAAAATAGGTAAATCCACCGGAAAGAATGGCTGTCCGGTAGCCGTACTGTTTCAGGGTATGCAAAAGCCGCTCGGCACCTTCGGTGATGGGCAGGTTTTCGGCTATTTCTTTTAATACCGCTTCGTCCAGTCCTTTTAAAAGTGCGATACGCTGCCTGAAGCTCTCTTTGAAATCAATTTCTCCGTGCATGGCACTTTCGGTAATTTTCTTCACTTTTGTACCCACACCGGCTTTTTCGGCCAATTCATCAATTACCTCTGTCTGAATAAGCGTTGAATCCATATCGAAACATACCAGTCGCCGGGTTCTGCGGTAAACATTATCTTCCTGAAAGGCAATATCAAAATCACTTCCGGAGGCAATATTCAACAAAGCCTGTTTCATAGCTGTTATGTCGATCGGCGTACCACGTACCGTAAATTCAACCACAGCCTTGGAGATATTATCTTTTTTCTTCAGCGATTTTCTTCCCGATAAGCGTGAAATGGTATCAATGTTTAACTTTTGCTCAACAATAACCCGCGCTACCTGCGATAAATTTGAAGCTGTCAGTTTCGGTGCCAGCAAAGTGATGATATACCGTTTTTTTCCCTGATTGCTTACCCATTCTTCATATTTTTCTATCGGAACAGGCGTAAATTTGATGTGTGTTCCCAACTCATACGACTTAAAAAGCAGATCTTTAAGAATACTGGATGACTTTGATTCTTTCGGTACTTCAAAAAGAATCCCCAATCCGAGGTCCTGATGAATCACCGATTGTCCCATGTCGAGGATGTTCACATTGTACTGCGAGAGCACATCCATGAGCGATGCCGTCAAACCGGGCTTGTCTTTTCCCGAAATATTAAGAAGGATAACCTCTTTGCTGCTTTGTGCCATAGCGCGTAAATTTTATTGGACAAAAATAGAATAATACCTTTAGTTATTCAAAATACAACATAAATTCAGTATGCAAAAGCACACAAAATTCCATTTATTATTTTCTTCCGTAATCTGCCGGGATTTCTCCCCAGATACGCGTTTCCCATTTCAGGATGGGAATATCACTGTAGTCGTTTTCTTTGAGCCATTTTTGTGCACTATGAACGGCACGGAGCAACGCTTCATTTTTTTTGCTCCATTTCAGTTTAGTGTTCACCTGCTTCTTCCGTACCCAGGCAATGGCTGTCCGCGAGTCGGAATAGAGGGGCATTTTCAACTTGTTTTTTTTTAGCCAGGCCAATCCCAATACAATGGCAAGAAATTCACCAATGTTTACCGTTCCCTCGGTATAGGGGCCGCGCCGAAAGATTTCCGTTTCGGTGTCGGTAAAGACGCCACGGTATTCCAATATACCGGGGTTTCCTTTACATGCCGCATCCACTGAGATACTTTTCAAAACAGGTTTGTGGTCAGTTGTAAGCTCATGCAGGTTTTTCTTACCTTTCATCGCTACAATTTCTTCGTACGATTTCTCAAAAGCCCGTTTTGCTTCTTCGAGAGAGTTAAAAGATTTATAATGTGCCCTTTCGTAACCGGTAACCTGTTCTTTGCAGGATTCCCAGTTGCTGTAAATACCCGGACGGAATCCCCGCCACACCACATAATATTTTGGCTTTGCCTTTTTACTCATTGGACAAAAATACAAGGTTTTTTGGCATGGAAAATGAGAAATCAAACCCGCCCGAAAGAAAAGTCCCTGAAAGTTTGAAATCTGCATATAAAACATTCATGACCCCGCTTAAAGCGGGAACACACAGGAGAATGATTATTCTGCAAAAAAATAATCCACGAATTTCACGAATGTTTTTCGCTTGCGAAAAACTAAAATCCGCTTAATCCCCCGAAATAATCGGGGCAAGCTGTTTAATCCGCCTGTCCCGCCTGTTGGTACAACAGCAAGCGGGGATGATAAATATATTGTGTTAAATGACAGTTAGTTATAAAATTATAAACATATGAAATCAATTATACACAATAACGTGTTTAGTGCCTCATCGTTGCCAACGGCGGCTCTGGTTTTAACTTTGCTTTGATAACCGGACGTTTTCCTTTCACCGGGATGTTATAATGCAGTGGAGAATGTAGCGGAGGGAACGTTCCTTTCAGTATATTGCTTGGCCGGCTGCCTTCAAAACCCAGCCACGAATATTTGCCGTAATGTGGCAACAGACGCGTCAGTCCTGAGATAGATTCTTTTATATTAGCACCCACAAAACCAATGGTCTGTCCTTTGTTATCCGTATTGGGAATGGCATAAACCAATGCCCCGGTCTTTTGTAGTTCATTTATTGTTTTCAACTGCTGCGCATTGAAATAACGGGCGTAATCCTTTTGAATAGTAAATCTATTGGCAAATTTGTTTTTAAAACCGACAACCCATACGATACCCTCTTTGGGTAACTGTTTGAGATCACTATCGAAAACAACCGTGAGGCTTTTCTTCTGTATCTCCTGCGTCTGTTTCCATATATCGGCAAGTTTTTTATATTCAGAAAGATACAGACTGTTTTCCGGTAAAATAAGTGTTCCCTTCATGCTCCCGAAAAGCTGACTAAGCGAAGGTGGTGCCTCGCCTTTGTCTAACCGCCGGAAGACGTCGAACTGCGGGTCAACTTCGAGACGTAACGGCTGTTGACGGAAGGTAAGCATCGGATACATCTCACGATTTCTCATGTGAATTTTTCTCAGGATAACAGTATCTTCAAAATATACTGCCACCGGCACAGTCAATGGAAATACATTCTCTTTTTGTATTTGCGAAAGCCGAAAAGAGAGCAGATAATTATTATTGGATTTTCTCACTTTCACATCGCTTAAGGTAAGCTGTGGCGCACCTTTTCGCGTAAGCCATTCTTTAAAAAAAGGCTTAAAATCGCGGCCGGTAACTTTCTCGAAAGTAGTTTCGATATCTCCGAACGAGGCAATTTTAAAACGATAATCTTTGTAAAACTGACGGTAAGCCCGGATATAAAGCGAGTCCCCCACCTGCTGACGCAGCATATGCTGGAACATCAGCGATTTGCCGTAGCCAATGGCTTCTTCGGCAGCATTGTGGCGGTCGCGGAAGTCCACAACGGGAAAATCATTCCCGGGATTTACAAAATCAGTAAACTTCTGAAGAGTGTTGCGCCGGTATTCTGCACCCTGACCCCGCTGTTCTTTCAGCATATGGTCTGCCATATAAGCTGTCAACCCTTCACACCAATTGCCTTTTCCCATGGCCACATACACAGAGTTGCCCCACCAGTTGTGCAGCAGTTCATGTGGGTAGGACGAATAGAGGATGAACGGAAAACGTATGATACGTGAGCCAAGTAGTGTAAACGAGGGCATACCGTAACCGGTTTCCCAGAAATTCTCCACAAGAGCAAATTTTGAATAAGGATAAGGCCCCAGCAAATGAACGTACATGTTCAGATAGACACCGGTCATGTTCAGATAGCGTATGGCCAGTTTTTTGTCAGGTGTACGCAAAAAAGCCTGTACTGCGACATTACCGGCTTTGGTGTCATATTCTGTCCACCGGTTAGCAGTAAGATAAACCTGATCCTGTGGGAATTTACACACATAACGAACGGTGCGGATACCGTTGGCCGTGTCATTTTCCGTGCGGACACCCTGCGAGACAACTAACCAATTTGCCGGCAACTGTGTAGTCAGATTATAGGTAAAAAGCGGCACATTGAACGTGGGCATCCAGAAAGTTGAAGCGGCAAGATAAACTCCTTTTTTGCTAATGGTTCCTTTCGTTTCACTGAACCCCCGTGCATATTCGGCTGCTCCCGTGGAAAGTGAATCGTTGATTTGCCCGGAACATTTTAACACGGCTTTTTGGGTATTTTGACCTGTTTTCAGCAAAGCATAGCGTAGAGCATCCGGCTGTTTGTCCTGCTTAGCGGTTTTTACCATACTGAAATCTCCGGAGATAAGTTTTACGGTAAGATGTGGGTTCAGATAAAAAATCAGGCTGTCATGGCCTGTAACAAAAGCATTAGGGAAGCTAATCGTATCGGTCAGATGGATAGTGCTGTGGTTGATGTTCAACACAGCCTTCATCTCTTGATGCAGGTTTTGTGAAAAAGCAAACGACGAGAGTAACAGAAGTGCTGCCGTTAAAATATGTTTTGATTTGTTCATGGTAAATAGTTTAAGAATAAGTTGGAGAATATTGTTTTGATACAAAAGTAGGGAATTATTTTGTGGGAAGGGGGGAAGGCGAGAGGGTTGGAGGGTGGAAAGATGGAAGGTTTTAAGAGTGATAGAGATATTACTGTGCCTCTGTACGTTGTCAGACATTATCCTTCACCTTGAAATTCCTTCCGGAGAGTGCTGTATTTTGTATAAACTTCACGTTCTGAAAATGCTCCAACAGTATTTTTCTGTTTTTCCCGCCATAGCCAATGGCATAATTAATTTCTGATGGCGGCACTTCAATTTCAATCCGGCGCAAGCGTCCGTTTGTGCCAACACGACCGTTTGTGCCAACATTATCTATCAACGGTTTCAGCAAATCGTGCCATATTTCCGTCAGCACCAACTCCCGAAATGAAGGATGAAACGGGCCGGCGACCCATTCGCTACCATCCAGCAAGCCCTCGGAAGGATGCAATCCCAGCCGGATGACCCGGAGGCCTGCCTTTTCAAATTTTAATAACAGCTGTTTCGACCAAACCACCGCTTCTTCCAGTGACAAAGGTTTGTATTTCCCCTGCTCGTACCAACGATGCAAAACCGTCCCTTTTATTACCAGCGTTGGATAGATGCGGGTGTTGGAAGCACCAAAATCAATAATTTTTTGTGCTGTGGCCAACGCTTTCTCCAACGTATCGTCGGGAAGGCCAATCATCATTTGCAGACCGAGGTCGAAGCCGGCAGCACGAATCAAAGCGGCAGCTTTTTCCACCTGCTGTACGGAATGTCCGCGGCGGGCAGCTTGCAAAACCGTATTATCCAGCGACTGTGCTCCCAGTTCAATGGTGGAAACGCGGTATTCTTTCAGGCGTGTTAACACTTCATCATCAATATAGTCAGGACGTGTGGAAAGGCGGATACCGTGTACTTCCCCACTGTCAAGAAAAGGTTGCACCGTCTTCAGATAACCTTCCTGTATGTCAGCTGAAATGCCGGTGAAAGTTCCCCCGAAAAAACCCACCTCCACCTGCTTTTCACCGGCTTTAAAAGAGGAGAGATATTTCCTGATAGTATCTGTTACCTCTCTGAAATCAGGATTTTGCAAGTGTCCTGAAATTTTCTGTTGGTTACAAAACACACACTGAAACGGACAAGCCATTTCCGGAGTGAAAATCGGGATGGTATAATGTTTTAAACGCTGCATGTTGGTGGCAAAAATACCAAAAAGAAAACTCCTTATTTTAGTAAGGTGGTTGTCAGAAGTCGTCAAGGTCGAGACAATCGCAATCTGAGAGTCAGGAACCCGCGACATGATTGTCGGGATGACTGATTGACGACACAAGTCCAACAAAGAGATTGGCGTTTTCTTATAACCACTAACTAACCTATTCTCTCCAGTTCCACGGTGAAATGCCGCATAATGGGAGCTTCTTTCAAAATCTTCAGTCCTTTCGTTATTTCTTTTCGCCGGTCGAAGACATTGATGACTGCTGCTGCCACATAATCCATGTGGTTGTTGGTATAAACCCGACGCGGAATAGCAAGCCGCAGCAGCTCCAGAGCGGGATAACGGTTTTTGCGGGTATCCGGATCGCGGTCGGCAAGCAAAGTACCTATTTCCACTCCCCTGACGCCGCCTTCAATGTATAGCTCTACACCGAGTGTCTGTGCCACAAACTGTTCTTTGGGCAGGTTAGGCAAAAACCGTTTGGCATCAATAAATATGGCATGTCCGCCATAAGGATACTGGATGGGAATGCCATAATCGCGCAGCTGTTTTCCGAGATGCGCCACCTGTGAAATACGCGTTTCGAGGTAATCAAATTCAGTACCTTCATAAAGCCCTTGTGCCAGTGCATTCATATCACGTCCCGACATGCCGCCATAGTTGATAAACCCTTCAAACATAATGTTGAACATGGTGGCTTTTTCGTAAAGTTCCCGACTGCGAAAACCGATAAATCCGCCCATATTGACGATGGCATCTTTTTTGCTGCTCATAGTCATGCCGTCTGCATTCGCAAACATTTCACTGACAATCTCACGAATGGACTTGTCTTTGTAAGCTTCTTCGCGCATTTTAATGAAATAGGCATTTTCGGCAAAGCGGGCGGAATCAAAAAACAGGGGAATACCGTATCGGCCGGCCAGCTTTTTCACAGCTTTCATGTTTTCGATGGAAACCGGTTGTCCGCCGGAAGAGTTGCAGGTTACTGTAACCATAATGAGTGGAATACGTTCGCGGGGATACTTTTTCAGAACCGTCTCCAACTTGTTGAGATCCACATTGCCTTTAAAAGGATGATCC
This sequence comes from Bacteroidota bacterium, assembly GCA_024280235.1. Taxonomy (GTDB): domain Bacteria; phylum Bacteroidota; class Bacteroidia; order Bacteroidales; family F082; genus Sulfidibacterium. Next base: position 11,219 of record JAJRQN010000160.1, on the reverse strand, counting down.
AACTCGGTGTGGAAAGCCTCGTCGATGGTACAGTCGATGGCGTGGGCTTTCCGAAATTCGATGTGACCTTTGGTGGTGTCGAAATGAGAGTTTCCCGGTATGATGTCGCCCTCTTTTATCATGGTCGAAAAAAGTACGTTCTCGGCCGCCCTGCCTTGATGTGTGGGAAGGAAATACTCAAATCCGGTAATCTCGCGAATAGCCTCTTTCATCTTATAATATGAAGAGGCGCCGGCATAACTTTCGTCTCCGAGCATCATGGCAGACCACTGTTTGTCGCTCATGGCCCCGGTTCCCGAATCGGTGAGCAGGTCAATATAAACCCGGTTACTACGCAGGTTAAACAGGTTGTATTTGGCTTCTTTTATCCATTGGATACGGTCGTCGCGCGTACTCCGGCGGATATGTTCAACTGTTTTTATTTTGTAGGATTCTGCAAAAGGCAATTCCATTTTATTAAATATTAAGAATTAAAAAAATATGAAAATTAATCTGATAAAGGATTTGTTCAGATTAGCAGAATCGATCTCTTTCCTTGATGTTCAGGAAGATGGTCTTGGGATGTATATTTGTCAGCAACAACATCGTGTTTTGATTTGTCCACAAAAGTAATAAAAAATCAGGTTAAAATAAAGAACAGGCTGCCCCCATCGAATAAATTTCCGTCGTATAATTCAATGATTTCGTAATGCCGGCTTTTGAGTAATATGCTTAATCTTTCCCCTTCCGGGAAACGGGAAAGGCTGCCGATGATAAAAACCCTGTTTTCAAAAATGCCGAGACATCCGCCAAGGAACCCGTGCTCAAAGCCGGGAAGCAATATCTCGCCGGGAGAAAAGTAATGAATGTCCAACTGTTGTTTTTGCAACTGTCTGTAAATTCCATTATCCGAGGTGATAAACAGGCCATTGTTCAAAGCCAACAGGTTACAACGGGTGTAACCCTGGTTTACGTGAATGAATTCCTTTTTCGCAAAAGTCTCCCTAAACGAAGGATCGGAAAGTTTTGTGTTATGAATCAGGAAATTATCTGTAACAACAGCATTGTAACGGGCAGATTGAGGATAAGATTCCCCCACAGGAAGTTTCCCTTTTACAAATGAAACATCGTGGTTTTGTAATATTTTCAGATATTTTTCAGGTACATTCGGTGCAACGACAACCTGCCGCTGATGTGGACAGAAAAACAGATCAGGATGACCGGAGACAGCTTCGTAAGTAAGGTTACGAGTGGCAAAAGGAATAAATGTTCCATAAGCCGAGAGTTTTTCAATGGCTTTTGAAGGTAAACGACTGTCGCCGATAATGAGCATAATTTGATTAATTTAACCGCCTCAAAATTAAGGTAAATATGAAACGTAAAAAAATCAATAAGCCACTGAGTCTGTTGCTCGTGGTCCTGATTTATGCTCTGGCCTTTATGGTGGCTTTCTGGAGTATTCTTGAATTAAAAATCCCATCATTGCTATGGCAGATGGCATATGCAAATCTCATTGCCACAGTCATTATCTACTTCTTCAGCAAGTTAATGGATAACTCAGGCCTTTACGACCCTTATTGGAGTGTGGCACCCATTATGACCACATTTTACTGGTTGCTGCCGGATATTTTTATAGGCAATGTTTCTGTTTATCAGTGGATTATTTTTGCCATTGTACTCATTTGGGGGTTACGACTGACACTCAACTGGATGTTGCGCTGGAAAGGTTTTCAGGATGAAGACTGGCGGTATGTCAGGATTCGTAACAAAACCAAAAACTGGTACTGGCCTGTAAGCCTTGTGGGGATTCATCTTTTGCCCACTGTTCTGATGTTTCTCGGAATGCTACCGCTCTATTTTATTTTCACTCACCAACAAGAACCCCGAATGTGGCTGTTTGTCCCGGCTGTTTTGGTGCTGATTGTCGCCATTGCCATGGAATCGACTGCTGATTTCCAGCTGTTAAAATTTAAAGGTTCCCAAAAAGGGAAAAACAGACTTTTACGCACCGGACTTTGGCGGAAAATGCGTCATCCTAATTACTTGGGAGAAATGTTGTTCTGGTGGGGAATTTACTTCTATGCTATTGCCTTTTTTCCGATTCTGTGGCGGCTTTTTCTCGGTCCAGGGCTGATAACAATTTTGTTTAATTTCGTAAGCATTCCCATGATGAATAACCGATTAAAAGATAAAAAACAAGCATGAAAGATAAATGGAATTTAAGCGGAAAAACCGCTTTGGTAACGGGGAGTACAAAAGGAATCGGTCAGGCAGTGGCCGAAGAACTGGCTGCGCTGGGAGCTGCTGTTTTTATTGTTGCCCGCAGGCAGAACGAAGTTGAAATGCAGGTAAAAAAGATGCAGGAAGCAGGTTTTGAAGCTTTTGGTATAATAGCAGATGTAACCATCCCCGAAGAAAGACAATACATGGTGAAAACAGTCATGAATGAAGGACGTGGCCTGGATATTTTGGTGAATAACGTGGGAACCAGCATCCGTAAAAAGATGGTTGAATACCGGGATGAAGAATACCAACATATACTGAACACCAACATGCATTCTAATTTTGCGCTGACACAACTGCTTTATCCGCTGCTGAAAACTTCTAAGGAGGCTGCTGTGGTAAATGTGCTTTCGGTGGCAGGGCTGATCCACCTGCGAAGTGGAGCACCTTACGGGATGACAAAAGCAGCGCTGACACAACTCACCAAAAATCTTGCTGTAGAATGGGCACCGGATAACATTCGTGTGAACGCCGTGGCTCCATGGTATACGAAAACCCCTTTGGTGGAAACGCTGCTCCGGGATAAAAACTATGTGCAGGATGTGCTGGATCGCACACCCATGAAGCGTGTTGCCGAACCGGAAGAGGTAGCTGCCGCTGTAGCTTTTCTTTGTATGGCTGCCGCTTCGTATGTTACCGGGCAATGCCTTGCCATGGATGGGGGATTTATGGTGAACGGATTTTAGAGAAATGCGCAAATAAAGTCTGTTTGGTGGGAAAATAATGGTCAAAAAATGGTCAGTAAACGGAAGCTTTCTTTGCAGTAGGTCCTTTCTCGGCACACACAGAATTTTATCCCGTTTGTAATATGATTCTTATACTTTTAACAACAATATTGCGTAGTTAGCGAAAAGGAAAATTATTCACGAAAAAGAAATTTTTACTGTTGTTAATCAGTCTTTACTAATTTTGCAGATGATAAATTTTTCAATTATGGAAGACAAACTCAAAATATACAATACACTTTCACACAAAAAGGAACTCTTTGAGCCTCTCAACCCTCCGCATGTAGGCATGTATGTTTGTGGGCCAACGGTATATGGAGATGCTCATTTGGGACATGCCCGTCCGGGAATCACATTCGATATTGTTTTTCGCTATCTGAAACATCTCGGCTACAAGGTACGCTATGTACGCAACATTACCGACGTAGGACATTTAGTAAACGATGCCGACACTGGTGAAGATAAAATACAGAAAAAAGCCAGGTTGGAAGAGCTTGAGCCTATGGAAATTGTAAAATATTACACAGACCGTTATCACGAAAATATGCGTCAACTGAATACTCTCCCGCCAAGCATTGAACCAACCGCCTCGGGACATATCATTGAACAGATAGAGTTGGTAAAAAAAATATTGAAAAACGGCTATGCTTACGAATCAGACGGCTCGCTATATTTTGATGTGGAAAAATACAACAAAGATTATCGTTACGGAAAGCTTTCCGGAAGACGTATTGAGGATTTGTTACACAATACCCATGAGCTTGCCGGACAAGAAGAAAAACACAATGCTTTCGACTTCGCACTTTGGAAAAAAGCCGACCCTTCTCACCTTATGCACTGGCCATCGCCCTGGAGCGAAGGTTATCCCGGATGGCATCTGGAGTGCTCGGCAATGGGAGCTAAATACCTTGGCGAGACATTTGACATACATGGTGGTGGTATGGATTTACTCTTTCCGCATCACGAGTCAGAAATTGCTCAGGCTAATGCGGCCACCGGCCATGATCCGGTAAAATACTGGATGCATAACAATATGATTACCATTAACGGGCAGAAAATGGGTAAATCGCTGAAGAATTTTATTACACTTGAAGAATTTTTTACCGGAAAACATAAATCTCTTGACCAGCCTTATGCACCAATGACCATCCGGTTTTTTATTCTGCAGGCACACTATCGCAGCACACTGGATTTTTCGACAGAAGCACTAAAAGCAGCCGAAAAAGGATTGCGTAAACTTTTTGATGCTTTATACCTGCTGGATGATGTCAAACCCGCAGCAACTTCTTCGGTCAATATAAAATTGATAGAAGAAAAATGCTACCAGTCCATGAATGATGATTTCAATACGCCTATGGTTATTGCTCATCTGTTCGATTTAGCACACGGTATAAATCAGGCTTATGCAGGAAAAGAATCTTTGACACAAGAAGACATTGCTTATACCCGGAAATTATTTTCTTCTTTTTTATTCGACCTGCTCGGTCTGAAAGATGAAAAAGAAAAAGATGACAGTCAGCTTATTGAATATTTGATGAAAACAATTATTGAGATAAGACAAGAAGCAAAAAACAAAAAAGATTATGCCACCGCTGATATGATTCGGGAGGAATTGGCTAAGATGGACATACAAATCAAAGATACCAAAGAAGGAGCCAAATGGAATTTTAAATAATAAAGTTGTTTATTTTACTCAATCCTAAAAACCTGAGTTCGACATAAGCTTTGCCCACAGTTTCAGATAATTAGGCCATAGACGACTCAAATTCCCGAAGGACTATTGGGATAATTCGAGGGAATTTGAGGAAGTATAGGGGCTAATTATCGAAATGAATCCATTCAAAAGCCAATAGCACGCCATCTTTACACTAAAAACCCCTTGTAACAGCCCGCTATAACTTCGTGATTTTTCGCGACAAATCTGTCATGCTATTGGCTTTCTGTGGTGTAAATCTTATGTCTAACTCAGGTTATTAACTTATAACGGGCTTGCAATACTTCTCAGGACTTGATTATTACCATCATATTAGTTCACATTTATCCCATCTACTTTCACCTCTTTCCCATGCCGGTAAGTGATGCTGATAATTATATTGCCTGCTTTATCGAAATTCTGCCATTCACCGTTTTTACGACCCATGTTGTAAGTTCCGGACTCTTTTAGTTTGCCGTTGGGCCAATACCATTTGTGCTCTCCATTGGGCAAATTGTCAATAAATTTTCCTTCGTAAAACAGAATTCCATCGCTGTAATAATAGCGGCTCCAACCGTTGCGTTGTCCTTCACCATACTGAATTTCCTGTTTTACATCTCCCACATAATAAATCCATTTCCCTTCTTTTTGCCCTTCCACATATTCTCCGGTAGTAATCAATTTGCCATGGACGTCATACTCTTTGTAAGTGCCATCTTCTTGTCCTTCGTAGAAATTTTCGGTGCGCAGCAAATTATTGTTAGGATAATACCATCTCCAGACGCTATCGGGATCATTATTTACATATTTACCGATTTCTTCTATGTGGCCATCATGGTAATAATATTTCCATAAACCTGTTTTAAGGTCTTTAGTATAAAATCCGACAGCTTTCAGATTGCCATCGAGATAAAATTCTTTCCAAAAACCTTCCCGTTGTCCGGCATCTGTAAAAACACCTTTGGCAATCATCTTCCCGTTTCTGAAAATATAAGCTTTCTTTACTTTTCCCGACTTGCTATACTCGCGTCGGATACCTTCGGGAAGACCTTTTTTATTATAGGTGGCCTGCACTTTTATCTTGCCATCCGGATAGTAGTCAGTGCGAACTTCTAAATGCGACAATGCTTCTGCCTTTTTTTCTTTTTCGCCATTGATATATTTTTCAGTGGAAATAAGATTGCCGGCTTCATCATAAGTTTTAAAATATCCGTTTTTCAAACCGTGATTGAAAAATCCCGATAATCGTATTTTTTCATCCGGATAAAACCACATCCATCTCCCTTCGGGCTGATGGTTGGCATCATAACGATTGATACGCTGTCGCTTATAAATATAACCTTTTTTGTAAATAATGATTTGTATAATACGGCCATCCTGAGCATATTCATAAGCCGTACCTTCTTCGAGACCATCCTGAAACGGAATTTTCATTTTTACTTTTCCATTGGGAAAAAGATAATAGGTATAACCCTGCTTCACATCGTTTACAAAATTTTCTTTCACCACATTATCGCCCTGATAGGTGATTCGAAAACCATTTTTTTTTCGTTTTTAAAATTTATCTCAACCGTAAGCTGCCCCTTTTCATTATAAAATCGCCAAAGGCTGTCAAGAAGAAAATTTTTCCGGTTGCCTTCGGATTTCAGACGTCCGTTTTCATAATAATTTTTCCAATAACCATCGGGCTTCCCATTCAGCATGGTTCCTTCACTGGAAATTTTACCATTTTCGTAATAAAATATATTGTACCCGTTGGCTTTTATTTTTGCTTTCTGTTGTGCCAAAGCAGGAATAACCATCGCCATAAGAAGGAAGATAAAAAGAAAATTCCGTATTGTTTTTTGCATGGATACCAAGAAAATTTCTGCTATTTATTATTTCTGTTCAGCTTTAATGTCCTATTACTTTTCCTTTCAGACGCCGGGTATTTTTATGAAAATTAAATTGATTGTTTTTCACTACTTTAAGTAATGCTTTACTACTTTTAGGTTCAATATAATAGACGAGGGTATCATACTTTACTTTTCCATATCCCTGATTCCATTTACCTGCGGAAACCTGATATTCATTATCACTATTCAATACAAAACGAAGAAATCGATTTGTTCCATCTTCAAAAGCAATATTAATATAATTTCGTCCTTCACTTACTGCTACACCTGGAGTTTTTTGTGGAATAACAATATTTTCAACATACTGACCATTTTCAAAATTAATTTTTCCACGTGCTACTTTGGTATCAGCGTAACTTAAATTACGACGTAAAATAATCTTTTTGGAATTATAAAACTGAATTTTATCGATGCTTAAGTAGTTTTTGTTCAGATTATTTCGCATATTCTGCGTAAAATAGATGGTTTTTGAACAGGAAGAAAATAGCATAAAAAGAATAAAACCAAAAAAAAGAATAAATATTTTTTTCATAATCAAATGATTTTTAGTTTTTTAGATATTTCAAGCATGCGCTCAATCGGTTTACGAGCCTGTTCCATAATTTGTTTGTCAAGTGTTATCACAGGTTCTTCATTTTTCAAAGCCAAATATAGCTTTTCCATAGAATTAAGTTTCATGTAAGGACAATCGTTGCAGGAACAGGTTTCATCAGAAGGAACGACAAGAAATTCTTTTTCGGGCGACTGCAGATACATCTGATGCAAAATTCCTGTTTCTGTAGCCACAATGAATTTTTTTGCAGAATTATTTTTGGTAAATTTCAAAAGACCGGTAGTGGAACCGACAAAGTCAGCAATTTCGAGAATCTGTTGTTTGCATTCGGGGTGTGCTACAATTTTAGCATCCGGATTTTCTTCTTTCATTTTAATAACAGCTTCTGCAGTCAAAATATCATGTACCTCACAGCTGCCATCCCACAAAATCATGTTGCGACCCGTAACATGATTTACATACCCACCAAGATTACGGTCGGGAGCAAAAATAATTTTCTGATCATCGGGAAACGATTCCACAATTTTGGCTGCATTGCTTGAGGTACAAATCACATCGGAGAGCGTTTTAATGGCTGCTGTTGTATTGATATATGATATGACGATGTGGTCGGGATGCTTTGCCTTGAAAGCGGCAAAATCGTCATACGGACACGAATCAGCCAGCGAACATCCGGCTTCCATATCAGGCAATAAAACTTTTGTACCGGGATTAATAATTTTGGCTACCTCGGCCATAAAATGTACGCCGGCAAAGACTATAATATCTACATTGGCTTCGGCGGCTTTTTGTGCCAGCCCCAAACTATCACCAACATAATCGGCAATATCCTGAATTTCATCAATCTGATAATAATGTGCCAATATCAATGCATTTTTCTCTTTTTTTAGCCGGTTTATCTCTTTTTTATAGTCCATGTTTTTTCTAATTAACTATTTACTCTTTATTAATAAATTAAAATTTAAAATCTTATTATTATTTATATGTCTGTTAGCTTTGGTGATTACTATTTGCTTCAAAATTTGCAATTGTTAAATATCTTTTCTTATGAACATCCAATTTACAATTCATCACCACTTAAAACAATTTAAATCAGATATTAACGTTAGTTATGAACAACCTGTTAAAAACGTACAAATATCATAAATTTTACTATGTATTACCCACAATACATGTTCATAACCGCATCATATATTTTTATAAAAATCCGATATTGAACGTAACCTTTCAATAACCGTTTTTTCATTGTTCATAACCTTCGATTTATCATTTTTTATTCAACAAATTTACACAGATATTAACAATGATGTTTGATAAATTTTTAATTTTTTGAAAATGAAATATTTGGTACTCTGAAAATAGTTTTTTGAAAAATATTACCTGTTCGTAATCATCTCTTCTATAAGGACTGATAAATTTGCGTAATTTTGTCAGGAAAATGTTATGAACAATGGTTGAAAAAAAGCAGACTTTGGCATTGGCATCTGATCACGGTGGATACTGGATGAAAGATTTTATTGTGTATAAGTTGCAGGAGGCCGGTTATAAGGTAAAGGATTTTGGTACATATTCAGGTGAAAGTGTTGATTATCCGGATTTTATACATCCCATGGCTCATGCTGTAAATGAAGGCGATTTTGAAAGAGGTATTATTTTGTGTGGTAGTGGCAACGGTGCCCAAATGACTGCAAATAAATATCCCAATGTTCGGGCCGGATTAGGTTGGAATGAAGAACAGGTACAGCTGATACGAATGCATAACGATGCAAACATCTTATCGCTTCCAGGAAGATTTGTTACCTTTGAGGAAGCCTGGAAAATGGTGGAAATCTTTCTGAATACCCCATTTGAAGGTGGACGCCATAAGCAACGTGTAAAAAAAATCAGTCAAATTATTAAGTAAAGGAGTCTGTGGTGAAAAGTTCAGCAGAAAAAAAGATATTTCTTAAAAAGGCCGAAAAAATTGCTTTCGACAAAGTACATCGCGAAAAGATAAAATTCAATATTTCGCGATATGATAAAGCTGTGGATAAAGGTAAAGCCATTTATGCTAATCTCGATTTGGCACGCGACAGAGCCGGTTACATCAAATACAAAACGATTAACGAACTGGAACGATACCTGATAGAATTTGAAGATAATTTTACCAGAAATGGCGGAAAAGTTATTTGGGCCGCCGATGCACGTGAAGCTATAAATGCCGTATTGAAAATTGCGCGCGAAAACAAAGTTAAAAAGGTGGTGAAATCCAAGTCGATGACAACAGAAGAAATTGACCTTAACAAATTTCTGTCGCAGGGTAACATCGAATCGGTGGAGACAGATCTCGGTGAATTTATTGTGCAACAAGCCGGTCAAAGGCCTTACCATATTGTTACGCCTGCCATGCACATGTCCAAAGAAGATATTGCCGGATTGTACCACAGAAAATTTAATACCGATGAAAACCTTACTCCACAGGAGCTGACGCTTTATACCCGGAAATTGTTGCGTGAAAAGTTTATCCACGCCGATATGGGAATCAGCGGAGCAAATTTTCTGATTGCTGATACAGGCAGTATTGCGCTTACCGAAAACGAAGGAAATGCCATGCTTTCCATGTCGTTTCCGAAAATTCATATCGCCATTGCCGGCATCGAAAAACTGATTCCGCGCCTTGAAAATCTGGGACTTTTCTGGCCTTTGCTTGCTTCACACGGCACAGGACAAAATATGACCGTTTATAATTCCATTATCAGCGGGCCACGAAAAGGAAAAGAAAAAGATGGTCCGGAAAAAATGTATGTTATTTTGTTAGACAACGGTCGTACCCGTCTGTTGGCCAAAGAGCGACAACGTCAGGCACTTTCATGTATCCGGTGTGGTGCCTGCCTGAATGCCTGTCCGGTTTATAAAAATATTGGCGGGCATACTTACGATACCACCTACAGCGGGCCTATTGGGGCGGTTATCACTCCCTATATGAAAGATTTGAAAGCTTATAACCATTTGAGTTTTGCTTCTTCGCTTTGTGGAAAATGTACCGAAGTATGTCCTGTGAAAATTCCTATCCATCAGCTGTTGCTTGCAAACCGTGATGATGCCGTGAAAAACGGATTTTATACTTATTTCGATAAAGCCAGTATTAACATATCTACGAAAGTGCTGTCTTCCAGAAAAATGCTTGACATGACCGGTGGAAAAATGAAAAATTTTGGTGCCGGCATATTTGTGGACAGCGTGTGGGGACCACGTCGTGAGCTGCCAAAATTTGCCGATAAATCTTTCAGCAAACAGTGGCGCGAAAAGCATGGGGAAAAATAAAATACATCTTCCAATTTTCATATAGTTTGAGAATCAGATCTCCAAACTGTAAAAATAAAATTTCGAAATCTTGTACCATTTACTTTCCTAATGGAAATTCAGTTATACTTCGGTAAACCACACCCGCAGGCTTCAGCAGACTTTCGTAAAGAATAATTTTTTCTACCGTAATTTCCTGTAAAAAATCGTGGCGGTGTACTGCTATGGCTTCCTGAAACATTTTTTTGTGTTCGATTTTCTTCATCCGCCCGATGGTCAGATGGGGTACAAAATTCTGCCGGTCGCGTGGAAATCCGGCGGTGTGTAACTCATTCAATACCGCTTCGCCTAACATGCGAATGGCAATATCATCATTCACGCCAAACCAAATCACACGTGGATTGTAAGAACTGCCAAAAATACCGGTACCTTCCATATTCATGGAAAACGGCGGTGTTTGGGAAGCTGCCTTTTGCAAAGCTGTTTGAATAGCCGGTAGTTTTTCGTCCGGTGTTTTACCGAGAAATTTCAAAGTCATATGAAAATTCTCCGGTTTCACCCAGCTGATTTTTTCCAACTGCAACGCATGCCGGAGAGATTCGTAACTTTTCAAAAAATTTTCATCCGGTATCACTTTTATGGCTGCAAACAGTCGTTTCATAAAAGTATTTTCATGTGTTTATTTGTTAAATGCTGAAACAACATAACTAGCAGATTTTGAATAGGATGAAGTTTTTGTCTTTTCGTATAGATACATAACCTCCCCTTCCCATTGAATATGGAATGTCAATTTGAAAGATAAAACAGCT
>JAJRQN010000159.1 GCA_024280235.1 Bacteroidota bacterium | reverse complement strand
AAAATGATTTGGATGTTTGGCGAACTGGGATATGATATCTCCATTGATTACAACGGACGCACAGGAGAAAAACCCATTCTCTGGGACTATTATCAGGATCCCAACAGAAAACATTTGTACGGCGTTTGGTCTGCATTGATTCATCTGAAAGAAACAGAACCCGTTTTCCGTACAAAAAACTACAGCCTTGATGTGAGTGGCGCAACAAAGCAAATTCATTTGACAGATACAAGTATGGATGTAACAATTTTGGGTAATTTCGATGTAACACAGCAAAGCATTACACCCAATTTCCAAAAAACAGGCTGGTGGTATAATTATTTTAGTGGCGATTCTATCAATGTAACCAATACAAATGCTGCCATTACGCTAACACCGGGCGAATACAGGCTCTATACTACCAAAAAACTGACACGACCCGACTTTATCCTTGGTGTTCAGCAAAACAGACAAAATACTCCGGAAGAAAATTTTACTGTTTATCCAAATCCGGCCACATCACAAATTGACGTGAAATGGAACATGAACAAACCTTCAGCAGGTGAAATTTCCCTTTATGATTTGACCGGGCGTAAAATCAGAATTTTTTATTCAGGCGATTTCAATCAGGGAATAAACCATCTGCACTTTCATCTGGATGGCCTCAATCAGGGACTGTATTTCATGGTTTTGAATACCGGAAATAAAAAACTGGTGAAGAAGTTCATGGTTCGGTAGCGGAACTTTATCCTGTTTTATTCTTTTCTTAATGAGAGATGGTACTGTATGCCACCTGTTACCCAAATTCCGGGCATAACCACGCTGCCAATATCGCGGTATGTCTGGTCTAACAGATTGTTTGCCTGTACGAAAAAAGTAAAATGGGATATCCGGTACATTATTTTCGTATTCAAAAGGAAAACCGTACTGTAAGATACTTTTTTACTCTGCAAGTAATCAAAATAATCTCCGTTACGTTTCTGTATTGAAAACGTCCATCCGGCTGATAATCCGGGAGCAATAGAATGCTGAAAATAAATGCTCAAATCATGGCGCAGATAATCCAGCGCATACAATGAAATGAATCCGGATGCATCTTTATCAGAGTGCAGGTAATTGTATCTCAATCGTAAATGTTTCACAAACTGATGTCTCTTCTTTACCGGTGTGTAATCGACTGAAAAACCTGCCCCGAACGTATTCATTTGCGTCAGATTCATACTTTTCCATTTGGTATCCGGAGTCATTTTTATCCAGTCAATAATATCATAGCCAATCCGATAGGAAAGAGATGCTGAAAAAGTTAAAACCTTCAGAAAATACTGTATACCTCCCGAAAACCCATAAACTTTTTCAGGTTTTAACTTTGGATTACTGACATGGTCAGGCCCCTGATAATAGAGGTCAGTGAATGTCGGTAACCGAATGGCACGGTTGACAGACAGATATGATTTGAGATTCGTTGTGATAAACCAGGAAACATCAAAACCCGGCGACAGCGCAACACCATATTCGGCATTATAAAAAGCATTTAAGCCTGCCGAAATGGAAAAATTCTCTCTCTGATAAAGCTGATTCAGAAAGACATTTAGCTGCTGCCGGCTTTTCCGGCGATTATAAAAAGCACCCTTGTCAATCATGGAAAACAAAGTATCGCCCATGGGCTCACCCAGCACATTACTCAGAATATTTTCATACTGATACGAAATACCAACGGCTGTTTTCCCAAAACCACTATGGAAGCCCACACTTCCCTCTGCGCCCGCCACATCGGTACGATGAAAATTTGGCCCCTGATAGGGGAAAAAACCTGTCGGTGTACGAAAACCAGCACTATCCGAACCTTTTACAAACCAATCGCCCTGCTTTTGATACCAGCTATTGCCTTCCCTGAAAAGCTCAAAACGATCATAAAGCCTGCGCCAATGAATATTTCCGTAGTATTGCAGTTTGCTTCCGCCCCGAACGCCGACTCCTGCTGACATAACTTTAATTTTTTCGAACTGGTCGGGATATCTGGCAGTATAAAAGCTGTTGGCTCCAAAGGCTTTTCCGGAATAGCCGAACTGAAAATTAAGTTTGGTGGTACCGAGGGTCAGGAAAGCGTTATGGGAAATATTCAGATTTTTAAAGTCGGTATTTATCCGATAGCCATCTGATCTGACAAAGCTGACAGAAGTTTGATTCTCCACACGGCCGGCATTATAACCTGCAAGTAACGAAGTAGAAAATAAGCCATACTGTCCGGCACGAATACCAAAAGTCAGGTTATTCCCAAGATTTTTTTTGGTAATAATGTTGATGGCTCCGGAAAAAGCATTGGGACCAAACCAGCGGGAAGAGGGACCGCGTACAATTTCCACTTTTGCTATCTCATTGAGGTTCAATGACTGGTCGAGATTATGGTGTCCGGTTTGAGGATCATTTACCGGAATTCCGTTTATCATAATGAGCGTCTCATCAAAGGAACCACCCGCGAGGTTCAGGTCAGCCTGCATACCAAAAGCGCCCCGCTGTCGCATATCAAGCCCGCCAGCCTGCTCCAGCACATCATTCAAACTGGTAGCCGGGAAATTTTTTATCTCCTTCTGTGAAATGATGGAAACCTGCCGGGAAATTTTTTTAAAAACAACCGGGTTTGCCACAGTCGAAACCTGTATCTCTTTTAAAGTTACGGTATCACTCCGGGCATAAAGGCCAGATTGAATAATAACCAACAAGATAAAAAGTAAAACACGCTTCAATTTCCTTTTCTCCATACCTTTCCTTCTCCTTTATAAAGAAGGTGCAAAAGTAAAAAAAAGGGGAAAATAAACGGCACATCTGTTGCGAAAAAATCAGTCTCCTGCTTTAGTAAACCACGGACAGAAAACGATTGTAATAAACGGGATATTAACCTGTTAGTGTATTTTATCGAAATAATCCTCTTTTGATATTTGTTCCAATATGGCCTTCTCATCAAGAAAATCTTTTTTCTTTAATTTCATATACCAGCTTTTAGCAGTAGAATAATTTTTCTGTTCTGCCAGTACTTTTATAATATTGGCATACAAAAAGCCATATGGATAAGCAGGGTTTTTATCTATTGCTTTTTTAAAATCTTTATAGGCATTCGGAAAATCGCCGTTATCAAAAGCACTGTATCCCTTATTGATGGCTATATTTATCTCCGGGTCAAGGATGAGTCCGAAGATAGAAAAACAATGAGATTTACAGCTCTCTATCACATCAACATAACGGATGTTTGAATCCGGTTTAGGAAAAAACAACTTAAAAGTCAATTTCTCACCTTCCCACTTAAAGCGGTAAACATCGGGGCAAACAGGAATACCTTCCGAGTGAGTCATAAAGATCTTCTTTTTGTTACGAATATTCCGGAGGTAAATTTTTTTGCTTGCACAAAAATAACCGTTTGGCGACTTATTTTCGATAGTCAGCTCAATCACAAAAGCATCTTTTAAGAAAGTTATCTGATTGACAAGAAAAGGATGTGTCGCCACAGCGAAATTAGGGACTTTAATTGTTTGGGCCGCAAGAGGGAGCACCAAAACCATTAACAAAAAAACCAATAAACTATTTACCTTTTTTT
>JAJRQN010000158.1 GCA_024280235.1 Bacteroidota bacterium | reverse complement strand
GGTGGTAAACAATCCGGTTTCATCCACTTTATTCCCCGCTTTGCTGGCAATGATGACATCCTGCCGGTTTCCGAAAGTCTTACCGATGAGTTCCTCCGAATGGCCAACACCGTAAACATCGGCGGTATCGAAAAAGTTAATACCCCTATCCAGGGCGGTTTTCAGCGCTTCTACCGACTGACGGTCATCTGTTTTTCCCCAGCCAATGGGTGTGTCGCCGGCCATGGCCGGACCACCAATACCCCAGGCGCCAAAGCCAATCTCACTCACCATCAAATCGGTTTTACCGAATTTTCTGTATTCCATAATATTTTATTGACGTTTTAGGAAGCTAAAATACATTATTCAGAAAAAATCCCGAAAAAAAATAAAAAAACAGGGGAAAATTATCGAGCCGGAATTCTTCTACCGGTTTTCACCCTGCTTTTTATACTCCCGCATCTGCCGGGTCGGTTCTATAATGGAAAAGCCTTTCCACAACTTATCATTAAATTGGTCAACATAAAGAATGTTCATCTCTTTTTTCTGTTTAAATCCGGTAAACTGTTCCGGCGTAAGGGGCCTCCTGTCCAATACCAACAACTCGATGGATGTTTCGGAACGAATTTCCATATCAACTCCTACCTTTATCTCTTTCAGCGTTTTATCAAAAAGAAACCGCTTTCGTTTTTTCAGCAGGGCCAGACTTCTGTCGAAAGTAACGTCAACGCCTTCCTTTTCGGAGAAATATTTCAATACATAATGTCCTTTCTTTTTTTCAAAATAAACGGAACCCTTAAATTCATTTTCGGTATAGCCTACCCCGAGAAGATGGAAATCGGTACCTGTTTTTTGGGGAGCGTACCGATAATCGGCCCGTATCAAAGCGTAGGATCCGGACGAAATATAAAGCCGGCCTTCGTATTTACCGCTGTTATCCGGAACAAAATCAATAACATACACCTCCTCTCCGTTGACCCTTATTCCGCCTGCCAACGTGTATTTGTACCTGCCGGTGTTGTAAAGAAACTCCCACTTTTTTTTATCGTTTAAGGTGGGATATTTCAGGTAATAATTCAGCATTCGGTCAAAATATTCTGTTTTTACTTTATTCCCGTCCAGGGTATCTTTTGCCGCAGGAAGCGTATCCTCTTTTTCAAGCTCTAATTTGCCACCAAAAATGCCACTTTTCATCTTCCAGTATTCCTTTTGACCGGTGCCGGTAAACAGGTTTCTGAAAATATTTTCCAGCTGTTTCATTTCATCCCCGTTTTTTTCTTTAAGCGCCACCGAGCGAATGGGATCAATTTTGAGCGTGTCATCTTTATTTGCCGGCAGATAAAGATTCCCAAGAAAATCGGTATAAGAAATCGTGTGTTGCGGAATCTTTTTTTCAGCTTCGGCTATCATCGACTGGTCGAGTTCGGGGATATTCCCCTTTTTGTAACTTATAACGAGCCGGTGAATATCGTCGGTATTTCTTACACGGACAAAAGTTCTCCAAACAGCCGGATTTTTTCCGTAATTGGCTTCTTTGTTTTTTACCACATTTTTCACAATGGATACCGGGTCAGGGGCACGTCCGAAAACGACCATTTCATTCAAATGAAAAACTTCTTCTGTCAGATAAACCGCCGGAAACTTTTCCAATGTACCGATGGTCCGTTTCATTGTTTTATAACCGATATAGCTAAATTGAACGGTATCCTTTTTATCCAGGCCGGAGAGGCTGACCAGGAAACCTCCTTTTTCGTTGGTAACCGTTCCGGTATGCTTTTGCAAAATATATAATGTTGCATACTGCAATGGCTCTTTGGTTTTGGCATCAAAAACACTGCCCCTCAGCTCGCCGTTGGTAAGACTATTTTGTACAGGTTGAGAGAAGGTATCGATGATTGCCTGCGAATAAGCAGCATGAGAAATAAAAACTGACAGCAGAACAAGAAGAAGCGTTTTTCGCATTGTTTTCCGGGGTTTTTTTGATAACATCCTCTGTTTCTCACAAAAAGGCAAAATCAATAAACAAAAGTAGCTATTTGTCTGTTCGGTTTCCTGTTAAAAAATTAAAAAACCCAACTTTCGCAAGTAACATTTATTCAAGGAGAAAAATAATTTCTTGTTCCCTGCCCGTCCGTCCGGTCAGGCGGGATTTCTTTTATCGAAAAGAAACGAATCCTGTCAAACCTCCCGAAACGATAACTTCCCAACAGCTTTGACTTCCATTCCCGTTTTTCACCGCAAAGCCGGCACCACAGATTCAGAGTGAAACAAAACAGGTAAAGCATTCGCATGCGGGTCCTCATACTCGTGTGTATTCCTGTCTCCAGCCGAAACACAGGAGTTTTTTAACCCATAAAACCGTGTCAATTCATTTTGAAAAGATGATATTTCGCCGGTTTCCCGTAAATATTTTTTAAATTTGCATAACTAACTGTACATGTTTTTATTATTCGTCGTAAAAGCATATCAACCTATGGAAGGGGGGAATTAAAAATCCATATTATTGTACTAAACAACGATACCCAATAATTGAACAAAACAATAAACGATATTTTCAGATTTTCATCATTAACATCAATAAAACAAATGAAACATTTATGACCCCGCTTAAAGCGGGAACACACAGGAAAATGATTATTCTGCAAAAAAATAATCCACGAATTTCACGAATTTCACGAATGTTTTTCGCTTGCGAAAAACTAAAATCCGCTTAATCCCCCGAAATAATCGGGGCAAGCTGCTCAATCCGCCTGTCCCGCCTGTTGGTACAACAGCAAGCGGGGATGATAAATAAATATATGTTATTAGATAACAGTTAATTACAAAATTATAAACAGATGAAACACTCATGTTTAAATTTTAAGCACACAGGGGGATGATTAAAGTCCGCATAGCGGACGACTCAAATGTAGTCTCGGATTTTAATCCGGGGCGATGGTATCAAAACACATTATATCAATATTT
>JAJRQN010000157.1 GCA_024280235.1 Bacteroidota bacterium | reverse complement strand
CAATAAACAAATCGGCAATACCTCCGTTAGTAATCCACATTTTACTGCCATTCAGGATATAATGTTTACCATCTGCGCTGAGAGTTGCTTTGGCTTTGCCATTATTCGGGTCGGAGCCGGCGTCTGGTTCTGTAAGGGCATAAGCTCCAATGTATTCGCCCGAAGCCAGTTTGGGCAGGTATTTTTTCTTTTGCTCTTCATTTCCAAAATAAAGAATAGGAAGCGTGCCAATGCCTGTGTGGGCTGAGTAAGCAACGGCAAAACTAAAACCTTTGCCCATCTCTTCCACGGTAAGCATGGAGGTAACAAAATTTTGTCCAAAACCTTCATATTCTTCCGGTACGGAAATCCCCAGCAAACCCAGTTCACCGGCATCTTTCATTAATTTTATAAGTAGTTCATTATCGTGATGCTCCAACTTGTCAATGGCAGGTAATGCCTGCGTTTCAGTGAAATCGCGGCAGGTCTGAGCCATCATCTGTTGCTCTTCATTAAATTCTTCGGGAATGAAAATATCGGCAGCTTTTGTTTCTTTGATGAGAAATTCACCGCCTTTCAATGCTTTTTTGTCTGACATAATTTTATAATTTGATAGATGAATAATTCAATTTAAAAAAATTGCACAGCAACTTGAAAATTGCTGTGCAATAATATTTTATAACATTTCAAAAATACCGGCGGCACCCTGGCCTGTACCAATACACATAGTAACCATACCGTATTTTTTGTTACGGCGTTTCAGCTCGTTAAGGATTTGAACGGTCAGTTTGGCACCGGTACATCCCAATGGGTGTCCGAGGGCAATGGCTCCACCATTCACATTCAGAATTTCAGGATTGATGCCTACTTCTTTAACTACAACCATAGACTGTGTTGCGAAAGCTTCGTTTAGCTCGATAAGGTCCATGTCATCTAATTTCATTCCGGCATGTTTGAGTACTTTAGGAATGGCTTTCGTAGGGCCTACACCCATTTTGTAAGGTTCGACACCGGCTACCTGGTAGTCCACGAGGCGGGCAATAGGTGTCAGGTTATAACGTTTCATGGCTTTTTCCGAAACTACCAGAACGAAGGCAGCACCATCTGACATCTGAGAAGAGTTACCGGCAGTGGAAACGCCATCCACAGCAAAGGCGGGGCGTAATCTGCCAAGAGCCTGAAGAGTAGTGCCTCTGCGCGGACATTCATCCGTGTCAAAAATTTTCTCACGCGTTTTCATTACGCCATCTTCAAAATAATTATCCTTTACGGTAACGGGAACGATTTGATCTTTGAAATAGCCTTTGTCTATGGCGTTATATGCTTTGGCGTAAGAATCGGCACCAAAAGCATCGAGATCTTCACGTTTTAGATTATATTCGCGGGCAACCATTTCAGAAGTCAGGCCCATACCGAGATACCAGTTTGGGTTTGCTTTGGCTACTTCCGGATTGGGAACAAGACGTCATCCGCCCATGTTGATCATGGACATGGTTTCGGCACCACCGGCAACAATCACATCAGCAATGCCTGCACTTACTTTTGCGGAAGCAATGGCAATGGATTCGATACCGGATGCGCAGAATCTGTTTATTGTGGAGCCGGGTACGTCCACGGTGTCCATAGACATCAGCGAAAGCAAACGGCCCATATTCATACCTGTTTCGGCTTCGGGAAAAGCATTTCCGACTACAACGTCGTCAATTTCTGATTTTTCAATTTGTGGAAAGTCATTCAACAAGTGTCTGATGACTGTTACAGCAATGTCATCGGGACGTGTGAAACGTAATGTACCCCGCGGAGCTTTGCCTATTGCCGAACGATATCCACCTACTATATATGCATTCATGATTTTATATTTTTCTGATTAAAAATGATTTAATTTAGTTTCTTAGGATTTTACCTTTGGTAATCAGGCTGTTAATACGTTCCAGCGTTTTGCGCTGCATACAAAGTTCCATAAAGGCTTTCCTTTCCAGATCAAGCAGGTATTGTTCTGAAACTTCGGTTAACGCTTGCGAAATCTCGCCGCCGGCCATAACCCATCCCAGTTTTTCGGCAATCAGTCCATCGTGTTCCGACATGTAATGTCCTGTTTTAAATCCGTCTGCACCAACGTAAACCATGCCGAGTGCTTCACGACCCAGTACTTTGACGTTGTTCCGGGGAGCAGGTTGTACATAGCCCTTGTCGGCCATTTCGATGGCGACTTTTTTGGCGTAAGCCAGCTGGTGTGCACGACTCACAATCACTTCATCAACACCCGGACGGAGATAGCCCAAATCGAAAGCCTCGTAAGCCGAAGTGGAAACTTTAGCTTGTCCAATACTCAGATAACGGTTCAGGAATTGGTTAGTGCGAATGTCGCCGGATCTGAGTTCATCACCAATACGCAGGGCGAATTCTTTGGTTCCGCCACCGCCGGGAATCAGACCGACACCAAATTCAACCAACCCTATGTATGTTTCTGCATGGGCGATGACCTTGTCGCTGTGCATACACACTTCGCATCCACCACCAAGAGCCATCCCGTGAGGAGCGGCAATAACCGGAATGGAGGAGTAGCGCAAACGCATAGTGGTTTTCTGAAACCACTGAACGGCAAGATTCAGGTCTTCCCATTCCTGCTCAACTGCCAGCATATAAATCATGCCCACGTTGGCTCCGGCTGAGAAATGGTCGCCTTCGTTGGAGATCACCAAAGCTTTGTAGTCGGCTTCGGCCATATCCACTGCTTTGTTCAGGCCTTCCAGTGTTCCTTGTCCGATGGTGTTCATTTTTGAGTGAAATTCTACGTTTAAAACGCCATCGCCAATGTCGAATATGCTTACATCATTGTTTTCCCAAACGACATTTGTATCACGAAGAAGGGCGAGAGAGAGTTTGTTCTCCTGACCCGGAACTTCTTTGTAGTCTTTGGTCTTAAGGTCATAATAATATTTTCGGCCATTTTTGGCTGTGAAAAAAGAAGTGATTCCGGCTTTCATCATATCATAAACCCATTGTGCGGGTTTGTTGCCTGTTTCTTCCATGGCTTTTACCGTTTCGGCCACACCGAGGGAATCCCATGTTTCAAAAGGCCCCATTTTCCATCCAAAACCGGCATTCATGGCATCATCTACTTTGTAGATATCTTCTGTTATTTCAGGAATACGGTTGGAAGTAAACCGGAATAAGCTGTAGAAAGAAGCGCGGTAGAAATCACCGGCTTTACCTTTGTCGGCCAACAATACGGGCATGCGTTTGTGCAGGTCGTCAATGGCTTTTGTTTTTTCCAGTACGGAGAATTTCGGGCGGGGTTCTTCTTTGTATTCCAAAGTGTTAAAGTCAAGGGTGAGGAATTTTTTCTTTCCATCTTCCACCACTTTTTTAAAGAATCCCTGTTTGGTTTTTGAGCCGAGCCATTTGTTGTCGAGCATTTTCTGGAGGTAATCCGGAATCTTGAAAGCGTCATGGGCTTCGTCTTTTGTGGATTCGCGAATGTAATCGGCTACATGAATCAGTGTGTCAAGACCTACTACATCGGCGGTTCTGAAAGTAGCCGATTTGGCGCGACCGATGACCGGGCCTGTGAGTTTGTCAATTTCGGGAATGGTAAGTCCGTATTCTTCCACCTTATTAAAAAGCTCCATAATGGAGAATGTGCCGATACGGTTGGCGATAAACGCCGGTGTGTCTTTGGCAAGCACTGCTGTTTTGCCGAGATATCGCCCTGCATAATCTTCAAGGAAATTCAATACTTCCGGATCGGTGTATTTGGAAGGAATGATTTCGAAAAGTTGCAGGTAGCGTGGTGGATTGAAAAAGTGTGTTCCGCAAAAATGTTTTTGGAAATCTTCACTCTTTCCTTCTGCCATATCATTGATTGAAATTCCCGAAGTGTTGGAGGTAACCAGCGAACCGGGCTTTCTCATCTTGTCCACTTTCTCAAAAACCTGTTGTTTGATGTCAAGACGTTCGATAACAACCTCAATTACCCAATCACAATCTTTGATTTTGGGAAGGTCGTCGTCAAAGTTACCGGTGGTAATCCGTTTGGCAAACGACTTTTTGTAAATGGGTGAGGGTTTGGATTTTAGGGCTGCATTTAACGAATTGTTGACAATCCTGTTTCTGACTGCTTTGTCTTCTATCGTCAGCCCTTTTGCTTTTTCAGCTTCTGTCAGTTCGCGCGGTACAATATCGATGAGTAAAACCTCAAGACCAATATTGGCAAAATGACAAGCAATGCCGGAACCCATAACGCCGGAACCCAACACTGCAACTTTTTTTATTCTACGTACCATAATATTTAGATTAGGTTTATTAATTATTGAACAAGTTGTTCACTGTTAATTTGTTTTTCAATTTTTTGTTTTGGGAAAGGAGATTCTCCTAATTCGATGTTTACCTGCTCCTTGATAATGTTAAATACTTTTAGAAACGTGGCCATTTCTTTCTCATCTACTTTATTTAGGAGCTTTTGGTTGAAATCAAGAACTGTTTTTTTTGCAATTCTTCTTCTCATAACACCTTTTTCCGTCAAAAAGATTTTTACCACGCGCTTGTCTTCAGGAGATACTCTACGGTAGATACATCCATCTTTTTCCATCTTTTTCAATAACCGGGTAAGACTTGAGTTTTTCATTCCCAATAGCTGTGCCAGCCGGGTAGAAGGAGTGCCCTCACGTTCTACATAAGTCAAAAGGTATCCAATGGTTTGTGTAATGCCATACTTTGCAGCAATGGAGTTATACATCCTTGATAAGGCAAGGGAGGTTGTTCTGATGTAAAATTCAATGGTTTCGTTTAATTTCATCTTACTTCGGTTTATTACGCATGCGTACAAAAATACAGTAATATTAGTTTGCATGCAAACTATTTTTTGAAAATTTAACATTTAGATTTATTCTAAATGCAGCTTTTCAAACGATTGCGCCTGTGGCCGTGGGTTTACCGGGGAAACGAGGGGAATTAAAGGAATGGTAAATAAATGGTAATTCTTCTGTTATTCGTAGGATGGTTAACTTGTTTCAAGGGTCTGTTTATCTTTGCACAGACCACGTTGAAAATAGCGTTGTATAAATAAGGTAATAACCAAACTGTTATTGATTATGTTGGAGAAAAGAATTTCAGAATACATTGAAAGACACACATCGGATGAAGATGTGTTAATGGATGCATTGAACCGCGAAACTCATTTGAAAACCTTCTATCCCAATATGCTTTCGGGAAAGGTGCAGGGAAAATTTCTTGAGATGTTGGTGCATATGTTACAGCCCAAACGTATTCTGGAGATTGGGACATTTACGGGATATTCCGCTATAGCCATGGCCAAAGCACTACCTGAAGATGGATTACTCTATACGCTGGATAACAATGAAGAGATTGAAAGTTTTGCACGGGGATACTTTGAAAAGTCAGGCGTTGGAAATAAAATTCGTTTCGTATTAGGAGATGCTCTGACGCTTGTGCCACAGCTGAATGAAACCTTCGACCTGATTTTTATCGATGCGGAAAAAGCACAATATATAGACTATTATGAACTTGCCCTAAAGAAGTTGCGAAAAGGCGGTTTTATCCTGGCCGACAATGTACTGTGGGGTGGAAAAGCTGTGTATGACGATCGAAAACCTGACAAAGAGACCCTTGGCATTCGTGCGTTTAATGATTTTGTAAAAGAGGATAAACGGGTGGAGCAGGTGATGCTTTCCATTCGAGACGGGCTGTTGCTTATCCGGAAGAGATAAGACTGAATTCGGATGTTGGACAGTCAGGCTACCTCTCCGGTTCAGCAGATTCTCACGCAATGCTTTCGCCTATACCTGCCTAACAATGGTTCAGAGCTAAACGCAATGAAGAATCTCATGCCAACCATCTAACATTCTATAACCTCACATCCTCACATCCCCACATCCTCACATCCTCACATCCCCACATCCCCACATCCTCACATCCTCACATCCAACATTCCTTTATTCCTTCTTTTGCTTTACTTTTGCACATTCAGAAACTGAACAGATTATGGCTTCATCAAATTTTGTGGATTACGTAAAAATTTATTGCCAATCGGGCAACGGTGGTGCGGGTTCCGTACATTTCAGGCGCGAGAAATACATCCCTAAAGGAGGTCCCGATGGTGGTGATGGTGGAAAAGGCGGCGACATTATCATGGTTGGCAATCGCCAGATGTGGACACTATTGCATTTGCGGTTTGATCGTCATTTGCGTGCCGGACATGGCGAACCCGGTGGCGGACAACGTAGTACCGGTGCCGATGGTGAAGATATCATCATTGAGGTTCCATTGGGAACAGTAGCAAAAGATGCTGAAACGGAGGAGGTCATAGGCGAAATTATGGAAGAGGGCGAGCAGATTGTCTTGCTGAAAGGCGGCCGTGGGGGTCAGGGTAACGACCATTATAAGTCGGCCACCAACCAAACCCCTCGCTATGCCCAGCCCGGTGAAGATGGTCTGGAAGCCGGCATTGTCTTTGAGTTGAAGGTGCTGGCCGATGTGGGTCTCGTGGGTTTTCCAAATGCCGGAAAATCTACACTGCTTTCGGTGGTCTCGGCTGCTAAACCCGAAATTGCCGATTATCCTTTTACGACAATTCGTCCCAATCTTGGTATTGTGGCTTACCGCGGCCAACAGTCATTTGTCATGGCCGATATTCCCGGAATTATCGAAGGTGCTCACGAAGGAAAAGGGCTGGGACTACGCTTTCTGCGACATATTGAGCGCAACTCAGTATTGCTTTTTATGGTTCCTGCCGATGCGGATGATATTAAAAAGGAGTTTCATGTTTTGTTGAATGAGCTGAAACAATATAATCCCGAGTTATTAGATAAACAAAGAATTCTGGCTGTCTCCAAATCCGATTTACTCGACAGGGAACTGATGGCTGAAATTGAAGAAGAGTTGCCCGACGTGCCCCATGTGTTTATCTCCTCCGTTACAAATTTTGGATTAACGGAATTGAAAGACCTGCTTTGGAAAGCGTTGAACGAAGAAATTTAAACCTGCCATGCCCTGTTACTTTTTAAAAATCGCTTATCGAGGTACAGCCTATCACGGTTGGCAGGTACAGGAAAATGCCCATACGGTGCAAGCCGAGTTGAACGAAAAAATCGGTATTCTCACCGGACAGCCCATCAATGTGGTGGGATGCGGACGCACCGATACCGGAGTCCATGCAAGGGAATTTTATCTTCATTTGGATATGGAAAAAGAGCTTACGCTTTCCCCTGTGGATTTTGTGTTCAAATTAAATCGTTTTTTGCCGGAAGACATTGCCGTTTATGGCGTATGGGAGGTGCCTTCCGGAGCCCATGCCCGTTTTGATGCCGTCAGCAGGACCTACCGCTATTACATCCTGACCGAAAAAGACCCTTTCACGCGTGAACTGGCCATGTCTTACAACGGAAAACTGAATCCGGAAGTCATGCAACGGGCTTCACATGTTCTTCTCGGACGGCAGGATTTTACCAGCTTTTCCAAACTGCATACACAAACTGCCACCAATATTTGCCATATCACACATGCCGCTTGGGAGCAAAAAAATAACTTTCTGATTTTTTCCATAACAGCCGACCGTTTTCTTCGAAATATGGTGCGAGCCATTGTGGGTACCCTGCTTGAAATCGGTCGCGGAAAAATGCAACCCGAAGAAATAGAAACGATTATCGATGCCAAAGACCGCCGCCGGGCAGGTTATTCGGCTCCTGCACAAGGTCTTTTTCTGGAACGGGTGAGGTATCCTGATGAATTGGAGTCCATTTTGTTATCAAATATGAAACCATGAACAACAAAAAGAAAAAACTTATTTTTGATATCGTCATAATCCTCGGTATGACGGCCATGTTATTGCTTGTAGCTCATTTTCAACTATTCAAACTTTATGCGGAATTCGGACTTATTCCGCTGCTGATTTTTTACCATCTCGGAGCATTATCCGTAACAAAACGAGGCATAGGATACGATTTTTCCGAATCTGACAAGCAAAAACAGTAACCTTTACGGATGACCGTTTTCCTTCACCAGGGGGACCGGCTTTTTCAGGAAAGCATTGTAAAACAGCTGATGAATGTTGGTACGAATGTCCTCATCAGCCAGTTTGGTATTGAGCATATCGGGAAAGACACGGTTTGACAAAAACACGTAAACCAGTACGTTTTCCGGATCGGCCCAGGCATAAGTACCGGTAAAGCCGGAATGGCCAAAACTTTCCGGTGAAGCCGATTTGCAGTTCGATTTATGGTCTATGTATCGCAATAACGGCTTGTCGAAACCCAGTCCGCGCCGGTTGCTGTCGGCCACAAAATAACGATGGTTGAACCGGCTGATCACAGCACTGTCGAGAATTCTTTTTCCATCGTAAACACCGTTATCCATAAGCATTTGCATAACGGCAGCTACATCATGTGCATTACCGAAAAGGCCTGCATTGCCCGAAACGCCTCCCAGCATAGTCGCTCCCATATCGTGCACATCGCCCCAAACCTGTTGCATGCGCCAAACCGTATCGTCTTCCGTGGGATTGGTCAACGTGTAAGGAAAATAACGTCTGGGGGTAAAAACCAAATGATACAACCCCATGCAATGATAGATGTTGTCATACAGGTATTGATCAAAAGGTTGCTCGTTGAGTCGCTCGGTCATGGCTTTAAACAGATAAAAACCCAAACCGCTGTACTGGTATTTTTTCTCTCCGAGAGGCGAATTCAGAATTTGTTGCATCATATGGTAATGGTAATCTTTTTGCAGATAGAGGTGTTGTGCTACCCTTACCGTGTATAATTCGCTAATTTGGTGATGATAAATAGTTGTGTCCGGCCCAACGTTGTCCGGATTTTCTCTGCCCAGCTTATACTGAATCCAATGCAACACATTGGTTGTCGGAATCTCTTTTTCGGGAAGATGGAGTTTCAGCGTGCTCAGATAAAACGGAATCCAGTCTTGCAGTCCCGCCTGATGCGACAAAACCTCTTTAAACCCCAAATCTTTTTTGTTGGAATGGCGCAACATAGGCAGATAATCGGAGAGTTTTTTGTTGATATCGATAAGGCTGTCCTGTTCTTGTTTCATCAATGCGACCGTAGTGGCCAGCATCTTGGTTACCGAAGCAAGGTCATACAGGTAATTCATCTTTTCCGGAACGGTATCGGCATAAGTTTGATAGCCAAAAGCTTTGTGATAAAAGATGATTCCGTTTTTGGCCGCCAGAATCTGGCACCCCGGATAGGCGTGCATTTTGATGCCTGCCAGAGCAATGGAATCTATCTTATTTAACATGACAACATTGGCGCCTGTCTCTTCGGGCGTGCCGTAACGCAATCTTATTTTGGGAAGCCGGATACCGGTCCCTTCGGGAAAATGGCCCGCAGCCACCGGAAGACGGCCCGTTGCCGCTCTGGTTCCTGTAATAATTTCTGCTGAAGCTTTTTGTGTTTGGGGTACATCCTGATACGATACGATAATGGCCCGGAATGCATCCGGATTTTTGAAAAAATTCAATGCATACGGACTGGCAAAGAGATTTAGTACGGTATTGGTTTTTCCGGCTGCCTTTTCCAGAAATTGGATTTCCCCGGAAGTGATGCCAAAATGAGCGGAAGCCGACAGGCGGGTGTTCACCACACAAAAAACAGCTCTGTCAAAATGGGGAAGTTGCTTTAAAACAGAATTTATATCCTGTTCCGAGGCCTGCTTTTTCAGGTAATACACTTTGGCGGGAAAATATTGACGGAATATCTTTTCAAAAGTTGCCGGATGATTGTCGCCCACTATAACTATGGCAGTAGTGGCAGGAACAGTGTCTTGCAACGGCAGCAGGTGGCCGCTGTTTTTCACAACGGTTACCGCTCCGTAAAACAATTTATCAGCGGTGTTTTTGTATTCGGGTTTGTTTATATCGGCCAAAAGATGGGCCGTATCAATACTTTTTCGTTGAGATACTCCGCTGAGATACTTATAAACAAGAATTTTTTTACAACTCTCTTCCAGCCGTTGCGCTGCTTTTTTGTTTTTTAAGACTTTTCTTTTGATTTTCGCAACGGCATTGGGGATGCTGTTGGGTGTAAGAAGGATGTCGTTTCCCGCAAGGAAGGCCATCAAAGCCGCCTCTCCGTTGTTGTACCGCAACGAAACACCTTTCATATCCAAGGCATCGGTCATCACCAATCCTTTGAAATGCATCTTTTCTTTCAGAAGCCCGGTTACCACCTTATGCGACAAAGAGGAGGGGATTTTTCTCTTTTTTCCAGAGCCGGAATGTTCAAATGAGCCACCATAACTGCCGAGACTTCCGGCTGATGGCTAAAAAGATAGCGGTAAGGCAACAGAGCCGTTTGTTCTATTTTCTTTTTGGAATCCTTCACCAGCGGCAGGGTTTTGTGCGAATCCTGGTAAGTGTCGCCATGACCGGGAAAATGTTTGGCGCAGGCAAGTATTCCGGCATTTTCCATTCCTTTTACATGCTGAAACGCTTTTTCCGCTACCATTTGCGGACTACTGCCAAAAGAGCGCATGCCGATCACCGGGTTTTCCGGATTGCTGTTTACATCCACTACGGGAGCAAGATCAATCTGAATCCCCAAACGTTGACATTGTTTTCCGATTTGCCATCCCATCTTGTAAAGCAAACTGTCGTCTCCGCGGAAAGCCCCCAGGGTCATCTGATAAGGATAGCTGATGGTTCCCGAAAGGCGCATTCCCACACCCCATTCGGCATCCATAGCCACAAAAAGCGGGGTTTTAGCCATTTTATTCCAACGATTGATTTGTAGAGCCTGTTTTACAGGATCGCCGGCCAAAAAACTGACACCTCCGAGATTATACCTTTTTATATAGTCATTCAAAGTTTGATCGTAGGGCTGGTGGGGATTGTTGGCACGGGTAATGATAAGCTGACCAATGCACTGCTCAAGAGGCAGCGTGTGATAAACCGAATCGGCCCAGCGACGGGCATTTTGCCATTGCTGAGGTGTGTACTGTGCGAAAAGCCCTGTGGGAACGAGCATCGCCAACAGGAAAGCAAAGCCGAAAACTTTTTGTGTGTAAAATCTCTTCATGGAAAATAGTTTTCTCAAAAATAGAAAATTAAATGATGCTTTTCATTTTGATATGAGAAATGATATTCTCGAAAAAATGTTTTAATTTCGGCAAAAGGCTTTATTTTTGACCTGCAGGAATCATCTTATGAAAGAGCGGATTTATCTCATCGGTTTTATGGGTGTGGGAAAGACCACACTGGGGAAGAAACTTGCCCGACATCTGGGTTACCGTTTTGTGGACCTGGACGATTTTTTTGAAGCCAAATTTAAAATAGAGATATACCAGTTTTTCAATAAATATGATGAACCTCTTTTTCGAAAACTGGAGCACGACAGGTTAGAAAAGACTTTTGAAATGGAGGGCGTTGTGGTATCTACTGGAGGAGGAACTCCTTGTCATTATCATGGTATAGAAGAGATTAACCGTCACGGATTGAGTGTTTTCCTTGAAATGCCTCCTGCTGCTATTGCACACAGATTAATTCATGCCCGCCGAAAGCGTCCGCTGGTGGTTGGGAAAACAGGAGAGCAACTGACACAGTTTATACGCAAAAAACTTTCGGAACGTCAGGGTTGTTATGAAAAGGCGGCAATAAAGACCCATGCTCTACACCTGAATGTTGCTGCGTTAGCCTCTGAAATTCAGAAGTTTGAATAAGTAACTTGACTTTAACAGATTCTATCATAATAAAAACGAAAGATTACTTTCCGGTACAAATTCTTTTGGCTGCTGACCATTTCTGAAAACACGCAGGCTTTTGTTGCCAATGAGCCGAAGTTCATTGTTTTCGAGTTGGAGTAAGCACCCTTCGCGTAATCCGGCTACTGTCATTTCGGGATTGACCATGATAAATTCTAAAATACGTTGCTGTCTGGTTTCGCCTCCGTGTCCTGCCGGATTTGTATCGATGTAGTGCGGGTTTATCTGAAACGGGATAAGTCCCAGCGTCTTGAAGCTTGCCGGCTCGATGATGGGCATGTCGTTGGTGGTCATAAGAGTAGGAGAGGCAATATTCGCACCGGCACTCCATCCAATGAAAGGGGTTCCGCCGAGTATTTTTTCACCTAAGATTCCCATAATGTTTTTCTTTTGCATTTCGGCCACGAGATGAAAAGTGTTGCCGCCTCCTACTACAACAGCTTTTGCCTCTCGAATTGTTTCTACCGGATTATCGCTTTTGTGAATGCTTTGTACGGTAATGCCCATAGTCTGAAAAACTCCTGCAACACGCTGTGCGTAAATATCATAGGATGATATCAGGCTTTCGCTGCTCATCCTGACACCCGCGTAAGGGATAAAGCAAATTTTCTTCACTTTGTGACGGTTTAGAAATTCTGATATGTGAGGACGTGTCCAGTCGAGATAAGCTTCTCCGGCCATGGTTGAGTTGCTGATAAGGAGTAGTTTCATGTGTTTATAATTTTGTAATTAACTGTCATTTATCATTATATATTTGTCATCCCCGCTTGCTGTTGTACCAACAGGCGGGACAGGCGGATTAAGCAGATTAAGCGGATTTTAGTTTTTCGCAAGCGAAAAACATCCGTTAAATCCGCTTAATCCGATGATTATTTTTTGGGGATAATCATTCGCCTGTGTGTTTTAAACCAATCATGGATGTTTCATGTGCTTATATTTTTGTAATATATTGATGTTAAATACCTTGCTATTTTTCGCCTTGGATTGAAATCCAAGGCTACATTTGAGTCGTCCGCAAAGCGGACTTTTCATCATGCTCCTGCCTGCCCGGATGATAGACGGGTGCGTTTAAAATTTTAACATGGGCATTTTATAGGTTTGTATTTTATTATGATAATGTTTCATTACTGATTGTTACCGAATAATATTGGGTTGAATTATCAACGCATATAATAACAACAAAGATAAATCAATTGGTATCTTTGCGTCTTTCTTAACGAAAAAATATATGGCGAATTTTATCCTTCTACTAACGAGACACAAAAGGTTGGGCTATATATTATTACCACGGTTTGCTGAAAAGCAGAAGACGTATTATGAACTGAAGCATCTTGTCAGGCAAACGAACAGAGCCGGACAGAAATATACAAGTGTTGAGAACCAGATTTTGAAGTTAATTGATGAATATGATGAACATGTTTTAAACAGGGTTTTTGACAATCGCCGGCTTACAGTCAAAGAATTTTGGGAAAAGACAGACGATGAAAGAATAAAAAACCAAATACGCCCCTATATTGAAAGACGTCTGATATTTATTTTTAAGCTGTTACAGCAGCAACCTGTTGAAGTATTCCTCTTGAGTGATCCGTACTATGAAAGAGTCTATTTTGATTATGAAATTGAAATATCCACAGCTCCTACCGAAACTGTTTTCCATTTTGAAAAACTTATTGAGGGAACCCGTTATTACCTGACTTTGCGCTCCGGAAACAGGGAAATCAACCTTTTTGAGAAAAAAGGCTTTATTGTGGCTTTTCAGCCGTGCCTTGTCATGGTTGAGAAAAAGCTGATGCTGTTTGAAGACATCGATGGAAAAAAATTACTTCCGTTTTTTAAAAAGCAGTTTATTGAGGTACAGCCACGCGCTGAGGAGGCATATTTCAACACTTTTATCAGAAAAAGCCTTGAGAAGTTCAGCGTAAAAGCTACTGGTTTTGAAATCATTGAAGAACAACCCGGGAAAATGGCATTGCTTCATATTGAGAATGATTTTACGGGAGATTATCACATGATTCTGGCTTTTCGTTACGGACACAAAGAGATATTGGCCAACAATGCAAAGCAGACTTTTGTGAAGTTTGAGAAAATGCAAGACAATTTCATTTTTCACCGTCTGAGACGCGATATGGTCTGGGAAGAAAAAATGGCCGGGTTGTTAAGAGCCAAAAATCTTTGGGAGTTGCCTAAGGGAATTTTTAAACCACGTACGGACTACAAAGGGGCTTTGCAAAAACAGTTTTTTGTAGCAGAAATTGGTAAATTAACAGAACAGCTTAAAAATGAGGGTTTTGAGCTTATGCAAGATGTGAAGCATAAGGTGTATTATCTGGGTGAGATTCATCTTGACATTCAAAAAAGTAAGTTGAAGCCCAAAACCGACTTCTTCGGTATCAATGCTGTTGTGAGATTCGGGGAGTTTCGGATTCCTTTTGTCCGTTTTCGCAAACACATCCTGAATGGTAATCATGAATATGTTTTGCCCGATGGGAAGATTGCTGTTTTGCCTGAAAACTGGTTTTCCGACTATTATGATTTGTTGCAATTCTCGGATGAAAAAGAAGATGAAATAATAGCAAAAACTGTTCATCTTCCCCTGTTGAAAAATATACAGGGTTCACTTCCTCAGGAGATTATTTCAAGATACCGTAAATTACTCAATGTCAGAGATAAGAAAAGCGAACCTGTTCCCGATAAGCTAAAAGGCATATTGCGCCCATACCAGCATGAGGGCTTTTCGTGGATGGTAAATTTGCAACGATTGGGCTTCGGAGCCTGCCTTGCCGATGATATGGGGCTGGGAAAGACATTGCAAACTATTACCTTTTTGGTGCATAACAAGGCATTGCAAGACGACAGTGTTACAAACGAAAGACAATTGGAAAAAGGTAACCCTTTACAGCTTAATCTGTTTTCAGGAGGCGAAGATGAAACGGAAACAGTTTCCGTAAATCCAAGCCTGATAGTGGTTCCAAAATCGTTGCTCTTCAACTGGATGGAAGAGTTTGAAAAATTTGCCCCTTCATATCGCGTGAAAATCCTCGACCTGTATTCTATCCAAAAGATGAAATCCTCCGGATTTGATGCTTTTCTGATAACCTATGGCATGCTGAGACGGCATATTGAGAAATTTGAAAGTATGACTTTTGGAAGCATGGTTCTTGATGAAAGCCAATATATTAAGAACCCTTTTTCTCTTACTTATCAAGCAGTTATGCGATGTCGTGCAAATCAAAGAATCGTTCTTACGGGAACACCGGTTGAAAACTCACTTGTTGACTTATGGGCACAAATGAATTTCATCAATCCGGGTATACTCGGCACTCTTTCGTTTTTTAAAAAGGAGTACATAACGGTAGCAGGGAAAGCCGATGGTGAGAGGGTGATTAAGAAGCTGCGGGCACTGATTTATCCATTTATGCTCCGGCGTACCAAAGCGGAAGTCGAAAAAGATTTACCTTCACTTACCGTACAACAGGTAAAAGCCGAAATGACTGAAGAGCAGGCCGCTTTTTATGAAGATACCCGAATAAAAACCCGTAATGCACTTTTTGAGATAATGGAAACCGGCAGAAAGGGTAAGGCCTCCATACTCATTTTGCAAGGTATTACAAAACTGAGGCTTGCAGCCAATCATCCCAGGCTTGTGGATGACAAATATACCTCCTCCTCCGGAAAATTTGAGGAGGGAATAAGTTTGATAAATACCTTGCTTGAGGAGAATCATAAAGTGCTGGTTTTTTCCTCTTTTGTTAAATATTTACAGCTATATGCGGAACATTTTATCAGGGGACAGATTCCATTTGTGATGCTTACAGGAAAAGACAACCAGAAGGAGCGAAGGGAAAAAGTACATCGGTTTCAGAATGATGCAGATTGCCGGATTTTTCTTATTTCGCTAAAAGCAGGTGGTACAGGGCTTAACCTTACGGCTGCTGACTATGTGTTGCTACTTGACCCCTGGTGGAACCCTGCTGTCGAAAAGCAAGCCATCAACCGTGCCCACCGCATCGGACAGGACAAGAAGATTATTGCTTATAAGCTGATTGCCCAGGAGACTATTGAGGAAAAGATTTTTATCCGGCAACAACGAAAGTTGCAAATGGCACAAGACATTTTATCCGCTGAAAGCCTGATAAGCAGCCTTTCCACATAAGAGATACTGGCGTTGCTTGAGTAAATCTCCGCTGGCATGCGTTTGCAATGCGTGCTATTACACTACGCTTCGTTCATTTTGGATTGCAACCCGAATGTTTCTAAAAACCTGAGTTCTACATAAGCTTTGCCCACAGTTTCAAATCACAAGGCTCACATGGCCGGGATTTCAAATCCCAGACCAACAAGGGAAAGTGTTGTTTTTATTTTCTTTTTGCCAAACGGGCTTTGCGATAGGTTTTGGCGAAGCAGGCAAAGGCGGGGGTTTGTAGCTGCCGGCTTTCAGGCGTGAATTCTGTATGTGCCATTCCGAGGGCTATTTGTTTTTGTTCGGTTTTTGCTTTAGCAGGATTTTCGGATAATTGCAAATAGCGTAAAGCGTGGTCATACTCTTTTTTCTGTATGAAATATCGAACAGCTTCCATAATGAGTTTTTCAGAATGCTGGCCTTTGATAAACGGATACAGGCCGGTAAAAGGAAGTCCGAATTTTTTGAGATGCCAATCATGGTATTGCTTATCCAGCTTTACGAATCCAGGTAAAACAGCAACAAAACCTTTGCTGAAAAGTTGCTGTGTGAGTCGGTGGTATTCGTCGGCAAAACGAAACAGCTCTTCGTAAGTGGCGAATGTGCTTTTCAATTGTTTGTTGTTTTGATGGCAAGAGGTGATGCCGGCATGCAACGCTTTGGCTTTCAGGAAGTAACTCCTGGCTGCATCTATTTGATAGGCTTTTATTGAACGGTTGGCCTGCGTGAACAGACGGGAAATCTCTTCCTGTTTCCACTGGCAACCGGCAATTTCAATTTTATCGGAGAGGGCATTGAGTGTGCTTCTAATATCATTGTTGTTAGAAATCCGGTAAAGCAGGCTTAGGTCTTGAGCCTGCCGGTATATGGAGTCCGCTTTTTGAAAATGTTTTTTCCATATTTCCAGACGTGCATCCTGCGTCAGTGACAGGATGTAAGGCTCGATGGCGTGCCCGATGAGGCTGTCGAGCAAAGGGGACGGCCGGAGTAAAAACCGGTTTTGCAAGAGGGAGGCCTTTCTCAAATGAGCCATTACCTCACGGATGTCTCCCTGTGTAAGTAATTTTCTGCTTTTCCCGAGTAACTGATCAAAAACTTTTCCTGCGCTTTCTTTCATCTGCTCTTTCCCGATAGAATCGGAGGGTGAACCGCAAATAGCCGGAATTTCTGTCTCAGCATTCAGTAAAATATTGTAAGCATTTTTAGTTTGGTTTTGTTGAAGCAATGTTCTGATGATTTCCATCTTTTTCTCAAGCATTTTAGTACATACTGTCTCTTTCAACGCAATGGAGGAAGGGAGTTGGGGGCAGGCTTTGTTTGCCGCTGACAACAGCTTGAGTGCCTGTCTGTAATGGCTATTTTGTGCTGCGCTGGCAGCAAAATTGGTGAAGCCTTCCGCAGTGTTTGTATAGCAGACAGCAGTTTTCGGCGGTGGAATGGTTTCGTGATGATATTTCAGGCTTTTTGCAGCACGTTTCAGATATCCCGAAGCCAGTCTGTCATCGCCGCTGCGCACTGCAATAACAGCTACTTTCAGATACGAAGAACCCAGTCCATCGCGGGCCTGTACCAGCAGTGTGTCGAACCCCGGGACACATTTTACTTCAGTGAAAGCATGTTCGAGATAGGCGGCATTGGAAAGAAAATCCAATGCAGTTACATATGACTGTTTCCGCACATACAAAGATGCGGCATCAATAAAAGCTTTGTAAATCTCTTGCGCCACAGTGGCTCGTCCAGGCGGGTCGTTCCGGTCGTAATAGTGCATTAGGGTGGTTATGAAATCTTTTTCCCCATTGTTGGGGAAAATACGGGCATACTCCTGAAAACTGGCAGCTGTAAAGGGTTGTTGCTCTTTGGCAAGGGCAACTGCTTGCATGGATAGCCCTGCATAGGTACGGGCAAAAACTACTTTGTCCATGAAAGGTGTAGGTTTATTTCCGTCGAGAATCTCTTCTGACAGGGTTTTCATTCGGGTTTGCTTTCGCAGAACGGCAGCAAAATTCCTCCGGAAATGCAACGGGTCTTTTCGGGCTAAATGCAACCGTTGGGGAAAATGGTGGGCGTGGATATAATGAACAAGACGCGTAAGTGCCACATAATTTATGAACACCTGTGAAGCCGGAGGGTGAAGTGCCGCACTTTCGTGTAAAATATTCGGCAATTTTTTGATAATCCTGTAGTAACCGTAATAATGGTTTATTTCGGCAGCCGTTCGGGCAAAACGAAGGCGGTTGTTGCCAGTGTAAATTATTTTTCTCACAAAAAAGGTAACATAGAGTTCGTTCAACGGGGTTTTGTAAGAAACGGGCAGCAGTATCTGCTGTTGGTTGAGCGAAATTACCTGGACGAGAGAATCAAGCAATAGGTTATTTTTGTAAACCCTGATTTCGGCAAGTACTTTTTCGGGTACAAGGAGGCTGTCTATGGAAAAACTTCTAAACCGGGTGCTACCCGAAATTTTTTGCAGTTTCACCTGATACCGAAGGAGTGGGATACCATCCTTTGTTTCTTGCAGCGACAATACGGCCTTCAGCGAAAGATTCAGTTTCAACGACAAGACACTTTTGTTGTTGTTTACCGCTATCTGGTTGAAAACGGAGGCCATGTTTTCATGCGGATCCAATTGTCGGTATGTGATGGAAAAATTGAAGGAGTCTGTCCACGACTGGGCAGTGGCAGTCAGTGACAGGAGGATGCAAGCCACAGCAAGGAAGAAATGTGGTATCTTCTTTTTCAATTTGGTCAATTTGGCTGCAAAAATAGGCGAAAAAAGCGGGAAGGGGACAGGTATATTTTTTTAGGAGGCTGGTTTCCCGTTTCATAGTTTTTGTTAAAAATTGTATTTTCGATGAAGAGGTTGTTTTTACAAGGGCTAAAATATTTTCCGCCGGCCTTGTGTGTTGGCTGCGACAAGGATAGGAGCGGCAGCCTGTGGAAGACGGTGGCTTGGTTTTTGCCGGCGGGCGGAGGCTGATCTCGTCTCGGGCGAGAGAAGCCCACGTACCGCCGGAGCAAAACCTGCCGCCGGCGACACAGCTATAGCGGATAGCCTGGCCGTCGCCCAAACAGGGGCTGCTGAAAACGCTTAAATTATTGATGTATAAATTATTATATTGATTCTTAAAGATAGAAATCCCCTATAGCCACAATTTCAAAATTTATACTGCTCAGTTCTAAGTATATGGTACATCTTCACTTCACAAAATCCAAATCTGACGCACATCTGAGCTTTTCAGCAAACCCCAAATAATCATCAAAATAAATGGTATAAAAAAAGTTCACATCTTGTTGAAAATGTGAACTTTTCGAGGGTGCCCAAGATAGGACTCGAACCTACACGACCTTGCGATCACTAGTCCCTGAAACTAGCGCGTCTACCAATTCCGCCACTTGGGCATTCATTCGGAGTGATGAATGAATAATGTTGAATGATGAATTAAAAAAATCATTGACCATTAGTCGCTTAACATTCCTCATTCAACATTCATCACTCTCTCCGGTGCCCAGAACAAGAATCGAACTTGCACTCCCAAAACGGGAACATGGCCCTCAACCATGCGCGTCTACCATTTCCGCCATCTGGGCTAAAAGAGGGTGCAAAAATAGTATTATTTCCTTTTTATTTACAAATATTTTAGAATTTATTTTCCATTGGAATACTACTTCCCAAATTAGCATGGAAACGTATATGTTGGGGTAATGAATACAATAATTTGCATCGCGGAAAGCCGGAAAGGTGTTATTTTAAGAAAAACATTTATATTTGACACTTGAAAAAATTTGATACTATGGTAAAGATTAAAAAAGTCGAGAGTAAGAAAGATTTAAAGGCATTTATCGGTTTTCCTTACAAACTTTATGCGGGTGATGCGCTTTATGCGCCCGATTTGCGAATTGTACAAAAGGAAACTTTAGACAAAAAAAAGAATCCTTTTTTCCATCATGCTGAGGCTGAATATTTTATTGCGCTTGATGAAAATGGTGAAGTAGCAGGACGTATTGCCGCCATCACTAATGAGTATTATGTCAAACACTGGAACGAAAATTACGGTTTTTTCGGCTTTTTTGATTCTGTAAATGATAAAGAAGTTTCCGCGGCGCTGTTTGATGCGGCCAAAGGGTGGTTGAAAGAGAAAGGTGTGGATGGTGTTTACGGCCCCATGAACCCTTCTACAAATGACACGTGTGGTACGCTTATTGACGGTTTCGATACACCGCCCTATGTGATGATGGTGCACAATAAGCCTTATTACAATGAGTTGATTCAGGCAGCCGGATTTTCTAAAAAGATGGATTTGTTTTCGTATCGTTTTAAGGTGGATGCTTTTCCGGAGAGATATCTTAAGCTCGCTGATAATATTGACAACAGACTGAAGACGGAAGGTATTATCATTCGTCAGGTGAATTTTAAAAAAATAAAGGAAGAAGCTCCCAAGTTGCAGTACGTTTACAACAAAGCGTGGGAAAAGAACTGGGGTTTTATTCCTATGGACGATGCAGAGTTTAAGGCGCTGACACAGGAACTAAAGATGGTTACTTCGCCTGACTTTGTTTACATTGCAGAGGACAAAGGAAAACCGGTGGCTTTTATTGCCATTCTGCCTGACATAAACGAGATTACAAGAACGATTCGTAATGGCCGTCTGCTTCCTTTTAATTTTCTGAAACTGATTAATTTTAAGAAAAAGGTTACACGGGGCAGGGTGCTCACACTTGGCCTGGTGGATGGCTACCGCCTCAAAGGTATTGATACTGTGATGTATGCCCGTTGTTATAAAGCGGCAAAAAAAATGGGCTATGAAGAGGCTGAGGCAAGCTGGATTCTGGAAAATAATACCATGATGAACCGTATTCTGCAAAATATTAATGCCGACCCGTACAAAACATATCGTATTTATTCGATGGATTTCTAACAGTGCTCACAAAAGGTTATGGCGCAATTTTTTAAGAAAAAGGGGCTGGGTGTCATCGATATCCTGAATGCTGTATTCATCCTATTCATTTTTATCTTCTATCTTTTTTCGTTGTCGCAAAACCCATATTCCGTATGGCCTGTTGCCGTGTTGGCTTTTTCTTTTTCGCTTATTTGGCTGGCAGTATTTTTGCGCAAATGGCTTAAAACAGGCGTTCCAAAGACATTCTGGAGGAAGTTGGGTAAAATTTACCTTGATTTCTATCCGCTGATTTTCATGTTTGTGATTTTTGAAAGTTTCTTTATGATTCTTCCTTATTTTAATCCACATGATTATGACAAGGAACTGTCGGCTATTGATTTCAGAATGTTCGGTGTCAACCCGACTGTGTGGATAGAGCAGTGGGTACGTCCGTGGCTGACCGACCTGCTGTATCTCGTCTATTTCATTTATTATCCTTTTCCGTTGTTTATTTTGGTCTATCTGTACAAGAAAAGAATGTTTACGGAACTGGATCGCAGTATTTTCCTTTTGCTTGTCGTCAACTACGGCGCCTACATCACCTATTTTTTTATTCCTGCCATGGGTCCGCGTTATTATGAGCCGCTCATGCAGTTGCAGACGAAGACGCTGAACGGTATTTTTCTCGCCGTCCCTATTCGTGATTTTATTCATATTTTCGAGCCGAACAAATTCGATGCTTTTCCCAGCCTGCATATTGCCACCTCGCTGACAACGATGTATATTATGTTTAAGTACAACAAAAAAATGTTTCTTATCTTTATCCCGTTGATTTTAGGGATTTTTGTGGCGGTGATTTACTGCAGATTCCATTATGTGGTGGATGTTTTTGCCGGGATTGTGTGGACGATTGTTGCCATAACGGTGTCCGGACGACTTTACGACAAGCGGATAAAAGGCCGGCTGAGGCCATATTGTAAAATATAGAACAATGTTTAAAGGAATTAAATTTGAGAAACGCGACATTCATGTGTATGTGATACTGCTGAGTGCGCCGGTGTTGCTGACATTGTACCGCTATCATGGCTACCCGCAGTTTTTCTACGAATATTTTCCAAGGTTTAAGTCGCTGGTCGAAGGCGACCTGATAGCTCGCTACTGGCAGTTTGGGGTGTTTTTTGTACTGATGTTTATCCTTCCTGCGTTGTATGTGAAGTTTGTCATGAAAAGCTCGCTGCGACAGTTTGGCTGGGGCTGGGGCGATGTGAAATACGGTCTGAGATGGCTGATAACCATACCGTTGCTTGTGGCTCCGATTATTTTCATTGCTTCCAAAATGCCGA
This sequence comes from Bacteroidota bacterium, assembly GCA_024280235.1. Classification (GTDB taxonomy): domain Bacteria; phylum Bacteroidota; class Bacteroidia; order Bacteroidales; family F082; genus Sulfidibacterium. The sequence goes on along the minus strand of JAJRQN010000157.1, from coordinate 3,507 downwards.
GCCTTCGCGTTGAATATCCAATGGCCAAAAGTCTCCTCACCGATCAGGCTCATCTGTTTGTTTACGAGAGTGCTTACGTGTTGTTTTATTATGTGGCATGGGAATTTTTCTTTCGCGGTTTTATTCTTTTCGGATTAAAAGATCGTTTCGGGGCCGTGAATGCCATCCTTATCGAAACCATCTCCTCCTGTCTTGTGCACATCGGTAAACCCGAAGGGGAGATTGTCGGTTCTATCGTGGTGGGTATTTTGTTTGGAATGATAGCCTTGCGCAGCCGTTCTATCTGGTATGTCTTTCTGATTCATGTTTCTATTGGCGTTTTCACCGACCTGTTCATAATCTATTTTCACTGATGGAAAAGGTGTTGGTTACCGGTGCCAATGGCTTTATTGGCAGCAACCTTTGTGGGCGATTGCTGGCAGAGGGTTTTGAAGTTCATGTTTTGGTGCGTAAAAGTTCCGATTTGCAGTTTATAGACGGATTGCCGCTAAAATTATTTTATGGTGATATCACCTTGCCGGAAACATTAAAACAGGCGATGGAGGGAGTCCGGAAAGTATTCCACGTAGCCGGACTTGCTGCCGACTACGGGCCATTTTCGCTTTTTTATAAGATTAACTTTCAGGGAACAAAAAATGTGGCTATGGTGGCAGAAAAAGCAGGGATAGAACGATTTATCTATGTGAGCACAGTAGCTTTTCACGGTTTTGGAAAGCAAAAGGTAAAAGAAGATGACCCTCCAGCAAAAAACCTGATTCCTTACGCCCAAACGAAACTCCTGGCGGAACAATGGCTTTGGGATTTTGCCAAAAGTTCTCCAATGGAAATTACAGCCGTGCGGCCGGGCAATGTGTTTGGCATCAACGACAGGACTTTTTTGTTTAAATATATCGATGCTTTGTTGAAGGGAAAGTTTGCTGAAATAAATCATGGTAAAAGCAAGACCTGTCCGGTTTATGTGGAAAACCTTGTGGACATTATGATGTTGATTGCCACCGAACCCGGGGCTGTTGGCAACGCTTATCTCGCCACCGATGGATTGGATATATGCTGGCATGAATTCAACGAAGCATTGGCAAAACAACTTGGTGTTCCGCTACCCAAGAGATCGCTGCCTTACGGGTTGGCCATAGCTGTGGCCAAAAGTTATTATTCCGTTCACCGGCTGCTGGGTTTTAAAAGCGAGCCTTTTTTAACGCCTTACCGAATTAATAATGGCGGACGAGATTATCATTTCAGTATCCAAAAATTAAAAGACCATTTTGGATATTCTCCCGCCATCAACCTTGAAGAAGGGTTGAGGAGAACGGTGGAAAGCTATCACGCACAGGCTTTCAGGTAGTAAATCTTTCTTAACCGGCCTTTAAACCATATATCTGACATTGGACATAAAATGACCTCGTTTAGGTATTGTAAAGCTGCTAACAGTCACCTAATTTTGCTCCTGTAATTTAAAAGTTTAAAACTATGCAAAATGTAGGAATTTTTTACGGTTCAGATACCGGAAACACAGAAGATGCAGCCAAATTGCTTCAAAAAGAGTTTGGCGCGGATAAAGCACAAATTTTTGATGTTGCCAAGGCAAAAGCAAGTGATATAGAGCAATTTCCTAACCTTATCTTTGGCTCTTCCACTTGGGGAATGGGTGATTTGCAAGAGGATTTTGAAGAATTTATGTCAGAAATTCAATCTGCAAACATTGAAGGAAAAAATGTCGCCATTTTTGGTTGTGGCGACCAGGAAGCTTATGCAGATTCGTTTGTTGATGCGATAGGCTTAATATATGAGGCGCTCGATGGAAAGGGCTGTGAAGTTGTTGGAAAAGTGTCAACGGATAGCTATGAATATGATGAATCCCGGGCTGTGCTTGATGGGCAATTTGTTGGATTGCCTCTGGATGAAGATAACGAAAGTAATCTGACTGTTGACAGAATAAAAAAATGGGTAGAACAATTGAAGAAAGAGTTTAATTAAAAAAATAAATCATGAAAACGTCATCTTTAACTAAAAGTATTGAGTACAACGAAGACAAACCCTTCGTCAATGTATTATTAGAAACCGAAAACACAAAAGAAATACGTATAACTTTCAGGAAAGGGCAAAAGATGAAGAACCACCAAACGCCATTTCCGATAATTGTTGAAATATTTGAAGGAGAAATTGATTTTGATGTTCGTGGTGAGACCTGTCATTTGCAAAAAGGCGACCTTGTGGCATTGGAAGGAAATGTTCGGCATAACCTGAAAGCAAAGGCAGATAGCATTGTGAGATTAACATTATCTACAAAAGATAAAGCAAAAAGAGTAAAGGATGTGGTTGATGAATAAATGGCGTTCGTCCATAAAGCAGGCCTAATCCAATAATGGGAAGGTCTGATTCTAAAATATGACTTGATATTCAGATTGTTTTTAACATTTTGTCGTTATGGACAAATACAAAATAATCAATACGCGGTATGCCTGACTTGGGTTTTGGTGAAAGAGACAGGTTGAAGGAAGCCGAAAGGGAATAATTAGAGAAAGAGAGTAAGTGAAAAATCGCATAACATCATATTTAAAATTTTAATATACAGAGAGGCCGGAAAGTGAAAGACAAACAAGAATTATTAAAACAATTAATGATTTCGCTGAGTAAAAACGAAATGAAACAGGCCGATAGATTGATAGAGGTCTTTAAAAAAGAGGTTAGTGAAATAACGCCCGAAGAGGTTACGGAAGTTGCACAGAAACTGGAAGATGAGAAGGCTTTTGCCAATGCGGAAATGCATGTTGGCATTGAAAGAAAAGTATTTGAAATAGTAAATAATAAAATCCCACAACAGGATTTGGCTTCTTTTCCGGAAGGACACCCTATTCATACTTTTCTTGAGGAAAACAGGCTCATTAAGACGCTTGTTGAAAGAGCTAGGCAACTGAATGAGATGGAAAGTAGTTTTTCCAATTTAAAAACTGACTGGACTCTTATTGCAAAACAATTTGTAAGCCTCAACATTCATTATTTAAGAAAAGAAAATCAGCTGTTTCCATTTCTTGAGAAACATGGCTTTAATCATCCCAGTTCGATGATGTGGAGCCTGCACGATGAAATCAGAAGTCTTGCCAAAACTTTTTCAAAAGCAATGGAAGAAAATGACGAAAAAACGGCAAAGTATATTTTGCCGGTTCTACTTCGTGAAGCTGATGAAATGACCATTAAAGAAGAAAAGGTTCTTCTTCCCACTTCGGCCCGCCTGCTGACGGAAGATGAATGGAAAGCTATACGGAAAGGCGAAGATGAAATTGGTTGGATTATACCTGAACCGCCAAAAGTTTGGGATACAAAGATTGGTATGGACGATCATATAAATTCTGATCCAAAAAGAATTGCTGCTATTCTTAATCTGGTTAATGAATTTTTTGAAGGTAAAGCACTTGATGAGCTACAAAAAGAGTTTGAAAAAGAACTTGAAGGTACCATTACTCCCGGAGAATTTGCTCTCGCCGAGCAAAAATTGGAAGATATAGGTGT
>JAJRQN010000156.1 GCA_024280235.1 Bacteroidota bacterium | reverse complement strand
GAAAAAAGCCTCGCTTGATGACAAAATTGACTGGTACGGCGATATGCGCTTTCCGGCTTTGTCAGAAACCAACGGTAATTACGACGGGAAACATCTTTTTTATTCAGATGGTGCCAATTCGCGTATTGCCATGCTCGACCTCGAAGACTTTGAAACAAAACAGGTGCTGAGTCATCCCTTGTTCATTTCCTGTTATCCCGAAGTAGCAGTTACACCTAATACAGAGTGGGTTATACAAACAAGCCAGTTCCCTTCTACTTGGAATAGCCGTAGTGTCAATTTGAAAAAAGATTATAATTCAAAATTGAAATCAGGCATCACTTTCTGGAACTTTCATAATGTAAAAAAGGTTACAAAAACCGGTCATGCCGGACGTATTTTGAAAGAAAAGTCAGTTACACTTGAGTTGCCTCCATATACATTAGGCTATTTTGACGTAGGTAAACTTGCAGGTAACGGACTTCTTGTAGGCCTTGCTGACAAAGGTAATAAGCATTATGCTTATGTGGTGGATTACAAAAAGGTTGTCGGGATGAAAACTACCGAAGTCAATAACTTTGCCGTAGTCCCTGTTGCCGAAGCCCTGAAAGCCGGAGTTGTAGCTTTTATTGAATTGCCGGCAAAGGCTTCCGTTTTGAAGGTAACACCCAAAGGCAAATATTTTATTACCGTTGATAATCAAGCCAACGTGTTCGATTTTGCCAAAGTTAAATCAGCGATGGCCAACAAAACATTTTCGGGAAAAGCTGAAGGCGGTATTCCTGTCATAGATGCCAAAACCGTTCTGCACGGGAATGTTGATTTTGGTAACGGAGTGATTGATGTAGCTTTCGATTACAGACCTGATGTTGCTTATGCTTCCGTTCACGATGCGAAGAAAATTGTTCGTTGGAATTACAAAACCCTAAAAAAAGAAGATGAAATCACGCTTGATTTCATGCCTTCATACCTAATGGTTCCTCAGGGTTTGTCCGAAACACCTCACTCCAATTATCTGACAGTTGTGGATAAAGAAGTCCTCTACAAGAACCTTGTAAGTGTCGGGCCTGTAAGACCCAGCGCGCAACATTTGATTGACATCTCCGGAGATAAAATGGCTGACCTTTATACTATGACATTGCCTCAATGTAATATGTATGGTTCGGTGAGCGTTTTGCGTACAGTTATTAAACCAATTATCCGTTATCCCACCGGTACCAACTCCAGAACAGGTGAAATTTCGCCCTATAAAACTGTTGCCGGTAAAGAAAAAATTGAACGCAAAGGAAACCGTGTCCACATCTTTGGCACCCTGATTCGTTCACACATTACACCTGAAATTGTTCTTGTAAATCAGGGAGATATTGTAACATTTCACCTTACCAACTTAGAACTTGCTGAGGACGAAACCCATGGCTTTACCATCGATACTTACGGTAAACACGGTAGCTTTGAACCTGGTAAAACTGCTTCTTTAACATTTGTGGCCGACCGCGAAGGGGCTTTCCCTTACTACTGTACGGAATTCTGTTCGGCGTTGCACCTCGAAATGGAAGGAATCCTCATGGTGAAACCAAAGAACTATAAGTCAACAGGTGGTAGTGGCGAAATTCAACTTACCAAAGCCCAGCTGGAAGGTTATAAGAAAAACTATGAAGACAAACTGAAAGTAATTGGTCAGACTCAGGATGTTATAAATAGTGTCGTCAAATGGTTGAAAGAAAATCATTATGAAAACTATCCCTATGTGAAAGCACTTGTTGTGGATGCTGTAGCTCAGTTGAATAAGGCTGCTGTACCGAAGAAAAACTACGAAAAGTATGCTAAAGCAGGTCAGTGGAAACAAGCTTTCTTATGGGCTGAACAGTACTTCCAATATCAGGTGAAAGCAGCTGACTCCGGTTTGCGTGCCAAGAAACTGTTGAAAGAGAAACTGGAAGGCATTAAATAAAGTATCGTATTTTTAAATTTTCAATATGAATATTATGAAAAATTTCAAACAATATATAAGCCTTTTCATGGTGATTCTTTTTGTTGGCTTTAGCATGGTTTTTACCGGATGTGGTGGTAAAAAACAGAAAGCTGCGGTAATTGGAGCACCAAGAGGAGCCGAATCATTTGGCGATGTGGTAACCCGCAGAGGCCTTACCGCCGATGATGTTTTGGCAGCTGCCAAAACTTACACCCCGGATCATCTTCAAGATGAATACATTGCTATTAACTCTGGTGGTCAGGAAGGAAACTTACCTACCTATCTTGTACCTTCAATGCGTATGGTAAAATATGCGCCAACTGCTACCCGTCAGCCTTATGACGGCTATGGGTATTCCACTGAAACCTATAAACTAATGAAGACTGGTTTCATTGATAACGAAAAAATCCTTTGGGGCGATACTCATCATCCTGGAATCTCTGAGAAAAACGGTGATTATGATGGTAAATGGCTCGTAATTAACGATAAAGCCAATCCCAGAATTTTTGTGGTTGACCTGAGAGATTTTGAAGTGAAACAAGTTGTTAATAACCCGCTCTTCAGGAGTAACCATGGTGGTGCTTTCTTCACTCCTAACTCCGAGTATATTATGGAAGCAACGCAGTATCCTGCTCCATATGACCACAAATATCATCCTTTGAATGATGTTAACTTTCGCAAATACTGGCGCGGTGGTTTGACCTATTGGAGCTTTAATGATAATACGGGAAGAATTGATGAAAAGAAGTCCTTTACTTTTGAGTTGCCTCCTTATACTCAGGATTTATCCGATGCAGGGAAAAATGCGACTTACGGTTGGGGCTTTACCAACTCGTTCTGTACTGAAATGTATATCGGTGGCGATATGCAGGGACGCCCTCCGTTTGAAGCCGGTTGTTCTTCACGCGATGTGGATTACCTGCATATAACCAACTGGAAGAAAGCTGCCGAGCTGGTAAAACAGGGAAAGTTTAAGATGATAAATGGAATGAAAGTGATTCCAATTAAAGAAGCCATCAAATACAACCTGCTTTATCTGGTTCCCGAACCAAAATCTCCTCATGGTGTGGATGTGGATCCTACCGGAGATTATATCATTGTAGCCGGTAAACTGGATTCCCATGCATGGGTTTACTCCTGGGCTAAAATCAAAAAGGCTATGAAAGAAAAGAATTTTGAAGGCTACGATTCCTACGGGATTCCGATTATCGCCCTGAAAACCGCTTTGCACGGAAGTGTGGAAGTTGGTCTCGGCCCGTTACACAACCAGTTTGATCCTAAAAAAGGAATTATTTATACTTCCGTTTATGTGGATTCATGGACAACCAAATGGAACTATATCACACTGAAAGTGCTCGATCATGTTTCTTCCAATTACAATATTGGACACCTTGTCTCTGCACATGGCGACACGAAACATCCTGAGGGTAAATATCTTATCGAGTTGGATAAACTCTCCATCGACCGTTTCAATCCGGTGGGACCATTGCATCCGCAAAATCACCAGTTGATTGATATCAGCGGACCGAAGATGAAGATTATTTATGATCTTCCTTTGCCTATGGGCGAACCGCATTACACCGTGTTGATTAATAAAAATGAAATTGTCAAACCGCGTCAGACTTATCCTGTGGGAACCAATATCGTAACATTGAAAAAAGCACCTTATGCTACCGCAGCCGGTAAGGAATATGTGAAACGATATGGAAATACTGTGGAAGTCTTTGGTACGATTAATGATGGAAAGGTTACACCTCAAAATCTGGAAGTAAATCAGGGGCAAAATGTGATCATTCATCTTACCAACACGGGGCAGTCCGAATTGGACCACTATGTATATGAAATTGCTTCTTACGACAAGCAATATCACTGGCGTCCCGGAGAAACTGCCACACTTGCATTCCTCGCCAACAAAGCCGGAATGTATCCTCTGATGTTGGATGATATTAATTCACCCGACGGACGTCAGTTGCAAGGCTATCTCTCTGTGAAATACAATGCAAAAGCTGATAATGCTCGTGTTCTTGCTTTCTCAAAACGTATCCAGAAAGACAACGAAATGCAGAAGTTCAAACCTTCGGCTATTGAATTGAAAAATCTCTTACCGGGAGAACTTGAATTTTTGAATTACGGCTGTACTGCCTGTCATAAGTTCGGTAAGAAATTCAACGGCCCTGACCTGCTCATGGTTGACAAACGCCGTAGTGATGCCTGGTTGAAATCGTGGATTATGCATCCTGAGAAACATCGCAAAGAGGCTGACATTGAAGCCATGCGTCAGAAATATAAACTCGCTATGCCTAATCAGAACGTCTCTGAACAGGATATAGGAAAAATTATCCAATATCTGAAAGCAAAATCGGCTCAGGTAATGAAACAAATGGAAAAGCAATAGCCTTTTTATTTTGTAACAAGTTCTTAGAAAGAAGCAACAGCCTTATTCAATGCTGTTGCTTCTTTTTTAAATATTTAATTTATTTGAATATTTAAGTATCGCTTAACCAATTTTTATATTTTTGTACAAAGTTTTTATTGAAAATAAAATTATTACTATGAAAAAATTATTTGCTCTTATTTTTATGGTGGCCATGGGTAGTTTTCTTTTATCAGGTTGTGCCGGAAATGGAAAAAATCACAAAGGTGAATCATCTATGGGAAACCAGATGAATAACAGTATGATGACTAACGGAAAATCAACTTCGTCCGTTAGTTCAAAAGAGGGGAAAACCTATACTGCCAATCTTGACAACGGCAGTAAAGTTTATCACAAAGTCTGTATTGCCTGTCATATGACCGGCGTGGCCGGAGCACCTGCTTTGAAAGATAAAACACGTTGGACAGAAATTGCTGCCAAAGGAATGAAACAGTTGCATCACGATGCAATCAACGGTTTTACCGGAAAACACGGCGTAATGCCTGCACGAGGTAGCTGTACCGACTGCTCCGATCAGGATCTTTATGATGCCGTTTCCTATATGTTGAAAACAGCAGGGGTTACTGCTGCAAAATAATCTCTTGTTTGCTTCATTAGCAAGTTTTTACCAAATAAATTTTTCGATAACAATCCCTGAATTATTATTTTTTAGGGGTTGTTTTCAGAAGCTTGGAACTAAATAACGCTTAAAACTATAAACTATGAAAAAAACGACTACCTATCAGGCGCTGGCAGCACTTGCCGCTATCCTGATTATTGTGGTTTACTTCCTTCCCATGTGGCATGTGGCCCTGCAAAGTATTCAGTATCCTAAATCAATGTATCCGAGAGGAATTCGTATTGATTTTAAATACAATGGTGTTTACAATGGTTGTAAAGGTGAAAAAGAACGCGCTGAATTGGCTCAGGGTCAGCAAGGTGCAGACTGCCTTGGCGAAATGAATGCAATTAATCATTTTATCGGAATGTATCACATTGTTCCGGGAGTGAATGAAGACAGAACGAGACAGTTTCCTGTCTATTATGTATTCGATACTAAAAAAGATGCAAAGGGACAGGAGATTATTGATCCCAAAACCAATGAACCTATTCGGGTAAACGTAACACCGAAACCATTGATCGTGTTGGATACGATAATGCATGCCTCTCCTTATATTTTTGCTTTTTTTGTCTTACTGGTTTTACTTTTTATGTTTACACCCAAACGTAAATGTGTTATTCCGGCTATCATTTCGGCGTTGTTACCTTTCTATTTTCTCGTGGTCTATATCTATTATCTTTATTGGTATGGCCACCACCTGTCGATGCATGGCGGAGGAGCCTTTCGGGGAATCAAACCCTTTATGCCTACCGTATTTGGTGAAGGGAAAGTGGCTCAGTTTACCACCCAGTCCTATCCATATTTTGGCTTTATTTTGGCGCTTTTGGTAACCGCCTTAATCGTAATTGCTATTATTGTAAAGCGGAACAATCTGAAGGAGAGTAGATAAGAGTTGATTTTAGGGTTTTGTAGTATTGATAAAGTCAAAACCCAGACATTTTATTAAATAAGGAATCCATGAAACCGGAAAAAGCTGAAACATTTCTTTCAAATGAGGAAAACAGGCTTTCCGGTTTTTGTTTTTATCTGAAAGCCGGCTTTACCGGATTACTTTTAATGCTCGTGGTAACTGTTGTTGCCAGAGCACAGGAACCCCGTTATGGTACGCTTACCACTTTTACCGAACCTCCTGCTTCTTATGATACAATAGCTTTGCAACCTATTATTGATGCGGCTGAACCGGGTACACACATTTTACTGAAACCGGCTGTTTATTCCGGGCCGGTACATATTTCTACCGATGGTATCGTTATTGATGGCCGTGGGAAGGCAGTTATTGACGGTATGGGTAAAAATTCGGTTGTTTTTATCAATGCAGACAGTGTGCAGATAAAAAATCTTCTCATACGTCATTCCGGCGGTTCGTTTGACAAGATGAATTCAGGTGTCCGTTTGAAGGGAGATTATAATGTGATTGAAAACTGCCGTATTGAAGAGTGTCTTTTCGGTATCGATATTTGGCAATGCAACCATAACAAGATTATTCACAACGAGATAACTTCTCTTTCCAATCGCTCTATTGCAATAAAAGGTGATGCCATCCGGTTGTGGTATTCTAAGTTTAATATTATCCGGGGAAATTACTGGCATAATGTCCGTGATATGGTTGTCTGGTACTCTGCCGAGAATTTGTTTCAGGGCAATAAGGGCGTTGGCGACCGTTACGGTATTCATTTTATGTATTCACATAACAATCGTATTCAGAATAATGTATTACTGAATAACTCTGTAGGCGTATTTCTGATGTACAGTGAACGAACTATTATGACAGGGAACCTCATCGAAGGCAATCACATTGGCAGTGGTATGGCATTGGGAATGAAAGAGACCTCTTCTAACCAGATTTTGAATAACCGTTTTATCTATTGCACCGAAGGTATCCATATTGATGTTTCGCCCTATGTGTTGGAGCAAAAAAATACCATCGAACACAATGAAATAGCTTTTTGCGGAACGGCTGTTTATTTTCATACAAATCAGGAAGGAAATCTTTTTAAACACAACTATTTTCATAATAACCTGACGCAGGTGTTTCCGGAAGTAACCACTGCGCGATTTAATGTGTGGGATAATAATTACTGGGATGATTATCAGGGGTTTGACAAAAACGGAGACAATATTGGCGACATTCCTTATATTTTGCTTTCATACACGGAACATCTTTGGAATTTTAACCGCAATGTGAAATTTTTTTATGGTGCGCCCATTCTCGCAGTACTTGATTTTTTGGAACGGCTGGCTCCCTTTTCCAAACCCAAATTTGTTTTGAAAGATAAAAAGCCCATCTTTCGTTGGCCTAAAAATGATACTTTTACACCGGTACGTTAAAAATTTAGCTGTATTTATATGAATATGTTTACATTTTTTATACTTTTG
>JAJRQN010000155.1 GCA_024280235.1 Bacteroidota bacterium | reverse complement strand
TCATAACGTATTTGGTTTCCAACGGTTTTCAGTGTGAAAACAGCATCGGCAAGTAACGGACGTGAAGTGCTGCTCATGGGATAAATGTTATACAATGCCGTTTCAAAGCCATTTAAGGGTAGCGTAAGAATTCCGCCGGCAGAATACAAATCGGGTAAAATCCTGCGATAAGGATAAATTTGTTCCACCACAAGGCTGGCAGCTTTTTCGTTGAGTCCGTAAGCGGGTTTTAGCTGAATCCTGATGCTGTCGTTTTGCACCTTTGGATTTCGTATGGCAACCAATCCTCTGTCGCCCTTGAAATGAACATAACCGTAAGTTGCGCCTTGGGCCGGATTGCCACCGACCATAAAAGTAGTTGCCATCACTTCCTGGTTTGCCCTGGCCCATTGAATAGATTTTGAGAGGACGTTCCATTCGGCTTGCGTGAGTATATCGGGAGAAATATAAAGCTCCCACATGGTAATACCGCGGGCAAAATACAATACGGCATTGTTGGTAAACCTGTTCATGGGTTCACCGCCTTTTGAAATGTTTTCCAAACGACCTTTTATGATACCGTGGGTCATAAGATTGGCCACAGGAATCCACATATTACGCACTTTAAAATCATCATAGAGGGCATAATCGCGGTAAGTCATGGCATTATCACGGCGGTTAATGGAAGGCACATCGGAAAAAGCATAATCGGCAGCATCCATCCAAATCTGGTTAGCATACTGCAACCACCAGGGGCTAAGCCAGGTGCCGGTGGTAATGTTGATATACTCTTTGGGATTGATGGCACGAACAGCATTGCATTTGGCAATAACCGATTGCATGATAGCACGGCGCGAATAAATCCCTGTGGGATGCCCGTGATTGGGATTGGAACAACTAAACTGTATGCCGTCCCATTTGTAGTACCCAACATGGTCGTTACGGGTAAAACCGGTAATCCGTTTTTGAAACAATCGGCTGTAATTCCTGCCAGCCATGCATAGTTTGGCAGAACCATACACATATTTATGACCTGTAACTTCATAACCGTGTTCGCCCATCCATTTCACGCGCCGCATGGCAAAAGAGTAGCCGCCCATAGGTCCAAACCACAGCCCCAGTGAAGTATTGGTTTTGGCCAACGTGTCAGCAATGGGTTTCAGCCCATGCGGAAATTCGTGTTTGTTTAGTTCCCAGGCGCTTTCGTAATTGTCCCATCCATCGTCCAGTACAAATGCATTAAGAGGAATGTGATGCTCTTTTATCATATTTTTCCGCAACAGGCGAATGATACGCAGCGTGTTGGTATCATTCATAATGGCATCTTTCGGAATGTTTTTATCCACTTTGGCATAAGCCTCAGAACGAAGATCATACCAGCTGTTGTAAAGAATATACGGCTTTGCCGGTGCCACTCTAATGTCGTCCACATAATCGAAAAACCATTTTTTCACATAAGGCTATGGTGTGATGGCCGTAACTTCCCAATTGCTTTCAATAGGCTGACTCTCAATTCTCTGACCAAAATATTGAAAACTATTAATGGTAAAGAGGTTATTTTTCAAAACTTTGATGTTTGTAGTACCTGTGGGATATTCTAATCCGATAAATCCGCCGCTATTTTGATTAGCAAAAGCGACCGGTTGTCCAAATCCACCAGCTTTTAAAATTTGTAAAGGGTGTCCTGAACCGTTTTTCAGTAAAACCTGTTCGGAATAAGCAAAGTGCATTCCTTCTATGCTGATGTCAGCGGTTTGGCGGGCATGGTTGGTAGTTTCTTCAAAGACAAAATTTCCCTTGCGTGAATTGATACGATCCAGAAAATGGCCATGAAGTGTCGGATCGGAAACAGCAATTTTCCGCCGGGCATAAAACTTTTCCGGCTCCAGTCGATAAATGACCTGCAAGTGAAACGGATTGTTTTTCCCTTTAAAAAACAAGTTGATTTGTTTTGCGCCTTTAGCACTGTCGGTCAGGGTATAATGGTCGTAGATAAAGTCAGATTCCTTGAATTTTACCGGATTGGCAGCATTGTTGTTTTTCCCGGGGGCACGCAACCCGGCCCAGACCACGTCGAGAGAGAAGCCGGCATCGCTTATCAGCTCGCCGGCAGGCCTGCCAAAAGCTGCTGCCCATGATTTTACGGCCTGAAGTGTGTCTGAATACAGGTAGTCGTTTTTGATGACAATGCTTTGCCGGACTTTGTTATTTTGCAGCACAAAATTTATGCTGTTACCGATTTCCGTTTTAGAAAAATATACGTTTTGTGCAAACAATCCGCTGAAACCGGATAGTAATGCAATCAACAAAAGAGCAGCCTGCTTTTTCATGCGTTTATAATTTTGTAATTAACTGTTATCTAATAATATATATTTATTTATCATCCCCGCTTGCTGTTGTACCAACAGGCGGGACAGGCGGATTGAGCGGATTTTAGTTTTTCGCAAGCGAAAAATATCCCTGCCTCGCCGTCAGGCGGGCCTGCCCGGTTTTTCAGACGGGTATATTTAAAATTTAAAGATAAGTGTTTCATGGTTGTTGAGTTTATAATGCTTGTTGAATTATTTCCGAGAGCTTATCTTCCTGCTTCAAAATATCGTCCAACAACTTGATTTGTGTACGGGTACGTATCAGATTGTGTTCAGGGTAATCCGTTTTGTAATAGACGTTTCCCTGTAGATAATCTGCGAGAAAACGCAGTGTTTGTTCGTAAATGATAGCTTTAGCGCCAAGTAACAAATGCTCTTTTTCGATTTCGGAGAGGAGTTTCTTCAGCGGTTCGAGATATCCTTTTGTAAGCGCTTCAAAATGTTCAGGTCTGAGACCTGGTTTGGAAATGTCGGGTTCATCTTCTTTGGCAGGGCTGACAAAAGTACGCACCATGTCGCCGTAATCGAACATAATATAGCCCGGCATAATGGTATCGAGGTCAATGACGAGAACGCCGTTTTTTGGCGTAAATAAAATATTATCTAACTTGGTATCGTTGTGCGTAACACGAACCGGAACCTTTCCGGTGGCAAGCAATTGTTTTAGCTCGTGAGCAATATCCTGATGCTTTTCAACAAAGTCAATTTCAGCATCAGATTTAGTTTTCAATTTCTCCGGGGCTGTTTTCAGAATTTTCAGAAAAGTTTCCAGTCTTCCGGAGGTGTTGTGAAAACTTTTGATGGTCTCTCCGAAACTTCTGACGGGCAGTGTATTCAAAAAAGCCGGAACCTGCCCATAGCCATGGCTGCTTTGTACGAAATATCTTTATTTGGCGAAATGGCATAAGACCGACATCCCGGGTAGAATGTCATAAGACGCCATGCTGCACCCTGCCTGTCCAACGTATGAAAATTACCGTTTTTATTTTGTAACACAGCAGGTGTCAGTAATTTGCCAGTGGTTTTCGTGTATTTGTCAAGCGCATTAAAAAGAAAGGACAAATTGGAAATAAGTACAGGCGTATCGAAAATTTTGTTGTTTACCCGTTGCAGAATAAATTGTCCCGCCGGCAATTCTACAAGATAGGTATCGTTGATGTGCCCGTCTCCGAATGGTTTGGGCGTTTTACAATTTAATAATTGGGAATAACTTTGTAAAATCTTCTTCACCTGATGCATTGTTTTTATTTCCAAAGGTTCTCAGGATACACGCCATTTTGCACCAGTTCTTTCACTTTGGCAATGGTAACGGGCTTGTCTTCCTGATAAGTTACGCCAAACCAATGGTCGTGGCTTTCCAGCACCCGAACATCGGCATCACCTTTGGTAATCAATTTGTTCACAACATAAGGGATGTAAAACTCGGCTTTGAGCTGCTGTGCGTTTTCGCGGATAAAATCGGCAAAACCGGCCTCCGACTGCTCGAAATATTTGGGTGTAAAACCCCAGAAATTCATGGAAACCAGGCTTTTTTCATCAATAGGGTTTTCTTTGTCCTCTTCTTCAAAAACAATCCTGCCTTCTGTCCGGTATATTTTGGTACGCTCCACCACATCGGTGAGCAGGCTGTTTTTTGTGCTGCAAATACCACGCGACACGCTGCCATTTTCCGAAAGAGTGTTTTCCAACTGGTAACCCACCATGGCGTAATGGGTTTCGGCGTTTCCTCTTTCCGATAAAAATGCGCTAATGACTTCAAACGCTTCCCGGCCATAAAAATCATCCGCATTGATGACGGCAAAAGGCGTATTGACAACTTCCTTTGCCACGAGAACGGCATGGCCCGTTCCCCATGGTTTTATCCGCTCCGGATTAAAGCTGACGCCGGCGGGAATGTTATCTATCTCCTGCAAGACATAAGCAGTTTCGATTTTCCCGGATAAACGAGGCTCATAAACAGCCTTGAAATCTTTTATAATTTTAGGATTGAGCACAAAAACAACTTTGCCGAATCCGGCTTTGATGGCATCAAAAACCGAATAGTCGATGATACTTTCGCCGGAAGGGCCGATTTTGTCCATTTGTTTTATGCCGCCATAGCGACTACCGATACCGGCTGCGAGTATTAATAACGTGGGTTTCATTTAATTAAATCTGTTAAATATTTTTTTGCAAGATAGGAAAAAAGCGGAAAAAGAGACGAAGCCTTTTGCTCTTTTTGTATTTTTGAAAAAATATTTGCCATATGTTTTCGCATATTCGTTTGTGGCTACTGAGTGTGGGGATGGTTTTTTTTCTAATGTCGTGTCAGAAAATCATATCGGGCAATGGTGTGGTGATGGACAAAGACACGGGCCTGCCGTTGAAAGGCGTTTCTGTCGATGCATATCTCGAACATCCTTCACCGGATACTTTTCAAATGCATACCCAAACTGATGCAAAGGGGAACTATGTTGTTTCCAGTAATCCTCAGTCTTGTACAGGAAGTTGTCCCGATATTTATGTTGAAATACTATTTACAGGCTACTCTTCCGCTTATGTGAAAAACCCTCATGGCGACACGACCTGGCTTTCTCCTGCCAGCCGAAAAATAATAGAATCCATAAATCCTTAAACTATAATTTTGACCGGAGCATAAACGGTGGCTTCAAACAAAACAGTTTCTCAGGATTTCAAAGTGATATCTGCTATTGAAACTGTGTAGTTTTGTTTAATGTCCGGTTACACCAGACAATAAAAAGTTCTACCGTTTCTTTCTCAATTTTTTACTGATTTTTTTGAAAGCAGACTGGATGGAAGATTCGGGTTCGATGACATTGGAAGCTCCCCAGAAATTAGGATCGGTAAAGTTACTCACCTTTTCAGAAAAAATTTCGTTGGGTTTAAACCGCTCGTTAAATTTCTGCTTTACCACATGTTTTGTGTCGATATCGGTAATGGCTGTTTCGGCAGTAACGGTATAATCTGAGCGGAAAAGCTTCTTCTTCCACTTAAATTTGAGATCTGTTTCGTTACGAAGGTAGTTCAAATACCATTTGTCGCCAATCTTCCTGTATCTCACAAGGATATGCACACCGAGCAACCGGGCTTTCAGTCCGGCGGGTTTCTTTCTGATTACATACTTCAGCGCTTTATCGAGATGTTTGGGACTGATTTCCACTTCCATGCCGGCTACGGCAAGGTTCTGTGCATCGAGATAGATTTTTCCTTTGAAAAGAGGTAACTGTACCGTGTCTTTTTGGTCGAAACTAATCACATAGGTTTCTCTGTTGTTCATCATTATAATACCATCAATATGGTAATTGTAATAAGGATAGATATCCTTTGAAAGGATGTCGCCGTTATTTTTGACGATATCGAGATAAGAGAGGCTGAGCGGACCGCCTTCAAATTTGACGGCCAGTGTATCTCTGTTTTTTACATACTGGGCCTTGCGTCCCTTGTAAATGGTAACCCTGTCGTTGTTGAGAATATTTTTTTGTAAGCACTTTTGTAAATATTCAAAACGGCTTCGGCTACGGATAGATACTTTTTATTCTTGCGGATAGATTACCTGTAAAAGCCTGTCATCATAACCGGTTGATCAGCGTAGTTTTCCGGTATTCTTTCCACAGCTGTTTCAAGAAGGTGAACAGGGTCAAGATGTCTGATAACTACTTCTTTAATGGGAATAATGGCTGGTGTAAGGTAAATTTTGTTACTTATCTTGTCGAGTTCCGATGCGGAAACAAAATTAGTTTTATATCCTATACTACTGAAACCCAGTCTTTTGTTACTGTATTTCAAAGGTATCTTTATCAGAAATTTGCCGTTGGAGTTGGCAACGGTTCCCATGTGAGTCCCTTCGATAAAAACGGAAGCGAAAACTACCGGTTGATGAGTTTCGCTGTTGATAACCGTGCCGCGTACAGCAGTATATTGTGTGCTGTCCGACAGGATATTTGCCGGTAAATCAGCCTTTGCACTCAACGAAATGAAAAGCAGAAACGTTAAGAGGCCGGCAAAGATGCTTTTTTTGAAATTCGTTGTTTTCATGGCATTTGATATTTTGTTGTTATGTTTTTCGATACTTCATTTTATAATATGTTCTTCACGGTTAGAGGAGACTTCCGGTGAGCATTAGAGGCATTGGGCATTTTGAAACACCTAACTTTCAACTTACCATGTAGCTTGTTTAATTCCATAATCATTCATTTTAACTACCTGTTGCCCAATGCCTTATATATGTTTTTATCTTGTCTATTTATTTAATTTTTCTTCTTTTCAAGTCTCTTGCAGAATGATGAATTGTTAAAATATCAATTTGATTACCTTCAACTATTTTATAAATGATTCTGTAACTTCCTTCAATTAGTTCTCATATTTTTTCTCGATTGATTTCAGATACAATCTTTCCTGAACGAGTCTGAGTTTTTAATATTCTTGTCCGGGTCTTAAGCCTGATAACCTGAAGTTTTGCATATCGCTTAGAATCTTTTGAGATATATTCTGCAACATTCTTCAAATCGTCTTTTGCTTGAAATGTCCATTTTATTCGAACCATTTTTCAATTTTATTTTCCATTTCACTCTCCGATATTACTTCTCCATTCTCCGATTGTTTGTTTCCGGTTTCAATCTTTTCAATTAAGATTAAATTTTCAACCAGCTCATCAATTGAAAATTCTTCAGGAAATTTATCAATCTGTTCTTTAAGTCTTTCTTTTGTCAATATATCATTTATTTTTTTTTAGTCCAAAGATACAAAATCCATATCTCGTCTGTTGATTGTATTCTTTTCTCAATATGCCAAAGTAACAAGTCTATATATGATTCATCTTCATTTGCTCAAAAGTAAACAAATTCACAGTAAAAGAAAAATAATTTTTGTTAAAACTTTCATACGATGCAAGACCTTTGTCTTTTCATCCTTTTTTTCCTCAATTTCCCCGATAGAATTACCTCTGTGTCAGCTTTGTCTATGGGTTTGTCAGGATGAAGGCAAAAACAAAAAAGGCCGCCCTGAAGGCAGCCTTTTTTAATGAGCTATTGTACGGTATTATTTAATGTCGCTGAAATATTTCATAAACTGCATACGCTCGTAAGCATTGGGATTCTCGGTAGTTTCCTGACTGAGTTTTCCCCGCATCTGGTCGATATAGTTAAATCCTTTGCTTTCCATCCAGTCATTGACAAATTTAATAATGTCCAGGATGTAGGATGTTCCATGTTTGTAAATAGCTGAAGTAACCTGAGTTACGGTGGCTCCTGCCAGAAGTTGTTTTATAACAGCTTCGCCATCGTGGACACCGGTAGAAGCAGCAAGGCTCATATTTACCCGTTTGGCCAAAATGGCAATCCAACGCAATGAATTTGCCATATCGGAAGGATGGCTCAGGATGTCTCCATGAGTTACTTTCATATTTTGGATGTCGATATCCGGCGTGGAAAAACGGTTAAACAAAACAACACCGTCAGCGCCGTTGGCTTCGAGGTTTCTCACAACTTTTCCCAAATTGGAAAAATAAGGGCTTATTTTTACGGAGACAGGGATGTTGACCTGGCTTTTTACTTTTTTGAGAATATTGTAATAAGCCTGTTCGTTTTCCTCACAGCTATTGTCTAAGTTGAATGGCATGATTAAGATATTCAGCTCGATGGCATCAGCGCCGGCTTCTTCAATACGTTTGGCAAAAGATGTCCATTCTTGTGCGGTAACCGCATTAATACTGGCGATAAGAGGAATACTGATCTTACTCTTTGCTTCCCTGATAAGTGAGAGGTAGTTTCCCAGTTCTTTTTCTTTGATATGAACATCGATATAGTCGAGTGTTTCCGATAATTCGGTGTACATCATATCGTGAGCTTCGGCTTCTTTTATGCTGTGCTCGGCTTGAAGCAGGATTTGTTCTTCAAAAATGGATTTCAGAACAACAGCTCCTGCACCGTTTTTGTCTAATTCTACAATTTCTTTGACGGAATTGGTTAATCCGGAACTTCCGATAACGACAGGGTTTCTGAGATTAAGTCCGAGATATTTTGTGGTTAGGTCTGCCATGATATATAATTTTTTATGTTTTCGAAAATAAGAAAATTAATTGAATTGGAGAAAATCTCCATGCTGGAGATTTTCTCCAAAAACATTGTTAACTGGCTTTAATTTTTTCCTGGATATATTTATGAATACCCACGGCAGCCTTACGTCCATCGCCCATAGCAAGAATAACCGTTGCTCCGCCACGAACAATGTCGCCACCGGCAAAAATATCGGAGATCGAACTTTGCATGGTCTCTTTGTTTACAACGATGGTTCCCCAGTCGGTCATCTTCAGATTCTTCAGGCTGCTTGGTACAATGGGATTTGGAGAAACGCCCACGGCAACAACCACTGTATCAACTTCAATATCAAACTCTGAACCTTCAATGGGGATTGGTCTTCTGCGTCCTGAAGCATCGGGTTCACCCAACTTCATTTTCTGTACACGCATTTTGTTCACGCGACCATTTTCATCGGCAAAATATTCTACGGGATTATGCAGGTTCATAAATTCAATTTCTTCGGCCATAGCATGGTGTACTTCTTCTACTCGTGCAGGCATCTCTTCAAGAGAACTCCGATAAATAATCATGGAGCGTTTGGCACCCAAACGTTTGGATGTACGGACAGAATCCATGGCTGTGTTTCCTCCACCAATGACAGCAACATTTTTACCAATTAAAACCGGTGTATCATATTCCTCGTGAGCCGCTTTCATAAGATTCACGCGGGTAAGATATTCGTTGGAAGAGAAGATGCCGTTGTAATTTTCGCCCGGTATGTTCATAAAGCGGGGAAGTCCGGCACCACTTCCGACAAAGAAAGCCTGAAAGCCTTGTGCCCGGAGGTCTTCGAACGAAGCTGTTTTCCCAACAATAAAGTTTGTGCGAAATTTAATTCCCATTTTACGCATATTCTCGATTTCCACATCTACAATATCATTTGGCAGACGGAATTCGGGAATGCCATATTTTAATACGCCTCCAATTTCGTGTAATGCTTCAAAAACGGTAACATCGTAACCAAATTTGGCGAGATCACCGGCAGCAGCAAGTCCCGAAGGGCCTGAGCCAACCACGGCTACTTTGATGCCGTTGGATTTGGCAACTTCCGGAATATTCATCTTGCCGCTGTTTCTTTCATAGTCAGCAGCAAAGCGTTCCAGGTGACCAATGGCAATGGGCGTGGCATGTAGCTTATCAGTATAAAAGCAACTCAGCTCACACTGTTTCTCCTGAGGACAAACGCGACCACATACAGCCGGAAGTGCGTTGGTTTCTTTTATGACGGCTGCAGCGCCGAGGAAGTCTTTAGTTTCAATTTTCTTAATAAATTTCGGAATGTTGATGCCCACCGGACATCCTACAGTACAAGTTGGTTGGGGACAGTCGAGGCAGCGGTGTGCTTCAGCAACAGCCATTTGTTCCGTAACGCCAAGGTTTACTTCAATAATATTTTTATTTCTTACAAGAGGGTCCTGTTCAGGCATTTGTACGCGTTCAAGACTTGTGCGTTCTTTAGCTTTCATGGATTTGCGTAGTTCTGCACGCCATGCATCCGATCTGCCTTCTTTGATATATTCAGCAATTATATTTTCCATTATGCAACTGTTTCAACGGTTTTTAAATATTTTTCGTAAGCTTCGTGTTCCTGTGTTTTGTATGCACCCATACGCATCATCATTTCGTTCCAGTCAACCTGAAAAGCATCAAATTCGGGACCATCAACACAGACGAATTTTGTTCTTCCACCAACAGAAACACGGCATGCTCCGCACATTCCTGTTCCATCCACCATAATTGTATTTAAACTAACTTCGGTAGGAATATTGTATTTTTTGGTGGTCAGACTGCCAAATTTCATCATAATGGCCGGGCCAATAACTACGGCTTTGTTTACTTTCTCACGCTGGATGACTTCTTCCATGCCGGCAGTTACCAGCCCTTTTTTTCCATAAGAACCATCATCAGTCATAATGATGACTTCATCAGAATGTTTTTTTACTTCGTCTTCAAGAATAATCAGCTCTTTGGTCCGTCCTGCTAAAACGGAAATGACTTTGTTTCCGGCTTCTTTCAGGGCTTTAATAATAGGTAACATTGGAGCCACACCCACGCCACCGCCGGCGCAAAGAACAGTTCCGTAATTTTCGATATGAGTAGGATGTCCCAGCGGGCCTACCACATCAAGTATTTCTTCTCCGGCTTTCATGGCAAGCAATTTGGCAGAGGTAACCCCCACTTTTTGAACAACCAAAGTGATGGTGCCTTTTTCGGAATCACCATCGGCAATGGTTAACGGAATCCTCTCTCCCTTTTCATTCAGCCTGATAATGACAAAATGGCCTGCTTTGCGGGAGTTGGCAATATCAGGAGCTTCCAGAACAATTTTAGCAACATTTTCCGAGAAGAACTCCATTTCAACTATTTTATTCATAATATCTTTTTTATTTCATTAGTACTCTGATTATGAGGCGCAAATTTAGAAAAATTGCATGGATAGAATGATTTTATATTGTTTGTTTTTAACAAGTTGCAGAAAATCTGTAAATTACAATTTCAATTTATATTCAATCTAATCCAATATGTTTGAATCGTATGAAAAGTGGGCCTGTATATTATTTTGATATGCAGTGGAAAAAGGGTGTGTACTTCAAAAGTATTTGGCAGGCTACATCTCTGACTGCAGATTATATATGGAGGCATGCCAGAGCATATGAATCAAAAGCAGGGAGTGGAGGTTGAGATACCTGTACTTTTACGGTCGATGAAGCGAGGGACAGGACACCCTATTGATAGACAACATATATCCTGTTTTTCCCATCCATTTTTATTTTCAGCGGCCGGGGAAAGCGAACATGCCGGAAGTACTTTCCCTCTTCAATAATTTCTTGTTTTTCAAGAATTTCATAATTAAGCTGACTGTTGTTCATTTCTGGTTGGATGGTAAAATAGCCAACATTCATGCTGGTAACATTATGAAAAAAATGAGATCCTGAAGAGGCATCCAACGGAAAATTGTGCAAACTTGTTTCCACCATAACTTTTGCATGAGAGATTTGTGCCCATCGAACCGGAATGCCAATCCATTTGTCGCGGGTTCCCCATCGTCCCGGTCCGATAAGAATGTAATGTGTATTATTCTGTACCATTGTTATGTTAAATTGCTCCGCTTCCATTCCCATCTCTTCCGTTTTTGTTTTGTCAAACTTTTCCGGATTCACATAAACCACATCACGAATATTCTCTATCCTGCCGTTTCCCATGCCTACTTCGGTGTAAAGTAGGATATCTTTAGAATTTATCTTTTCCATATTCACATCACAATCTGCTGTTTGTGAGATAAGTGGTTTTATTTGCAAAATATAAAAAGTAGCTTTCCCATCTTTGTCCCTGTTCAGGTCAACGGCGTATTCCATTTCTACAGCTGTTCCCATCGCTTCTTTTCCCAGCTCAAGCAAAACGCTCAGGGTATTGGCCAATGGAATGTAGTTGTACTTCAGGATGTTTGCAAAATTGATAATACGAGGTCCCTGTTTGGTAATTCCCGGATAAATAGTGTTGTTATCAGGGTTGTAAACAGAAGCACAATGTTTGAGCGTCCCATGTGCTTCTGCCAGGCTGATGTCCACACTGGTGAGTCCTGCATTTTCCCCTTCCATAAGGTCAAGGTCTGATTTTTCCATGTCAACGGCAAAAAAATTTACCTGTGAGTTTTTAAACTGATCTTTAGGTGTATTAATTTCTACTCCCGGATATTTTGGTGAAAACCGATAGGCACGGTTTCCTTCGACCACATAATTTCCAAGCCCCACGGCGGCTATGGCAAAACCTTCTTCAGGCTTCATGTGTGCAAATGGGTAATAATTATAAGATTGCGCTACGCCACTAATGTGTGGGTAATAAAGGTTTTCGTACCGATGTCCTACTACTTCTTCAATTACCACAGCCATGCGTTCATCTTCAAGTTTGTAATTGATGGCTTTGACATAATCTTTGGAAATGGTGGAGTATAAAGACGCATAGACCAGTTTTACAGCATCGCCCAGTTGTTTGTGTCGCACGATGAAATCCTCGTGACTGTTAGGCAAAATATAAGTCTCAAAAATACCGGCAAAGGGAAGTGTAAGCGAATCTTCAAAAAGGCTGGACGAGCGTACTGCAATGGGGTTCTTAATGCGCCGCAGGATAGCCGCCAGTTTCTCCGACAGAACTTCCGAGAGTTCCGTATTGAGAAAAGCTCGTTTAATTTTTTCCGAATCTTTTTCAAAAAGGGCAAGTTTGTTCAGCTTACCTTTCACAAGAAATTCCTCAAATTCTTTGGTTCCAATAATAAAAGTAATAGGTGTTCTTATGTTAATGTCAGAAACATATTGCGAAAAATCGAAGTTGTGAATCAGCGCATTGATAAATGCCAGACCTCTTCCTTTGCCTCCGAGAGAGCCTTCGGACAGTGTGTATATGTTGTCCGGATTCAGGGTTATGTCCGGTTCAAAAGGTATCAGATTCCCACTTTCGGCTTCATCGCGATGTTCTTTGATCATAGCGACTAATGCCTCCCGCAATTCGGTGGCGTTTTTGTAGTCGCTCACCTGCTTGGGGCTGATAAAGTTGGCTGCTTTAATCTCCTGTCGGGCCATAAGCCACATAGAAAAGTGGTTGCGGCGGGCGTGAAACAGCAGCGAATCATCCGGAATGTTGTACAACTGCTGTTCAAATTCGCGTATATTTGCTGCACTGGCAATGGCATTCCCATGGCTGTCTTTAAAAACAAAGTCGCCAAAGCCGAGATAGTTCGTGATAAAATCCTGAAAATCTTCGTAAAGTGTTTCAGAATTTTTGTCAATAAATAATGAATTGTATTTCTCCGCAACTTCGGCATATGAGGGATCAGCTGATTGCATAATTACCGGCAGGTTCTTCAGCTCTTTACGGGCATAATCAAGAAGTTCAACGCCGGCATTATCATTTACCTTGCCGTGGCGTTCATATTTCACATCTGTAATCAAACACAACAGATAATCCTTGTATCTGTCAATGATGTCCACGGCTTTTTCAAATGATGGAGCAAACAGTATTTTCGGCCGGGCACGCATACGCAGCACTTTATACAGTTCGTCTGTGCTTACATCATCAATAATGCGTTTGGTTTGCTCCATCAACACGCGGTACAGAAACGAAAGGTAACGCGAGGAATAGATAGGAGAATCTTCGGCAAGCAGGATAACCCTCACTTTGCCACGCCGTGTGTCATTTTCCACATTCATCTGGTCCTCAAGTAATTTAATCATTGAGAAAAAGATATTGCTGTCGCCGTTCCATGAAAAAACATGATCGATAAAACGCAATTTCATTTGTTCGCTCCTGAAATATTCCACATCGCTGTTGTTGTTCAAAAGAAGGAAAATGGGGATATACGGATATTTTTCCTTGATGCGTTTGCTGGCAGCGACAGGTGTTTTTTTATCGACCCCCACCATGTAAATTATTTGGTCAAAATGTCGTCTCTTTAAAATATCGAAAGCCTGCTCAACCGACGATGTACCTGTAATACGTGGAATGGAGGTAAGATTCAGCTGACCATATTGTCCCAGCATGTGCTCTGAGAAACGGCCTTCTCTTTCAATGGCATAGGCATCGTAAAGACTTGATATCAAAAGGATCTCTCTGACTTTAAAAGGCATTAAATCGTGATAGACATCGCGGGTGTGTGTATTTTTGTTCAGGAAGCGTTGTAAAAACCTGCTGCTGATGATACCTTTATTTGCTTCTCTCTTTTCCGACTTCTTATTATCATTCTCCACGGGCTGTTGCATCCGCTCCTTTTTGTTCAGGTATCGTCGAATGATGTTGACAAGGCTCTTCAGAAAGTACTCCTGATTTTTGCTGTCATATTCAGCTTCTGATTCTGCTTTTCGGGTACAATAATGCAGAGATCCCTTTTTCCCTGAGTGTGTAACGAAATACATTTCATCGCAGAAGATCGCATCTCCATTTCCACTACCTTTCATGCTGTATTGCTGACCATCGTAGGTAATTCTGAAGAAATCAAAATGAATGAGCTGTTCCTGTTTTGATAAGATTTCAACAATCAGTTTCAGCGTGTTTTCCACATTTCTGTTTTGCCGGATAACATGGTTGATTTTATTCATTGCCTCCAGCAGGTTCATATTTCGCAGGGATTTATTCGTGGCCATCCTTAAATATTTTGAACAAATATAATCTAAAATATTTTTGTGATGGTATGATTTTTTATATGAAGCTACCTGCCAGCAAAGAAAATGGCAATTACCTACTTCAACATTTTGTCCTGTTACCGGCTTAGCGGATAGAGCAAAGAAGTTGGCTTGATATAAGCGCCAATCTCACTGAATGGCAAAAATATCTTTTGAATACCGAGAGCGGGTAGTGCAATATCATATGCATTGTATATCAATTCGATACCGTTACCGCTAAAAGCCATTTCCCTGCTGATGGGAATACGATTGTAAAAAAAGCCAATGTTTTTCAGAGAAGCGCGTCCTGAAAGCCCATTGATCTCTCTGATTTTTTTATTAATAAGACTATCCAGCGTTGCTTTCGTTCCCGGCTTAAATATGTTCCTGAAGCAGAGGCGTTCCCCGTTTCTCAAGTCAATTATATCATACGAAATGTGATCCATAGGATTTCCACGGCCGGCATAGCCGCGTTTTTTATATTGCAGGCAAAGGAGATTATTGCTGTTAAAAATTACCGAAACCTGTTCCTTCTTATCCATATTGAATCCCAGCTTATGGTTGGTTATCCAATGACTGTTCATTTCACTGAAGCGGTCGTAAAAATTCTGTTCGCTTTTGCGTAATAAAATTGTGGGTAACTGCCCCGGCTTGAATTGTCCAAAAAATCGTTTCTGAATAAATTTCTTCACGGAATCGGAAACTGCTTGCGAAATTGAAGGAGTACTTTTGGGATAAAGTAAGATCAGCTCAATCTCTGCAGACGGAGTCCCTTTTGCTTTTGGTACAAAATCTTTGTCAGAATGCAGGTAGAAAACATTCATCGGTATACTGCCTGCAGGATAATTCTCGGCAAGGACAAAAGGCAGAAGTGTGCTGTCCTGTCCTTGCCAGCTACCGGTAAAACGATGGTCGGTAAACAATCCTGTGAGTGTACTGTCCCCACCCTGCAACAGCCTTAGAACAAGATAATTATGCTTATCGATATTTCCATGAAGTTTTACAATATGAGACAATTGCTTCATACTGTCGTTTACATATAAAACATAGGAGTAGTTGCCTTCCATGGACGATCCGGAACGTTGAAAGTTTCCTACAACATCACTATGACTCCCCATCCGTCCGCTCATTCTATAGTAAGCCATCTTTTGCTGCCCAAAAATCGCAGGTGAAAAGAACAAAAAGATGATGGAAAGAAATGCTAAATTTGGTTTAATCATTATTCAACGGAAAAGATATTTGATGCCAAAAGTAGGAATAAAAAAGATGGAGAAAATATTTTATAGGATGTTTATTTTATAGCAGTATCAAAGACAGTCTCACAACTTTTTCTACTGAAGGAAATGTTATTTTTCCCGCGGGTCGGGACGAAGAGGCATTTTAGCCATTTTCTCCACTTCAAGATTTGCATAGCCGAACTCTTCCGTTACTTTGCCAAGCAGCAGGTAAATACCGTGTCCGCGAAAAGGATATTTTTTTAGCATTTCGGGAAAATGGGTGGTGTCGAACATTTCGCCATATTGGTCGAGAAAAGTGGCAAAATGCATCATCTCTTTTCTTTTGGTGCGTACATATTTTATGGTAACGAGCAGGCCGAGCATACGCACGGTACGACCTGTGTGGGTTATCATTTCCGTAGCACTAACTTCGCCACGGAATTTGGTTTGCAGCATGTCAAAATAAGTCATGCTCACCGGAAATCCCAGTAACTCAATTTCATCATAGGCATCTTCTATCTTGGTTGTTGTTAATACCGGAAGTTTAAATTGACGCCGTCCGGTTTGAAAAAGGGCTTCCCCCACCGGAGGTTTTCGCTCTGTCTTCTTCAAAAGATGTGCTTCCCACAACAATTCCGGCTTACACTTACCCGTAAACCGGAAAGCACCGATACGAATCAATTGGATAAGCTGTTCCAAACCAGGATGTACACGCCGGATAAAATCCTCAAGGTTTACAAAAAGACCATTTTTTTCCCTTTCGGAAAGCAACCGGGCAGCTGTTTTTCGCTCCAGCCCCGACAAGTGAATCAATCCTATAAAAATATTCTTTCCACGAATATTTGTTTTGTCATTACTACGGTTGACGCATGGCAAGTGGATAATGCCTCCCTGCCGGCGGGCTTCGTTGAAATAGACCCACGTGTGATAAAAACCGCCGAAATTATTAATGACTGCCACCTGAAATTCCAGTGGGAAATGAGCTTTCAGATAAAGGCTTTGGAAACTCTCCACCGCATAACTTGCCGAATGGGCTTTTGAGAAACTGTATCCTGCAAAACTCTCTATCTGTCGCCACACTTCTCTGATGATATTTTCCGGATGGCCTTGCTGCACACTGTTGCTAAAAAATTTGTTTTTTATACGCCGGAGTTCCTCTTTCCCTCTGAACTTACCGCTCATGGCACGTCGCAGCACATCGGCATCGGCAAGATCGAGGCCGGCAAAATGGTGACAGACTTTAAGCACATCTTCCTGATAAACCATCACCCCAAACGTTTCGCTAAGTTGTTCTTTCATAACGGGATGAATGTATTCAAATTCATTCGGATTATGAAAACGCCGGATGTACTCTCGCATCATGCCGGAGCCGGCAACACCGGGACGGATAATGGAGCTGGCAGCCACAAGTGTCAGATAATCGTCGCATTGCAGCTTTTTTAGCAAACCTCGCATACCCGGACTTTCTATGTAAAAGCAACCATTGGTTTCCCCGTTTTTAAGCAAAGTTTTTACCTTCTTATCTTTTTTAAAAATTTCCGTTTGGTGGATGTCTATGGTTATGCCAAGGTTTTTGCGAATGATTCCTACCGCTTCTTCGATGTGCCCGATACCACGCTGGCTCAAAATGTCCAGCTTCTCAAATCCCAGATTATCCGCTACGTACATATCCCATTGCGTGGTGGGCAGGCCTTTGGGTGGCATATCGAGGGCGCTGTAAAAACTGAGGGGTTTTTCAGATATCAGGATGCCGCCGGCATGAACACTTCTTTGGTGGGGGAAACCTATGAGCTTTTGCGCCAGAGCGTGAACATGCCGGTAAAGGCTGTTGGTAGCAGCTTCGGCTTCCGGATGGGCAACCAGTTTGTCGAGTTCACCTTTTGGCAGGCCGTGTACTTTTCCCAACTCGCGATAAGCTGATTTCCCTTTGAAAGTAACCATGGTTCCAAGCAATGCCACATAACCGGCTCCATACCGGTTAAAAATGTAACGCTGGATTGTTTCACGTTCTTTCCATGAAAAATCCAAATCAAAATCAGGTGGCGAACTACGTTTAGGATTGATAAACCGTTCAAAATAAAGGTCCAGCTCGATGGGATCAACATCGGTAATGCGCAGACAGTATGCCGCAACACTGTTGGCTCCGCTGCCGCGTCCCACGTGATATATTCCCTGTTGCAAGGCGTATTGAATAATATCGTGGGTAATAAGAAAGTAAGCGGAGAAACCCAGCGTTTCGATGATGTTCAACTCGCTTTGTAACCGCTTTTTGGCTTTGTCGTTGTTGCCATAGCGATACTGCAAGCCATCAAAAGTAAGTTTCTCCAGCAGTTTTTTGTCTTCTGCAATATCTCCTGTAAAAGTCTTTTTGTTTTTAGAATGGGAAAAATCAAAATCTATTTCACATTTATCCAGTAGTTTACGGCTATTCTCCATGATAAACGGAAAAATTTCAAATGCCTGGTTTAATTTTTCTGGAGAAAAGAACCTTTCATCCGGCGTGGCGTACATACCGGATTTTAGATGGCTGAGCAACAGGTTATGGTCGATGGCACGCAGGTTTTTATGGAGATAGTAATCTGTGTCGTTTTCAAAGGTTACCGGCTGGAGGATAACCTGTTTTTTCTGTGGCAGCGTTGTCCGGAGTAGCTTTCCTGTCTGCGATGGCCTGATGCCGGCAAATTCGTTATCCCGTAATTTTTTCGGCATGTTCTCCAGTGGATAAATCACAAAGACATTTTTAAAAACCGGTGCTCTTTCCTGCATTCCCGTTTCACCAAAGTTGATTTTTGTGATGTAATGATTCAGTTCACTAAAGCCTTCATTATTTTGTGCCAAGCCAATAAAAAGCAGCCGATCCGCAAGGCGGAACTCTATGCCTGCCACAGGCTTTATTCCATTCTCACAACAGCTTCTTACAAAATCTACCATCCCCGAACTGTTGTTAATATCGGTGAGCACGAGTGTTTTAACGCCCATAGTTGATGCTTTCCTCACCAACGAATTGATGGAAAAAGTTCCATAGTGTAAGCTGTAATACGAATGGCAGTTCAGATACATGAAACGGGGTTTTTTTTGCGTTTCAAAGTTAGGGAATATCGTGTATGGTTTACTGAGAATTGAATTTAAATCGGATTGGAAATGCAGTAAAATCAAAAGCTAATTTATGTTAAGTTTATTTTCCGCATTCCCGTGGTCAGCGAATAAGTGTAAATTTGCGATGGAAATATGAGATTCTTTTTGAAAAAACGTTAACAATATGTATCCTAAAATCAGCGACTTGATTAATGCAGTCTTCGGAACCCACATTAATCTGCCCATTATGAGTTACGGCTTTTTTGTGGCGATGGCTTTTCTTGTAGGCGCTTATTTGCTTTACCTCGAATTTATCCGGAAGGAAAAAGATGGTTTGTTAAAGACAACAACTAAGAAGATTACGGAAGGAAAACCGGCTTCTGTGAGTGAGTTGTTCATTAACTTTGCCGTAAGTTTTTTCCTCGCTTTTAAAGCATATGCAGCCATTACCGATTATCAGCATTTTGCCAATGACCCGCAACAATTTTTATTTTCGGGCGAAGGTTCCATTTGGGCAGGACTTTTGATTGGTGTGCTTTTTACAGCTTATGTATGGTACGACAAAAACAAACACAAGTTGCAAAAGCCTGTTACGAAAGAAGTTGTGGTGCATGCCTATGAGCAAACATGGATGATTGTTCTCGTAGTTGCAGTTTTTGGAATTATCGGTGCTAAAATTTTCGATCAATTAGAAAACTGGCAGGCTTTCCTTGCCGATCCGTTGGGTGAATTATTTTCATTTAGCGGACTTACTTTTTACGGCGGGCTTATTTTTGCAGCTGTTGCGGTAATTTGGTACGGTGCAAAACACGGCATTCCATGGAAACCTATGGCCGACAGTTTTGCGCCCGGACTCGCTATTGCGTATGGCATTGGCCGTATTGGTTGTCATGTGGCTGGCGATGGCGACTGGGGCATTGTGAACCACCTGGCAAAACCTCATTGGTTGGGTTTTCTTCCCGACTGGCTGTGGAGTTACACCTATCCTCACAACATTATCAACGAAGGTATTCCCATTCCGGGATGCACCGGTCCGCATTGTATGCAGCTGCCACAAGGTGTTTTCCCCACATCGGTTTACGAAACCATTATGATGGTTGTCATTTTTGCCATTCTCTGGTCTGTCCGAAAAAAAATAAAAACATCCGGAGTTCTATTTTCTATTTATTTGATTTTCAGCGGGACAGAAAGATTTCTTATTGAGCACATCCGCGTTAATAATACCTACGACATTCTGGGACACCACATCACGCAGGCAGAGCTTATTTCTCCCGTAATGGTGATTATCGGCATTGTGGGTTGGTATGTCCTGGAAAAAAGAGCAAAAAAAGGAGCAGCGGCATGAGGAAATTTTCATGGGTTGCTGTCGTAGTATTCTATGGATTTCTCACCGGATGCAGCGGTAACCTGAAAACAAATTCCGTTTCCACGGTGTTGAAACCGGCAGTTATCATCAAATATGCTAAAAACTTTGCTGTTTTCAATGAGAATGGGAAGCAGGAAGTTGTGATTTATAACCCGTGGAAGAAGGGAAAAGTGCTGGTACATTTTGTGCTCGTAAAAAGTCATCCGACAAAAGGTGAAATAAAAGTACCGTTAGACAGTGTGGCAGTTTTTTCATCCACGCAACTGAATGCTTTGCAGATGCTGGATGTTCTCGATAAGGTAACCGGTATTTCTGAAGCACGGTTTATCTCCAATCCACAGGTGAAAAAGGCGCTTGCAGCCGGCAAAATGACCGAGCTTGCAGCCGGCGGCCATTATTTTATTGAACGCATTTTGCAACAAAAACCACAGGCCATTTTCTTTTCTCCTTTTCAGGGAAATCTCAAACTACCCCGGACTTTGTCGTCGCTGACAGCTATTCCGTATCTCGATTACACGGAAAACAGTCCTTTGGGAAGAGCCGAGTGGATAAAATTCAGCGCCCTCTTTTTCGGTAAAGAAAAGGAAGCGGACAGTATTTTTCAAAACATTGAAAAACAATACCTTGCTTTAAAGAAGATAACAGATACGTTGCATGAACGCCCTTCGGTTTTTTCGGATAAATTTTTTAACGGACAATGGTTTATAGCCGGTGGGAAAAGTTACATTGCCCGGATTTTCAGGGATGCCGGTGCCGACTATCTCTGGTGTAACGACAAACATGTGGCCAGCTTCCCATTAAGCTTTGAAACTGTCTTTAAGAAAGCCCAAAATACTGATTACTGGCGAATTATAGGTACTTTCGGTAGTCAGCCTTCGTATCGGGAGATAGCAGATGAAAATGAACTCTATACCCATTTCAACGCCTTCCGAAAGCATCATATCATTTATTGCGACCCAAAAAAGACAGCTTACTTTGAACGTAGCGCCATGGAGCCGCAATGGGTGCTGGCCGATTTTATTAAAGCTTTTCATCCGAAGCTATTGCCTGATTATCAGCCGGTTTTTTATCGGGTTCTGAAATAATGAGGGCAGAATCAGGGCTGTTTTCCTTTGTCCTGTATTGAAAAGGCTTTTCCGTAGTAAAAAAACTTTAATTTTATTGCCGAAAAGAAAATGATGCATTCGACCTTCCGAAATAATTTGTGGTTTTTGATACTGGGGCTGCTGGGGCTGGTGCTTTTTGTGGCAAACCTCGGTTTTGGCTCGGTGATGTTGCCGTGGACGGAAGTGATGAAAGCTTTGTTTCATACATCTCATGCAGATGCTACGGCATTGGTCATTGTGAACCAGTACCGGATGCCACAGGCTATAACTGCTTTGGCCACAGGTATTTTGCTGAGCATGTCCGGATTGGTACTGCAGACACTGTTTCGAAATCCGCTGGCCGGCCCTTCGGTTCTCGGCATCAGTTCAGGAGCCAGTCTCGGCGTGGCGCTTGTGTTGCTTTCAGGAAGTATTTTCGGCATCCATTTGTCATCAGTAGCTATCGTGGGGAATGTAACTGTAGTACTTGCCGCATTGGCAGGGGCTTTGCTTGTGCTCGGTATTATTCTGTTTGTGTCAGCACGGGTCGCAAACGTCATTACCGTGCTGATTATAGGTATTATGCTGGGTTATGCCGTTTCGGCGGTGGTAAGTGTCTTGCAGTTCTTCAGCGGTTCGGAAGACCTGCATGCTTATGTGCTGTGGGGACTGGGCAGTTTTTCAAAAGCGACAATTCAGCAGTCGTTCCTGTTGCTTTTTACAGCTTTGTCCGGTGTGGTCATCCTGTTTTTTTATGTGAAACCGCTGAACGCCTTGCTCCTGGGCGAAGATTATGCTCGCAGTATCGGCTTTCACCCTATGCGCATCCAACGGGTTTTGATTTTTGTTACCGGTATTCTCGTGGCTGTGGGAACGGCTTTTACAGGCCCCATTGCGTTTCTAGGGTTGGCGGTACCGCATCTTGCACGTGGATTCTTTAAAACTTCGCAGCAGGGTGTTCTGCTGCCGGCAACTATTCTCACGGGAGCTTCTCTGGCACTGTTTTGTAATTTGGTGGCCAAACTTCCGGGTTATGATATTTCGTTGCCTATCAATGCGGTAACCTCACTTGTGGGGGCACCGGTGATTATCTGGGTGATTATAAAAAGTCGTCATGTAAAATGGGGATAAGCATGGGAATGACATTAAATATAGAAAATCTGACAACCGGATATGGTTCCCCGAAAAAAGCGGATGTGGTTTTGCAGCAGGGGATAGATGCCACGCTGGAAAAGGGTCAGCTTATCTGTGTGCTGGGTCCCAACGGCGCAGGAAAGTCAACTTTGTTGAAGACACTTGCCGGCTTTCTAAATCCGTTATCCGGTGAAGTTTATTTTGGAAAAGATACACTGAAGTCGCTGGATTTAAAGAAACTGTCGCGGCTGGTTTCAGTGGTGCTCACCGACCGGTTTTCAGATTTGTATCTCACGGCTTTTGATGTGGTTCGCATGGGACGGTTTCCGTATGCCTCTTTTTTTGGCAAGATGAAAACAGAAGACTTGTCGTTGATTAACCGAACTATGGACAAGCTCGGTGTTGGCATATTAAAAGAGAAATTGTTTTACAACCTGAGTGATGGCGAACGGCAGAAAGTTCTCATTGCGAGAGCATTGGTGCAGGACACCCCTTTTTTGTTTCTCGATGAGCCGGTGGCATTTATCGATTCGCCCGGACGCATTGAAATTATGGAACTACTCTCGGAACTGGCTCATCATCAGGGGAAAGCT
Source organism: Bacteroidota bacterium (assembly GCA_024280235.1). Classification (GTDB taxonomy): domain Bacteria; phylum Bacteroidota; class Bacteroidia; order Bacteroidales; family F082; genus Sulfidibacterium. The sequence goes on along the minus strand of JAJRQN010000155.1, from coordinate 2,973 downwards.
ATCCTGATGACGACCCACGACATGGAAACAGGTTTGCGCTATGCCGACATGCTGTGGCTAATGCATCGCCAAAGACCGCTGTTTGCGGGTGTTCCGGAAGATATGGTTTTGCAGGGAAAAGTGGGCGAGTATTTTCAACGGCCGGGGTTGCGTTTCGATGTGGAAAAAGGTCTGTTTCGCAGCGACCAAAAAGCACATGCCACCCGTGAAACTATTTTTGTCAGACAGGACAGTGAGCAAGCCAAATGGCTAACGAAAGCACTGGAGCGCAAAGGATTTTCTGTTCAGACTAATGACTTTGCTGACGGAAAAGGAATTTTTGCGGGATATGAAAATGGAAAGTTCCGATTGCACCGGAATGGGGCTGAGCCGGTAGAATTTCCTGATGTTGCTTCCCTGCTGGAAGGGTTGCCCGGGTTTCAGAAAGATTGAAACTTTTATGTGGTCGTAAAAGGGTAGCCGTTATGATGAAAACACAACTCATGGGGATTCTGAATTGTGGTAGTCAGGCGTAATTAGAACAGTGACTATATGATGCTAAAACTAAAGAAAGGATTTAATTTTCTATCTTTGGAAAATATTAAATATGAATATGGAAATATTAAATAAGAAACGAAAAATAGCTTCACCTATTAAAAAAATGAATGGTAAAAAGTTGATTGCATTTGGTTGGTATGGAGGTAAATTTTCTCATTTGGACTGGTTATTGCCACTTCTACCTGATACTAACCATTATTGCGAACCTTTTGCAGGCTCAGGAGCTGTTTTATTTAATAAAAAACCTTCACCCGTTGAAACGTATAATGACCTGGATGGTGAGGTTGTTAATTTTTTTAAAGTTTTAAGAGAACAAAAAAATAAATTACTTGAATTAATTACTTTAACACCATTTTCAAGAGAAGAATTTGCTCTTGCTTGTGAAATAGAAAGTGGTATCTCTGCTCTTGAAAGAGCAAGAAGATTTTACGTTAGAGCTCGGCAAGTAAGAACAGGATTAGCACAAACAGCATCAATAGGTAGATGGGCGAATTGTAAAAATACAAGTCGTTCAGGAATGAGTGGAGTTATAAGCCGATATATTGGTGGTATTGAAAAGCTTGATTTTATTGCTGAACGATTATTAAGAGTTCAGATAGAAAACAGACCCGCAATTGAAGTAATTAAACTTTATGATAGTGAAACGACACTTTTCTATTGTGACCCGCCATATATTCACTCTACTCGTGGTGACAATAAAGCTTATAGTTTTGAAATGACTGATAAACAACATATAGAGTTGGCAGAAGTATTAAATAGTGTTAAGGGTAAGGTTGCAATTTCAAACTATGAATGTGATTTAATGGAAGAACTCTATCCACTATCAAAATGGAAGAAACATTTTGGACCTAATAAAACGATTCATACTACAAAAGATAAACGTCAAGAATTACTATGGACAAATTACGAATTAACAAATGAAATAACCGGGACTTTATTTTAAATGGAAAATTTACAGGATACTATAAATCAGTATGTTAAGAAAGCTGAAAAAAGCAGGCAAGCTTTTATTAAAAACGAAAGTATTAAAGAAAAAGTTCATGTAGTTTGTAGTAATATTCGTATTAAAGCACCGATACGATTTTTACTTTCTTGTTGTGTTGCAAAAATTGATAATCCAAAGAATGATATAAGAAAACCTTATACTGAAATATCTGGAAAAGGCACTTTCTCAGGTAGAAGCTACGATGAAAAATATATTCAAAAGATTGTTGAACAATTTGATTTGCCTTGTAACTCTACAACAGCTTATTTAACACCAGCTTTCAGAAATAGAAATACAATTATGACTTTCGATACTGAATTAGTAGGTAGAAATCCAGAATTATACAAAACAGCTCTTGAGCTTTTGAATTTAGTTTATAAGAAAACAATAAAACCAGAGCAACTTTTTAAAGAAATGATTCGCCAACTGGTTATTATACGTGATCAAAACACAGATAGAATAGAACAATTAATTAAAAGTTTAAAAGGAAATGATAAAGATAATTTCTTATCATCTGATCAAATTGTAACTTTGTTAACTCAACATTTAGCATCTAAAAATTCGAGCAGATTACCAGTTTTAATTGTTGCTGCTGCCTACCAAACTGTTGCCGATATAATTGGAGAGAACATTATGCCATTGCAGGCTCATAATGCGGCTGATGAACAAACAGGGGCATTTGGCGATATTGAGGTGATTTTGCCAAATGATAAAAATATTGTTACAAGCTATGAAATGAAAGATAAGAGAGTAACAAAATCAGACATTGAGATAGCTATTAAGAAAATTGCTAAATCCAAAATTAAATTAGACAATTATATTTTCATTACAACTGATACTATTGAAAGAGAAGTTGAAGATTATGCAAAAAGTATCTATGATATTTTAGGAGTAGAAATTGCAATATTAGACTGTATTGGATTTATTAAACATTTCCTGCATTTTTTCCATAGACGAAGAACCGTATTTTTAGAAAAATATCAAAATCTGGTTTTAGCCGAACCAAATTCGTCAGTAAATCAACCTTTAAAAGAAGCATTCTTGGCATTAAGACAAGTGTCAGAAGCAGATAAATAATTATGTCCAACAATGAGTAGAAATAATAGCCGGGAAGTAGTACGTTCTATAATTATAGCTCACTTCAACTTCATCGTAAATTTAAAGATTTGAATTCTTCGATCGACTACTATTCTTAAACTCAGTCAGGTTCCATGCTGAAAAAAATCCTAAACCATGTATTGTTTATTCAATGCTTTTTATGGTCGATTCAACCAGCAAACGCACCAATATGCTTTCATTACAATTCTTTTCACTGTTTTAGCCCCTTAGAAAGTCGGACAGGATTATAGTTAGAAATCTATAACTTTGTACGCTTATGACAGAAAAAAGAACATTCACAAAAGAAGAAAAACTTCAAATTCTAAAAGAAGTTGAACAAGAAGGGGTGAAGT
>JAJRQN010000154.1 GCA_024280235.1 Bacteroidota bacterium | reverse complement strand
GGCAGGCAAAGGCAGAAATTTTACAGATCAGTTTGAGTGAACGGCTCTGGGGTCTGTTGCTGGAGCTGCTGAAATTGATAATCGAACTGTTTGAGCAGGTTGATGAAGACGAGCTAATGGAAAAGATTTTTGAAGATGAAAAAACATATGCAAGAATTGAAAAATTACTTGAAGCAGCATAAAGGGGGAAAAATGGATAAACATATTATACTCAGCATCCGAGCTTTACAAAATAGCCCGTTTTTGTATGTCTTTGAAAATCAATTTGTGATATTAAGTGCGAAACTTTAGTTATTTATAGTTAAATTCCTCAGTTTTCACGCCCCCGATTCTCCATTTACTTTCGCCTTTCACCTTACATTTTTCCCTATCTTTGTCATTATGCCAACAAAAAACCACAACCAACCCATCAACCAATGGGCCGAAGACGACCGCCCGCGTGAAAAAATGTTGCTCAAAGGCAAAAGTGCCCTGAGCAATGCCGAGCTGATAGCCCTTTTAATTGGCTCTGGAAATAATGATGAATCTGCTGTGCAGCTGGCACAACGCATGTTGGACACTTCGAACAACAACCTCATTGAGTTTTCTAAGTTGAGCATCGAAGAGCTTTCCCGCTTTCGCGGAATGGGCAAAGCCAAAGCCATCAGTATTATTGCTGCACTGGAGTTAGGCAAACGCCGCGTGGCGGAGAAAGTAATAAAGCAAATCAAAATCAAGTCCAGCCGCGATATATACGATCTGCTCCTCCCCGACCTCACCGACAACTATTATGAGGCTTTTTTTGTGGTTCTGCTGGACAGAGCAAACAAAGTCATCCGTAAGTTGAATATTAGTACTGGAGGCGTGGCCGGAACGGTGGTGGATCCCAAGAAAATCTTTAAGCTGGCTTTGTATCACAATGCCTCTTCCATTGTTCTGGCACACAATCATCCTTCCAACAACCTGAAACCAAGCGAAAACGACATTCGGCTCACCAAAAAACTTCAGGAAGCCGGAAAAGCACTTGAAATCCCGGTGCTGGACCACATCATTGTCGGAAATGATAATTATTATAGCTTTGCGGATGATAATAATTTGAAATAAACGAATGAAGATAGTAACCCTCATCGGCGCACGGCCGCAAATCATTAAAGCTGCTGCTTTAAGCCGGGCGATAAAAAATAGCTTTTCCACTGAAATTAAAGAAATTATCGTTCATACCGGACAGCATTACGATGCCAACATGTCGCAGGTATTTATCGATGAGCTAAGCATTCCGGAACCTGACTACAACCTGAACATTGGCAGCGGCAGCCACGGTACACAGACTGCCGGCATGATTGTAGGAATAGAAACCATTCTTCTTCGTGAAAAGCCCGATTATCTGGTATTATACGGCGACACCAACTCAACACTGGCGGGAACCATTGCCGCTTCCAAGATTCACATTCCCATTGTTCACATCGAAGCAGGCTTACGTTCGTTTAACAAAAGTATGCCTGAAGAAATCAACCGCATTATGGCCGACCACGCTTCTACCCTGCTCTTTTCGCCCACGGAAACCGGTCTGCAAAACCTTATCCATGAGGGATTTGACAAAGGTAACCAGCCACCTTTTTCTGCTGACCATCCGGGAATTTTTCACTGTGGCGATGTGATGTATGACAACAGCCTGTTTTTCAAGAAGATTGCAGTAGAAAAAAGCCATATTCTGAACGAGCTAAAGTTGGAAGGAAAACCTTTCTTCCTCGCCACTGTGCATCGCGACAACAATACCGACCAGCCGAAACGACTGAATGCCATTTTTAAGGCTTTTCTGGAAATTGTACAGGAAAACCGAATACCACTTGTACTGCCGTTGCATCCGCGTACAGCCAGACTTCTCCATAAAAATCTCAACAGAAAACTTTACAGGGATTTGCAACAGGAAGAAAACATCCGGCTTATCCCGCCGGTTTCCTTCCTCGATATGATTATGCTGGAAAGCCGTTGTGAGATGATCTTCACAGATTCGGGCGGCGTACAGAAAGAGGCTTACTTTTTTGAAAAGCCGACCCTTATCCTACGTTCTGAAACTGAGTGGAAAGAGATTGTGAAGCAGGGCTGCGGCCTGATTGTGAATGCGGACAAAAGTAAAATAACAGATGCTTTTACCTACTTTCAGAAGGTTGGAGAAACATTGAAATTTCCTAATCTGTTTGGTGATGGAAAAGCGGCGGAATTTATTGCAGAAATAATGATTGGGAATAAACTGGTCCAGGCGGACGCCTGAACCATTAGCATCCAAGCGGACGCCTGAACCATTAGCATCCAAGCGGACGCCTGAACCATTAGCATCCAGGCGGACGCCTGAACCATTAGTATCCAGATGGACACCTGAACCATTAGTATCCAGACGGACGCCTGAACCATTAGTACCGGAGACGTTGCGGCAGGGATGGCAGCGGTTAGCCCGCAGCAACAAAGCGGAATGGAGGCTGGCAGAGGCAGGGCGACCGCAGGAAGCCCCTGAAAATGCCATAGCCGACACCGCTGTGATGCGAGGACTAAAAGCGAACAGCCCGTGCAAGCCTGTGGGAAGGCCGCCCAAAAATAAAAAAACATTATTTATTTGATAACCACGGCTTATAAGAAAAAATTTTCTACTTTTGCACTCCAAAATTTAATTATTTAATTATAAACAAATTAACAAAAAGATGGTAAATCAGTATGAAACCGTTTTCATTTTAACTCCCGTTTTATCTGAGGATCAGGTAAAGGAGACGGTAAAGACTTACGAAAAGCTCATCACGGACAACGGCGGTGAGATGGTAAATCGTGAGAACTGGGGCATGCGCAAACTGGCGTATCCCATTCAAAAAAAATCGACAGGATTTTATAATCTGTTTGAATACAGAGTAGATGGCTCGTATATCGAGAAGCTGGAAGTGTTGTTGAAACGCGACGAGAGAGTAATGCGTTTTTTGACCGTGAAGCTTGATAAACATGCGATTGCTTACTCGGAAAAACGGCGGAAGAAGTTTGCTGACAGCAAAAAGGCGGAAACCGACGAAAAGAAAGCCTAATCTATTCTCCACTTAAACTTAAAAAATAAAATCATGGCACAGAATTCAGATATCAGATATTTAACACCGATTGCAGTAGATACGACCAAGAAAAAATACTGCCGGTTCAAGAAAAATCGCATCAAATATATTGACTATAAAGATGCTGACTTTTTGCTCCGTTTTGTTAACGAACAAGGCAAAATACTGCCCCGCCGCATTACGGGTACTTCGACAAAATACCAGAGAAAAGTGGCCAAGGCTGTCAAGAGAGCCCGTCACCTTGCTTTGATGCCTTATGTTGCTGACTTATTAAAATAAAAGGGAGGAAATTACAATGGAGATTATTTTAAAACAAGATATTACAGGTCTGGGGTTTAAGAATGACCTTACTACCGTGAAAGATGGTTATGCCCGCAACTTTTTGATTCCTAAAGGGATGGCTATTGTTGCCACCACATCTGCCAAAAAAGTGGTTGCCGAGGTGAAAAAACAACAGGCTTACAAAGAGGAAAAAATCAGAAAAGAAGCTGAAAGTCTGGCCAAAGTACTGGAAGGTGTTCAGCTGACTATCGGCGTAAAAGCCAGTACGAAAGGTAAAATTTTCGGTTCGGTAAATAATATTATGATTGCCGATGCCATCAAAGTCCAGAAAAATCTGGAAGTTGACCGGAAGAAAATTGAAATCGTCGGGGAAGCCATCAAAGAGGTGGGCGAGTATAAAGCTACCATCAAATTGCACAAAGACATTGTCGTTGAACTGGCATTGGATGTAAAAGCAGAATAAACTTTAAAGCATTTTAAAAAAAAGCCCTTTCCTGTTGCGGAAAGGGCTTTTTTGTTTCCTATCTTCGCATCATGTTGAGTAAAGCTCAAATAAAACAGCTGCATTTGTTACAGCAAAATAAATTCCGGCGCAAACTGGGACGTTTTCTTGCAGAGGGAACCATAAATGTGTTGGATTTTGTGCGCGGCTCGTTGTCGGTGGAACAATTGTTTGCCACGGAAGAATGGATAGCAGGGCATCATACTGAGCTGCCTGATCTGAAGGTGGAAACCGTAACCCGGCAACAGATGGAAAATATTTCCACACTAAAAAATCCTTCGGAGGTACTGGCAATAGTGAAAAAGCCGGACTATCCGTTGCCTGAAATAAACAGCCTCAACCGTTATGTACTGGCTTTGGACGACATCCGGAACCCCGGTAACCTCGGCACCATCATTCGCACAGCGGACTGGTTTGGTATCCGGGATATTGTTTGTTCCGAAGAGACAGTTGATGCCTATAACCCAAAAGTGGTGCAGGCCACCATGGGTTCGCTGGCAAGGGTTCGGGTGCATTACACCGGCTTGGCCGCTTATTTCGGGAAAAAGCCTTCGGATTTGAAGCTTTTTGGCGCAGTATTGGATGGAAAAGACATTCGTCAGATTGCCAAACCCGGAAAAGGAATTTTACTCATCGGCAGCGAAGCACATGGCATTTCTAAAACACTCTATCCTTTTATTGATAAACACATTCGTATTTCATCTGCATCAACTTCCGGAGCTGAATCGTTGAATGCAGCGGTGGCTGCGGCTATTGTATGTTATGCGTTTGTGAAAGATGAAGCCTCCATGATTGGTTTAAAACACACCAGGGAATGACTATCCCCAAAAAATAATCATCGGATTAAGCG
>JAJRQN010000153.1 GCA_024280235.1 Bacteroidota bacterium | reverse complement strand
TTAATAAGAGAACTGCCCGCGACATTTGGCGGAATCTGTATGATTTTCCTGCAATAGTAACTTCCTCTGTTCTGGAAGATCCTCTCGACAGTATTGCCGAAGCCCAAAAAATAAATTTGTTTGAAAACGTTCCGTTCACCATCGGCAGGCTTTCACCCGTTTACCGACAACAACTTACTCATTTAAAAATTTCAGCCTGTTTTATTCCTGTTCTTTTACAGGAGCCGTTGAACAATGAGACAAAAAATTCACTATCTTTGGTTCAACAAAAACAAATAATAAATTTTCCTGTTCCACGGCTCATTGCCCGCTATTTACAGGATCAAAAAATCATAAAATAAATATTATTATGGCTGGATTAAACAAAGTAATGCTCATTGGGCGCATTGGAAAAGACCCTGATACCTATGTTCTTGATAACGGAAACAAAAAAATCAGTTGCTCGCTGGCAACCACCGAAAGTTATCGAGACAGAGACAAAAATGAATGGATTGAACAAACCGAATGGCACAACATAGCCGGATACCGTTACCTTGCCGAGAAAACTTTTGCCAAAGGCGATCTGGTGTATGTGGAAGGAAAAATAAAAACCCGGAAATACACCGACAAAGAACAGAACGAGCGCTATATTACCGAAATCATAGCTGATAAAATCAATATTCTGCTACGTAAATCTGCCGATAGTGGTTCTTACGGAAGCAATAGCACACCTCCACCGCCGGCACAGGAGCAGAGTCCTGCTGAAGACACTCCCCAAACTGCCGGTACGGCAGAAGATGATTTGCCGTTTTAACCGGCTTTGGGTACCATATGATGTGAGCCGCTGACTTTTTCCGGTTCGTTTCCGTATTTTGCGTTGTACCTGAAAAGTTTGTGCTTTAAACGTACATGAATAGAAAAAATTATGAAAAGACTATTTCTTGTGCTGTTTTTTGCTTTTCCCGGAATAGCAGTATTCGGCCAAACGAACGCCTCCTCTTTTTTCGACGAATTTGCCGTTTCGGCAAATGTGAGCCATACCAAAACCGGAAGTACCAATTCCCGTATGGGTTTTGGGCTGGGGATGTACCATACTTTCCTGCCTGGAAAAAATATACAACTTTTATTCGGTATGGAATATAGTTATACCGGTCAGTTTATTAAAAGAGTGCAGGGCGGACAATATTCTTCTAAAACGGATGTAACTCTCCGGATGAGTACGCTCTCCTTACCCGCATTTTTTGTGAGGGGTTACCTTGGAAAACGGGTTAAAGTATTTGCAGAAGCCGGCGTTTTCTTCGATTTGATTCTTGGTGCCGGTGAAAGAGATGCTTTTTACTCGCTTACTTTTCCAAACGGGTATCAGAATGAACCTGTGGAAAAAACGGGTTCTTTTCACGACAATGCTAATATTGCCAACTTCGATTACGGATTTTCGGCAGGAGTTGGGGTGAAAATTCCTCTTCATAAACATTCTCTTATCTTTAAAACCGATTATAAACAGGGAATGATGGATTTATCCTATGGGTTTACATCTATTGACAACCGTTACTTCCGGTTTGTCGGGGCATTTCACTTATAAAATGCAGACAACATGAAATGTTATTGTTACTTTTTTAAAGAAAAAGATTCTGTACAACAATTCTTATTACTTTTGCTATCTGATTGTTGAACAAAATTCACTATTTTGGAAGAGATTGCCTTAGATCCTGACCCTCACCTTTTGACAGTAATGCTTAGTAGTTTTTATAAGGGTTTTCCTCCCGAAGCGGTTTTTACGCTGGTAATACTCATCGTAATGCTGATAATTTCCGGTCTGATTTCCGGATCTGAGACAGCCTTTTTTTCTTTCCAGCCTGCTGATCTGAATAAGCTTAGAAAAAATCATGGCAAACGGGGCAAAAAGATACTTTCGCTGCGCAACAGACCAAAAGAGTTACTGGCTACTATATTGATTTCCAATAATTTCATCAATGTGGGAATTGTGATTATCTCTACCTATCTTACAACTTTGATGTTTAACCTAAAGAGTCATCCTGTGCTCACTTTTGTAGTACAAATTGTCATTGTTACCTCCTTTTTGTTGGTTTTCGGGGAGATTCTACCAAAGATATATGCTAACAAAAAGCCGGTTATTTTTCCATTTTCATGGTTGACGCTATTGCTGTTTTAATGTGGTTTTTCAAGCCATTGAGTTTTATACTTGTTAGATCTACTGCCGTCATTGACAAACGGCTGATGGCCAAAAAAGTTTCGGTTAGCATGAGCGAACTTTCCGAAGCTATAGACATGACTGTGAATGACTCTACCCCGGAAGAAGAGAAAAAGATTCTGAAAGGTATTGCCACTTTTGGTGAAAAGGAGGCCAGCGAAGTGATGCGCTCGCGGGTGGACGTTACTGCTATCGACACGGAAATGCTTTTCCACGAAGTTATTCGGATTGTAACCGATTCGGGGTATTCGCGTATTCCGGTTTACAAAGAGAGTTTGGATAATGTAGAAGGATTGCTATATATCAAAGACCTGTTGCCACTAATCGACAAACAGGAAGAGCTGGAATGGAAGCCGCTGATTCGTCCCGCCTTTTTTGTTCCTGAAAACAAAAAAATAAATGATTTGTTGCAAGAGTTTCGAAACAAGAAAATCCATATGGCTATTGTGGTGGATGAGTATGTAGGCACATCCGGAATTATCACACTGGAGGATATTTTGGAAGAAATTGTAGGTGAAATCAGCGATGAGTTTGACGTGGAAGATGAATCTTTTCATTATAAGAAACTAAATACTTACACTTACCTCTTTGATGCCAAAACACTGCTGAACGATCTGTGTAAGATTTTGAAAATTGATGACGACATTTTCGATAGTGCACGGGGTGAATCGGATTCGCTGGGCGGACTGATTCTGGAGCTGGAAGGTAAGATTCCCGAAAAGGGTGAGAAAATAAAATACCGGCAGTTTACGTTTGAGATTGTGGATGCCGATGTGCGAAAAATTAATAAGATAAAAATTACACTCAACCCAAAGTATGAAAATGAATAAAAAGATTTTTGGGACTTTTGTCCTGCTGCCTTTCTTACTTCTTGCTTTTTCCTGTAACAGTCATTATACGCCCAAACCTCTCGGCTATTTTCGCATTGACCTGCCCCAACATAAGTATCAGCAGTTTGACAGTGTTTTTCCCTATGGTTTTGAGTATTCCACATATGCCCGTATCACCGATGATCGCAACTCTCCTAAACAAAAATACTGGATAGATATTCGTTATCCCCAATTCAAAGCTACCTTACACCTCAGCTATAAAGTTGTCAATCACAATCTCAGGAAATATCTTGAAGATTCGCGCCAAATGGTAATAAAACATATTGCGAAAGCTAATGCTATCAACGACAGCCTGATTATTGACCCGCAGCGGAACCTTTATGGCATGACTTATGACATCGAAGGAAGCGGGGTGGCCTCTCCATATCAGTTTATCCTTACCGACAGCAGCCGTAACTTTTTGCGTGGCTCGCTCTATTTTTATGTAACTCCAAACAACGACTCGCTGGAGCCGGTGATTCAATTCATAAAAGGTGATATTCGTCATCTTATCAAGACATTCTACTGGAAAAAGCCGGCAAAAAGAAAGTAGGTTCTGGTGATGTTTCAAGCGTGGATGTGACTACTTCAAACGTGGACACATGAAGCAGGGTAGCTTTTGTTTTGATTTATTTGTCTATTTTTGGCAGGCAAAAAGCAGACAACCGATTATTTCTTACAATAAAAAACGGGAGGCAAAACCTATGGTTGAAACAGTAAAATTAGGTGGACGATTGAAATGGTATCATATTGCCAGACCCTCCGAGCAGGATTTTGAATTTCTGGAAAACACTTTTCACTTTCACGCATTGGACATTGAAGACTGCCGGCAGACAAATCAACGTCCTAAAATTGACGTTTATGACGACTATTATTTTCTTATCCTGAACTTTCCTAATTTCGATAAACAAAACCGTTTTGTAAAGCCAAAAGAGGTGAAAATTTTCTGGGGTGAAGATTACTTTATCACCGTGGGCAAAACCCATTGGGTAGTTGATAATCTTTTTGATGAAGCTGGAAAACAGGAAAAGAAAGGTGAGGATTTCGAAATTGCCACTTCCGATGCATTGCTTTATACTGTTATGGAACATTTGATGACACAAGCCGTTTATCTGCTTCGTAAAGTGGGACTGGAGTTGGAACTGATCAACCGCGAGCTTTTCAATTCACGTGCCGAAACCGTTATTGAGCGCCTGTCGGCCACGCGGAAAAATATTATTGTGCTCAACACCATGTTTAAACCACAACTGCGGGTTTTTAATAAATTTGAGTCGGGAAGTATTGAGGGCTTTGCCGACAACATGGAAGACTACTGGGGAAATATCCTTGACTATTACAACAAAATCTGGGATATGACGGAGGATTATGGTGAGTTAATTGAGGGATTGTCCACCACCTTCGACTCCATGCAGACCAACAAAACAAACGAGATAATGAAAATTCTCACCCTCATTTCATCCATCGTGCTGCCGCTGACTTTCCTTACCGGACTTTATGGAATGAATGTTGAACTTCCATTGCAGGAGCAACATACTGCTTTCTGGATTCTGATCACCCTCATGGTTTCCCTTGGTATAGGCATGGTGGTTTATTTCAAGAAAAAACACTGGATGTAATTGAAACACACGGAATTAGCCAAAGCATGAAGTACTTAGAATGTTGTTATCTCAAACCTGTCCCAGTCACAGCCCACATTAAATTTATTTCTGAATTCCTGTAATTGCGTTCCCGAAAGGGTTACCAGCATGGCAGCCTCAACGTTTTCCGGTGCTTCCGATACAACCTTTCCTTTGGCATCTATTAGTTTGGAATGGCCACTATAACCATTTCCCAATCCATCAGTTCCCACACGGTTAACACCCAGTACATAAGCCTGATTTCGATGGCACGGGCAACAAGTAACGCATCCCACGGAATAGCACGCACGGCAGGCCAGTTGGCTACATAAATGGCGAGGTCATATTCAAACGCACCATTTTCAAATCGGTTTTTACTCCACACAGGGAAACGCAAATCGTAGCATATCATGGGACGGATTTTCCACCCTTTGAGCGTTACAACTAATTGTTGTTTACCGGCTTTTATGTGTTTGTGTTCACCGCCCATGGAGAAGACATGCCGTTTGTCGTAACGTTCAAAGGCTCCATCGGGCCGCACCCAAATCAGGCTGTTGAAGTAATTGTTTTCCTCTTTGAGCAAAAAACTTCCGGTAATCACCGCGTCGGTTTGAGCGGCGAGGTGCTGCATCCATTGCAGACTTTTTCCGGTGGTGGTTTCAGCAAAAGGTACAGGATCAACTGGAAATCCGGTGGTAAAAGTCTCCGGCAAAACAATTAAGTCGCAGCCCTGTCCCTGTGTTAGAATTATCTTTTCAAAGTTTTGCCTGTTCTGTGAGGGATTTTCCCAAGCCAGATCAGCTTGCAGGTAAAGAATTTCGAGATTTTTCATAACATTCCTTTTCTATGAATGATGGAACAACAAGGGATCGCAACCTTTTGTTATTCATATCCCCGCCAAAATTTTAGCGGCTTTCCGAAGTGTCTCCTCTTTTTTGGCAAAGCAGAAACGCAGTATTTTATGCTCATCGTGATTTTGGTAAAATGGAGCTACGGGAATGGCGGCAATCTTGTGTTCTTCCACCAGCCATCGGGCAAATTCCATTTCTGACTTATCTGAAATAGCGCTGTAATCCAACAGTTGAAAATAAGTTCCGTGAGCCGGCAGTACTTTAAAACGCGAATCTTTTAGTCTATCTGCGAAAATGTCTCTTTTTTCCTGATAAAATGTTCCAAGATGGAGGTAATTTTCCTTGTTACCAATAAAATCTGCAATAGCATACTGTACCGGTGTGTTGCTGGCAAAAATCACAAACTGGTGCGTTTTTCTGAATTCTGTCATTAGTTTTTCGGGCGCCAGCACGAAGCCGGTTTTCCATCCGGTAGCGTGAAAAGTCTTTCCAAACGAGCCGATAATCAGCGTTCGCTGTGCCAATTCCGGAAACAGACAGGCACTTTGGTGTGTCAGCCCATCAAAAATCAGATGCTCGTAAACCTCGTCACTCAAAATAATAATATCCGTATTGCGAGTAATTCTTTCCAACCGTTCCATGTCCTCGCGGCTCAGCACGCTGCCGGTTGGGTTTTGCGGCGAGTTAATGATAATCAACCGTGTACGGTGGTTAATCATGTGTGGCAGCTCATCCCAGTTAATGCTAAAATCGGGGAAATTCAACCTCGAATGTTTCACCAGCCCACCATTCAAGGTAACAGCCGGGGCATAACAATCGTAAGCAGGTTCAAAAATAATGGCCTCATCCCCCTCTTTGATAAAAGTTGAAATAGCTGTATAGAGTGCCTGCGTAGCTCCTGCGGTAATGGTTATCTCCTTGTCGGAATGATAGATAACGCTATATTTGTCGCTAAACATTTTCGAGATAGCATCGCGCAACGGCTTGACCCCCGGCATGGGAGCGTACTGATTCATCCCGGCTTTCATATAATAATTAACACGCTCGACAAGTTCTTCCGAAACAGGAAAATCGGGAAAGCCCTGTGATAGATTTACCGCATCGTTTTCTGCTGCCATTTGCGACATAACAGCAAAAATAGAAGTACCCGTTTCCGGGAGTTTCGTTTGTATGGTTCTGATTGAAGTTTCCATATTGACAATGTTGAACTACAAAAATACAGTTTTTCCATTCTTACGTAGCAAAAGCTACGCTTTATCTTCTTAGTTTTGCACTGATTAAATAATTAAATTTTTTAAAGATGAATACGATTAACAATTACGATTTTAAGGATAAAAAAGTATTGGTTCGAGTTGATTTTAACGTGCCGTTAAACGCAAACTTTGAAATCACCGATGATACCCGTATCAGGGCTACTATTCCCACTATTCAGAAACTTCGGGAAGAGGGCGCGGCCGTTATTTTAATGTCGCATTTGGGGCGACCCAAAAATGGTCCTGAGGATAAATTTTCACTAAAGCATGTAGTAGCGGATCTTTCAGAGAAGCTGGGAACAGAAGTTCAGTTTGCCGATGATTGTATTGGAAAACAAGCCGGTGAAAAAGCTGCTGCCCTGAAATCAGGAGAAGTTCTGCTGCTGGAGAATCTTCGTTTCTACAAAGAAGAGACAGCCGGCGATGTGGCTTTCGCCAAAAAACTTTCCGGTCTGGCTGATGTGTATGTTAATGATGCATTTGGTACTGCTCACCGTGCTCACGCCTCCACCGCTGTAATTGCCCGATTTTTTCCCAATGCCAAAATGTTTGGTTATGTGATGGGAAACGAACTGAAAAGTATTAATAAAGTGCTGAAAGAAGGCAAAAAACCGTTTACCGCTATCTTAGGCGGCGCTAAAGTTTCCGGTAAAATTGAAATCATCAACAACCTGCTTGACAAAGTTGATAACCTGATTATTGGCGGAGGCATGATGTTTACTTTCATCAAAGCGAAAGGTGGTAAGATAGGTAGTTCGCTCGTGGAAGATGATTTGATTGAGACCGCCCGCAAAGCCATGAATAAAGCGGAAGAGTTGGGCGTAAACCTGTACATTCCTCAAGATGCCGTTATTGCCGATAAGTTTGCCAACGATGCCAACCAAAAATGCCGTCCTTCCAATGAAATTCCTGATGGCTGGATGGGATTGGATATTGGAGTTGAAGCTAGTGAGACTTTTAGAAAAGTTATTGAAAGTTCTTCTACCATTCTCTGGAACGGACCTATGGGCGTTTTTGAAATGGATAATTTTGCAGAAGGTACGATAGATGTTGCTCAGGCTATTGCCCGCGCTACGGCAAAAGGTGCTTTTTCACTCGTTGGCGGCGGTGACTCGGTAGCGGCAGTAAACAAATACCATTTACAGGATAAAGTAAGCTATGTTTCTACCGGTGGCGGTGCTATGCTTGAATACATTGAAGGGAAAACGCTTCCGGGTGTAGCAGCTATTGAAGAATAATAACCAATAGCAGACGGCGACTTTTTTAAAAATGTGTACTTTTGCAGCCCGGTATTTTCGGCCTCATAGTTCAAGGGATAGAATAGGAGTTTCCTAAACTCTAGATCCAGGTTCGAGTCCTGGTGAGGCTACTAATCCTCCGTTATCGTGAAATTTTTATAATCTCAAACTCAATATTGCCTGCCGGGACTGTAATCTCTACTTTGTCGCCCACTGATTTGCCGAGCAACCCTTTGGCAATTGGTGAGTTAACAGAAAGCCTCCCATTCCTTAAATCGGCCTCTTTTTCGGGTACCAGAACATAGTCCATGGTAGCACCGTTTTTCATGTTTTTGATTTTTACGTTGGATAGAATCAGCACCTTTGAGCTGTCCATTTTTGATTCGTCGATGATTCGGGCGTTACCGATGATGTCCTGAAGTTTTGAAATTTTCAGTTCCAGCAAGCCCTGGGCTTCTTTGGCAGCATCGTATTCGGCATTTTCAGAAAGGTCTCCTTTGTCGCGTGCTTCGGCAATGGCTTCGGATATTTTTCTGCGTTCTATCTGTGTGAGATAATCCAACTCATCGCGTAGTTTCTGTAGTCCTTCTTCCGTATAATATTTTGCTTCTGCCATGATGTAATAATTTTAGTTTCAAGTATTAAAAACATAAAAGACCCCAAACCAATGAAGGGGTCTTTTCCGGTGCAAAGATATAAATAATGCAAAATGAATTTCTAAATACCATGAAAAAGATGAAAAATACGACTTAGAAATAAAGCATGAAGGTTATTTCGTCATAATCTATTTTCTCCCCAACAAAAAATCATTCATAAGGCCGGCGCAGAATTTCCGAATAGATGATGGCTTTTTTCATATTTATTTTTCGGGCATGCGGATGAGACAATGTTTCTGCCGGCTCTTCTTTTATAGCCGAGGTATGAATTTCTTTTTCAAAATTAACAGGTTTTTCCGATTCGACAACGGGCTTTACCAACTCCTCTTCCTTATCCTTCGGGCTTTCGGGAATCTCTTCGGCAACATCCTTATCAGAAAGAAATGTTCCCATGATACTTTCGAGACCTGAAGAGGTAGATGAAAGAGTATCTTTCTCCGTTTTTTCTGCTACCACAGCTCTTTTACTCCCCTTATAAATGGCAAAGGCTACCCACAAGATTCCAAACAAAATATAAATCCAACTGTCTGTACCCGCGTAAAACATCATGATTCTTTTTTGAAAAAAGTAAAATTACATAAAATTAGGATACGAATAAATGCGAAAATCAACAACCTGAAAATAACAGATTATTTCCGGATTGTATCACTTAATTGTTTCAGTTCCAAAACTTCCAGTACCGCATAAAAAATATAGTAAACAAAGAAGGTGATGATAAAAGAAGCGGCATCGGATCTGTTAAGATAAGCATACATCAGGATAAACAGGGAGAAAATAACCAGTTTCAGGAAATTTACTATCATAAAAGTATTGGCAAAGCGGCTGATTTTCTTCTCCATGCTTTTGGCATTGATGTAAAATGCAGCCCATGAAAAAAGAAATAGAAAAATTAAGATATAAGGATAGGAAGCGGTTACGTGGATACTCCCGAACAACAGGCTGAGAATAAAAGTGAGTAATCCAAGTGCCAGCGTAAGTATCCCAAGCCTGAGTGTGAATCCGGAGATTGATTTTTTCATGGTTTTATTGATGTTTAAAAAGTTCGCGTATGCCGTAAAGAATTGACAGTACGATAGCTACAAGAGAGAGAATGACGGTAAAGACAGGAAAATGCCATTGTAGCCATTTGTCCAGTTCCCGTCCGCCGAAAGCTCCGGCAACCACGATAACAGCCATTTGGATAGCAAGAGAAGAATAGATTGCATAAAATTTTAGCGGATTTTGTTTATCCTTTTTTCCCTTCATTTTTTATTTTCCCTGTCGTTTCCATACCGGCCATTTTACAATTTCCAATAAACAGAGCGCCTGTTTCAATGGAAATTTTAGAGGTCGTTACATCTCCCGTAAAAATGGCTGTCGCTTTGAAAACAGTCAATTCTTTAACTTCCATAGTAACATTTACTTTTCCGGATATATCAATATTTTTACAATGAATTTCTCCATCTACAACACCATCTTTCCCAATAACCACTTTCCCTTTGGCGTTTATTTTTCCGGAAAGAGACCCATCAATACGAACATCGCCATCTGATTCTATCTCACCAGTTATTTTGGTGCCCATAGAAATAATGTTTGGAACCTGCGATTCACTGTTGCCATTAGAATAATTTTTCATTTTTTCATTTTTTATAATATTCATCAAAAAATTGTTGATAAATTTTCATGTCTTTCTCTTTGTAAAATAACGGATAATTTTCCATCGAAATGACAAATAAATGATAATTTTTTTTCTGAATGCCTGAAAAAACATAAGGGTCTTTGGCTAACCTCTTATAATAGATCATTGCATCGGACTGATTTATAAATTGTTCCACGACCAACAAAGCGTAGTTGTTGTTCAACGACAGGCTGTTTATTTGCAGTGGATTTTGCCGGAAATATTTTTGATTAAAGTCGGAAAGACGTGTTCTCAAAGCCCGCGAATTAACCATCCTCCGGTTGGTTATCAGCAAAATGTATTGTGGGACATGACTATTGTAAACATACGGTCCAACTTCCTTTTTCTTCTTTTGCTTATTAAGCAACGCCTGCCGTTCTTTTTCGCTGATGCCAATACCGTAATCTATTTGCAACATCCTGACAATAGCTTTTGCCCGTTCTGTCAGCGGATGGTGCGGGTATTTTGTAATAAGTTGTTGTAAAGCGTAATATAAAGTGTCCGGAACTTCAACTTTCCCCAGAGAAAGCGTGCGCAGATACATAAACTGTGGTCCGGCAACAGAGTCGTTGGGGTATTTCTCCAACGCCCGATCGGCATAGGTTATTACTCTGTAATATTGTCCGTGTACAAATGCCTCGTAAGTGCGGCTGTAAAGTTTTTCAGCTTCGTTATGGTTTATTTCTAACTTTTTATAATAATCAGGATCGTTCAGCACTTTGGCGTAAAGACTTCCCGGATAGTTTTCCAGAATAAGGCCTTTGTAGTGCATGGCTTCACTGGTTTTTCCTATTCCTGAATAGATTTTATACAAATGATACCAGTTCTGCAGACTGTATTGGCTTTCAGGATATTTTTTCTGAAAATCAAGATATGTTTTCAAAGCATCTGTGGTGTCATTTAGCTCTTCGAGATACAAAAAACCCAGCTTATTGTAATTTACCATGATAAGTGAATCCGAAAGCCGGAAATCTTTTTCTGTTCGTGGAAGACCTTTCAGGTAATAACCACGTGTTTCGGGACCTGTGGGAATGCGTTTTCTGTTTTGGGTTTTCCGGTTTCCGTTTTCTGTGCCGGGAGTATTTTCTTCCGCTATTCCGGCATTGGCCATAGTTGTATGCTTATCACTCAAAAACCACAGGTCTTCAAGCTTTCTCCGGCCCCATCGACTTTGAAATTCGTTAAATCCCTGAGCCATAGCTGCCTTGTTATAGAAATACCATCCTCCCGTACCGGTTGCACTACGGGATGGTATGCTGCTACCGACTCCTGAAAATGTGCCGGAAGCTTGGTTTTCCAAGGCTGTTTCCGCTGCACTTTTCTTCTCGGCAAGAGCTGTTTTATAGTCTGCTATTTTTTTATCAATAAGGGCAAACAGTTGAGTTGTATCCATACGGGCCAGTCGTTGCAGGCTATCCTCAGTGTGAATGACTTGCAGGTTTTGCACCAATTGCGAAAGCACAAGCGACTTATTTTTGATTTGCGCATAATGTGGATAATCTTTCGGGAGAAATTGGACTGCCGTATCATAATATGCCTGTGCCGGGATATAATTGCCATGCTGGAAATAATCTTTGGCAAGTTTCAGAGAGGCTGTCGATTTCTGGAAGTTGTTCTCTTTGCTGTTGCTCACCGAAAGCCTGAGGTAGTGTACCATGAGTGTGTCGTTTTTATTTTTTTCGGCAACTTCGGCAAGTGCATAATAAATTTGGTCGCGGTAAACTTCATATAGATTCTTGCGAGCCATTTTACCCAGCGTTTTCACAATGTATTTACTGTTGCCATTGGCAGCATCATAACATTTGGCGAGATAAAGTCGTGCTTCGAAATCCATTTGAAATGGAGGGTTGCGCTTCAAAACTTGTGAAAAATAGAGACTTGCCTGTTGCAGGTTACCCTCCTGCCTGTTGATTTGTCCCATAATGAAATACACTCTGCTGAGCAAATCTTTGTTTTTGATAACGTCAATACTTTTTTCAAGAAAAGGATAAGCAGCCGAAGGATTATTCCGGGCAAGGTAAAGGTCTGCATAAATCAGTGGAAGTGCGTTTTTTACCTCTTTGGGGAAATTTTTTCCGGTTTGCTGGCTGGAAAGCAGATTTAGCATTGCTTCAGCTTTGCCAGGCTGCTTCATTTCAATGTACGTTTTGGATAGCCACAGCATTCCATAATAATGGATAGGATTGTAGTTGTATTTTTTCTGCACAAAATCAAAAACCCTTCTTGCACCCGTATAATCGTGTTTGAAAAAAAACGCCTGCCCCATCATTAGATAGCTTTCCATTACCCAGTGCACCTGTTCTTTACGTCCGAAAACCATGGAGTGGCTTTGAATTGTCATGGCGGCCTTTTTGATGGTAAGCTCCATCCTGGAAGACATTTGTCTCGCCAGCTTTTTGTCGCCATAATTATAAACACGCAGGATTTTAGCATAGTTGTCTTTGGCCTTATTCCTGAGATAATCTGCACCGGCCATTAAATTCTGCTTACCGTTCCAATAGACATTATAATGGCTGGTAAGATTATGATAAGCACGAGCCATAGCCGTATTTCTTCTGGTCGAACAGGACGAAAAACTCATCGAGATACCGAACAAAATAAGTGCAAAAAAGAGACGATTGGTTTTGTTAATCTTCAAAGCGGCAATTTCCTTAAATAACTGATATTTTAAATATTTATTTTTATGCTTCGCAAAATTAATGATTTATCGTTTCTTTCACCAGGTCAACCGGATTCAGGTTAGAAAAATTCTAAAAAAGAACAATTTCCCTAACATTCCTGTCAGCCTTCCAACTTCATTCATCATTCATCATTC
>JAJRQN010000152.1 GCA_024280235.1 Bacteroidota bacterium | reverse complement strand
TTAAAGTACAACCGTATCTCATTATTCCAAAGCATCAAACTTTTCTACTTAAAAATTTATCCGGGTAGTTCGTAAAAACAGCATCCACATGCAACTTCTTTAACCGTTCAAAATCATGTTTGCTATTTACCGTGTAAACCCAAACCTCTAATCCTTCAGCATGAATTTCATCTACAATTTTTTGTTTTACCGTATGAAGTGAAATATTCACAGAAGTAGCTTGTAAATCCCTTGCCAACCTGTCAAACCCATCTGGATGTCTGTCATAAAGAATTCCTATTCCCGTAGTCTTATCCAATTTTCGAAACTCTTTCAACTGCCGATGGTCAAATGATGAAATGCAAAAATCCTCCGTTTTCCATCCATAGTTTACTTTGTATTCATTCAGCAGTTTCACTGTGGAAGCGGCAACAGCAGCACCTTTTAGTTCGATGTTAACTTTCGTACGACGATGTATCAGGTTCAGTACTTCACGTAATGTCGGAATCTTTTCGCCCCCTCCGGCATCAGCTTCTTTCAGCTCCGCAAGCGTTTTATTCGCGACAAAACCTTTTCCCGATGTCGTTCTGTTGATTTTATCATCGTGGATGACTACCAGCTCACCGGTAGTACACTGATGTACATCAAGTTCAACCATTTGTACTCCTGTCGAAATAGCTTTTTCAAAAGAAGCTAATGTATTTTCCGGAGCTGTCCCGCTTGCGCCACGATGTCCTATGATAAGCATAGTTAAGAATTTAAAAGACAGATAATTTCGATTTTGTCGTAAACAATTCCAATGTTTTCATTCCCCGAATAGAATTTCCTTTTTCATTAAGTTCCGGACTCCAGACACTGATGCTGAATTTCTCAGGATAAACAGCTACAATACCACCGCCGACACCGCTTTTGCCCGGAAGGCCGACAGTAAAACTAAATTCGCCGGCTTCATCGTAAAAACCACAGGTCTGCATCAGTGCGTTTAATCTTTTGGTCTGACTTGTGGATAGGATTTGTTCGTCAGAGCCGGGAATTTTACCGTGATTAGCAAACCCCAAAAATGTATGTGACAGTTCATTACAACTCATCTCAATAGAACAAAGATGAAAGTAAAAATCCAGTATCTCCTCTACCTCGTTGTTCAGGTTTCTATGTGATTTCAGTAAATTGGCAAGAGCGGTATTGCGAAAGCCCTGCGATTTCTCGGATGTAACCACTGCCTGATTAAAATCAATATCAGAGTTTCCCGAGAGTTTACGTACAAAATCCAACAACGCCTGTTTGGGATGTTTCAATTCTGAAAAAAGAATATCCATGATAACCAAAGCTCCGGCATTGATAAACGGATTTCGGGGAATACCCCGTTCGTAATCCAGTTGGAGCAATGAGTTGAAAGCCGTGCCGGAAGGCTCAACACCCACACGTTGGAATATTTTTTCACCAAGTAGTCCTATGGCCATACTCAGTGAAAAAACTTTGGCGATACTTTGAATAGAAAATCGCTTGTCGGCATCGCCAATCCAATAATGATCTCCCCGAAGGAAATGCAGAGAAATGCCAAAACTATCCCGACTAACTTTTGCCAATTCGGGAATATAAGAGGCAATTTTACCTTTTTCCTGCAAATGATTTGTTTGCGTAGTTATTTCTTCTAAAATTTTTTGATAGTTCATTTTCTGTCAAATGATAAAACGATGGCAAATATAGCTGAATGGCAGGATATTGGCGAGGATTAGTATAGAATATTTCGGTTTTTTCCGACTTCCCACAACAAAAAAGCCGCTCCGAATTTTCCGGAGCGGCTTTTTTGCTTTTATTAAAGCAAGATTATTTTCCTCTTTTGAATACAATGGAAGTAACGGTTACATCGTCCCCTCCCATGTTGATGGTTAGCCCGTAAGGACGGTCGCTTGAGATTTCACTTTGCGCATCACCGGCTTTCCCGGTAAGTTGTTGCCAAATGGTAACTGCCTGATGCACACCGGTTCCACCTGTGGGATGTCCCCAGCCAATCAATCCACCGGTGGTATTAAAAGGCAGTTCTCCGTTACGTCCGGTTTTGCCTTCGGCTACATAGTCGGCCCCTTCGCCTTTGGCTGCGAGGCCAAGTGCTTCCACAGCAAGAATACCGGCAATAGAAAAACAGTCGTGTGTTTCTACTGTACCCACCTGATCAATGGTGATACCGGCATTTTTGAGTGCCTGATTTGCCGCAAATTTAATGGTTTCCAGTTCGGTTAAGTCAGTTGGATCGCTGGTAATGTCGCGTACAGCATGGCCAAATCCAACTACTTCCACAGCATCTTTTTTGTCTACGCCGATACGTTTCAGCCCTTCTTCGGAACAAATAGTAATGCCTGAAGCGGCATCTGACACTTTGGAACAATCCAGCACCGTCAGATGATCGACAAAAGCTTTTCCGTTGGGTTTCATCTTCAATGCTGTGGAGTAAGGGTCGGGACTGGGATTGTGATATTCCTGAGCTGTGGGATCAAGACGTGCATTTTCGATGGCGTTAGCATACCAGCGTGCCATTCCTTTGCGGGTACGCTCGTAGCCGTACTTTTCATAATAGGCTCCGGCACGGTCGCTAAACTGTCCCGGGAAAAAGTAAGCGTGTCCTTTTTTGCGTTTTTGAAACCATCCGGCCAATGCCAAAATGTCGGCACCGTAAATGGCCTTCACCGTATTCTGGACTTCAAAACCCAGCGACAACACCACTTCGGATGTTTCAGCCAGAATGTTGCGAATACCGGTTACCAGCGACAAACCTCCCGAAGCACAGGCTCCTTCCACCCGAACTGCCGGTTTCATACTTAATCCTTTGTCAATCATAGGGATAAAGCCATCCACATGACCCTGTTTATTGAAACGCCCGGCCATAAAATTTCCGATCACCGATTCATCCACATTTTTGGCGCCACCAATTTGTTTCAACACGCCTTGCCCGGCTTCTTTGATATAATGTTCAATACCAGGACGGGGCTTTTTTGGGTTGAATTCTTTGCGGCCGGTACCCAGCGAGATGGTGTTGTAACCGGCAGTCATATATACTTTTCTTCTTAACTTTTTCATAAGGCGAAATTTTTAATCGAAATAATTATTGATGGGACCAAATGCATGGAAAAATCCGGTCAGCATGACCGTGTTCACATCGTCAACATTATTGGCTACGTTGTCGCTTACCAGTTTCTCACCGATAGCTTTGGAACGTTTGCCGTAGTTGATAGCAATTTGTGAACCCATGGTGCTCATGGCTTTCAGGTCGTCAAAGAAGTGCGTAAATACTTCCTCTTTATTTTTCATACGCAACGTGGACTTCCAGGCTACTGCCGAATCAGGTAAGTTGCCAAGCAGCGCATCGCATTCGGCTTTAAAGCTGTCAATAGCCGCATATTGTTGTTTCTCCACATCCCAAACGGCTACCGGTTTTCCTTTTTCATATTTCAGGAAGCCATCTTTCTGTGCGCCACTGGAATACTGGCCGCCTTTTACTCCCTGTTCCATCATCTTATCTAACAAATCGTTTTGTAAATCTTCGTCTTTCACGAACGGATTCATCACATTCAGGATAAACTGCATCACGTCAATACCCACATAATCCATAAGCTGGAAAATGCCCATGGGACGAATCAGGTATTCCTGTGTGATTTTGTTAATCATGTAAATGGTTTTGTAAAGCGGCATCTTTTTCTCTTTGCTGAGCCGTTGGGCTTCGCCAATACCATAAAGTCCATCACGCATAAATTGGCCGTTTCCGATAAATCCGGCAAAATCGTTGGACGGAACCACAATTTTTCTAAGGTTTTTGGCATACGAATATGCAAATTCCACCACCTCATCTTTGGTGTTAACGGTTCGGATAAGTTCCACAAGTCGCTGAACTGCCGGCGGATTGTAAAAATGGAAGCCGATGACTTTCCCATCCAATCCGGCTTCTTCATCAATTAGATGAATGGGCACGGAAGAGGTGTTGGTAAAGAACCAAACATCTTTGTTGTTGTTTTGTTTGATTTGTGTAAACAGCTTCACTTTCAGTGCACGGTTTTCGTTTACCGCTTCAAAAACGAGTGTAGAGCCATGAGCAGCACCCATAGCCGTGGTGGGACGCACGATGTTCATTACATCGAAAATGTACTCATCGATAATATCGAAGTTTTCGATAAGGTCTTCGCGGTCAGCATACATTTTTCGCAACCATACTGTTTTCTTTTCGGCAATTTTACGCACCTGCACACGCAGGTAATTCATTAGGCCTGCCAGTCCTTCATCGGAAACGTCAATGGCGTTCAGTACGAAGGTTTTTCCTTTGTTTTCGGGCAATAGGGAGCGGTCGGCCATTTCCACGGCAGTCAGTAGCAAAATGCCGCTGCCCATTTTGCCGGCTGCGCCCAGTACCGAAACGTTTTGTAATCTTTCGTCGTAGGTCATATTTGTTTTATTTTAAATAAGTTATTAATTTCTTAATTAGCAGGAGGTCCGAAGACGGAAGACCGGAGACCGGAGACCGAAGTTGAGTAATACATCATCCTATATTCTATTTAAATGCTATCATCCTATTCATTAGATTGAATGCATACTCATACTGAAATTCAAATTCCTTATCAGAAATATAAGTACGTCGTATTGCTTTATACAAACAGGTAACTACCTCAGCCAATGAGCGGATGGAATAGCCCATAAATTTTTTAAATTCAGGATTAGATTGCCCAATTGAGCCTTCTGCAATGTTTAAAGCAATCGAATCCACAGCCCTCCTTATTTGAGAAGAAAGATTATAAATTTCATCCTTTGGGAATGTATGCGCCAAAG
>JAJRQN010000151.1 GCA_024280235.1 Bacteroidota bacterium | reverse complement strand
CAGGCCTGCGCACATGATCGTTCTGAGATAAACTGTTTTTTTTAAACACGTGAAAGTTGCAGGATGTCCATGGCTGCTTTAATACCATCTGCAGCACTGGAAATAATACCGCCGGCATAGCCGCTGCCTTCACCAGCCACATAAAGATTTTGGAAACCGGAACAGCGTCCGTTTTTTTCACGATTGACCTGGATAGGGGCAGAGGTCTTACTTTCCAAACCCAGCAGGTTGCCTTCTTCAAAGCCTTTCATTTTTCTGCTGAAATCTTTGAGTCCTTTTTGCATGGCACAGCTTATTTCAGAAGGAAACAATTCCCACAGCGGTATTTCCATTGTTCCCATGGGATAGCTGGTTTCCGCATTTCCGGAGACTAACTTTTGTTGTAAGAAACTTTTGATGCTGCAAAACGGCGCCCGGTAGCCTGAAACAATTTGGAAAAACTTTTGTTCCAGCTGTTCTAACCAGTCTAAGGCTTCCGGTGCGGAAACTTCGCGCTGCAAAAGCCGGTTCAGGTTAAGTCCGGCCACACAGGCAGCATTGGCAAACTTTTCGTTGCGCAAATAGCGGCTCATACCATTGACGATATTGGTGTTTTCGTAAGCGGTAGCCGGAACAACAATGCCGCCAGGACACATACAAAAACTGTAAACCGGATGGCCGCCATCGCCGGGAGAAGTCAGCCGGTATTCGGCCGCTTTTACACCTTTCAACTGTTTCACACCCCATTGTGCTTCATTGATGAGTTCCTGCGGATGTTCCATGCGGCTGCCCAAAGCAAAATTTTTGGTGTGAAAGCCAACACCTCTTTTCATAAGCATCCGATAAGTTTCGAAAGCGGAATGTCCCTGTGCTATAATGAAATAATCGGCTTCGACTGTGTCATTGTCTGTTTCAATAGCTGTAATAAGACCATTTTTAATTTTCAGGTCGGTCATTTGCGTTTCAAACAGCATTTCTCCGTCAAGGTCAAGGAATTTTTGCCGGAGGTTTTTTACAATAATTTTTAGTTTATCCGTTCCCAAATGAGGATGGGCCAGATATTGTATCTCCTCCGGAGCACCGGCTTCCACATAGCTTTTGAGTACAAACTGTCTTTCGAGCGAAATCCTTTTACTGCGTGAGGTGAGTTTGCCATCGGAAAAGGTGCCGGCACCGCCTTCGCCAAAAGCATAATTGCTTTTGGGGTTGAAAACGGCTGTTTTTTCAAAAATCTCAATCTCCCGGCTTCTTTTGGATACTTCGGTTCCCCGTTCAATGAGCATGGTTTGCATACCGGCTTTCTGCAATACATAGGCGGCAAAAAACCCGGCCGGTCCGCTGCCCACCACCACTGCTTTTTGTTTTCTTTTACGGAAAGGTATCTCCAACATATCCCGTTTTTCTGGTATTCCTCCTTTTATTTCGGGCGATTGCACCAACAGTTTGATCTCCCAGTGAATAGCGTTCCTTTTGCGTGCATCGAGACTTTTGTGTGCAACCTGAAAGGAGAAATCGTTGATGTGCAGTATCCTCGCTATTTTGTGGTGCAGCTGTTCCGGCGAATAATCCGGCGGTAGTTTTATGGAGAGGCGTCTGTATCCCATGAGTATTCGTTTTTGTGGTCAAAGATACGATAGATAGAGTATGATGTATTAAGCCCCATTGCTTTTTATAGAGGAGAAAGCAAAGGAAGCGATGAGATATGGATTGCATCTGTTTTTTGTCCGGCACAGAAAAAAAAGCCGGCCGGATTTCTCCGGCCGGCTGTCAACTACGAAAATGGAAATTTATTTATTCATTTTCTTCCAACTTCTTTTGTTCATAATGTTTGCCTGTGCTGTTGCCAGACGTGCAATCGGTACACGATAAGGTGAGCAGCTGACGTAATGCAGGCCTACACGGTGGCAAAATTCAATAGAACTTGGCTCGCCGCCATGTTCACCGCAAATACCGAGTTTGATTTTTTTACGGGTTTTGCGGCCTTTTTTCACTGCCATTTCCACAAGTTGGCCAACGCCTTCCTGGTCAAGCACCTGGAACGGATCATTTTTCAGAATACCTTTTTCGATATAAATGGGTAGGAATTTGCCCGCATCATCACGCGAGTAACCGAAAGTCATCTGTGTGAGATCATTGGTGCCGAAAGAGAAAAACTCTGCTGACTGAGCAATTTTGTCGGCAGTAAGTGCGGCACGTGGTACTTCTATCATCGTTCCGACCATAAAATCAATCTTTTGACCTCTTTCTTCAAACACTTTTTCAATGGTAGTGCGTACAATTTGTTCCTGCATTTTCATTTCTGCAAGTGTGCCGGTAAGCGGAATCATAATCTCCGGACGTGCATCGATTTTGCGGGCTTTCAGGTTCAGTGCAGCTTCAATAATAGCACGGCTCTGCATTTCGGTAATTTCCGGATAGGTATTTCCCAAACGACATCCGCGGTGGCCGAGCATGGGATTAACTTCGCTTAAAGCTTCTACTTGGGCTTTAATGGTTTCCAGCGAAACGACCATAACCTTGGCCATTTCTTTTTGTCCTTTCTCGTCATGAGGTACGAACTCGTGCAATGGTGGGTCGAGTAGCCGAACAGTTACGGGAAGTCCGTGCATGGCTTCAAAAATACCTTCGAAGTCTTTACGCTGAATAGGAAGCAATCCGGCCAGCGCTTTTCTCCTGCCTTCTTCATCTTCGGCAAGAATCATTTCGCGCATGGCAATGATTTTGTCGCCACCGAAAAACATGTGTTCGGTACGGCAAAGTCCGATTCCTTTTGCGCCAAATTCACGAGCTACGCGGGCATCCAAAGGCGTGTCGGCATTAGTTCTGACGGCGAGTCTGGCTTTTTTATCAGAGAGTTTCATTAGCTTGCCAAAGTATCCGCTCATCTCAGGATCTACGGTTTTGATCATGCCATCATATACTTCGCCGGTAGAGCCGTTAAGAGAGATAAAGTCGCCTTCTTTGTATTTGTTACCACTCATTTCGAGGGTTTTGGCTTTGTAACTTATTTTGATGCTTCCTGCGCCGGAGACACAGCATTTGCCCATTCCACGAGCTACAACAGCAGCGTGAGAAGTCATTCCTCCACGTGCGGTAAGGATTCCTTCTGCCGAGTTCATACCTTTGAGGTCTTCAGGTGAGGTCTCAATACGTACCAGTACTACTTTTTTCCTTCGGAAGCCCATTTTTCCGCATCATCTGCATGGAAAACAACCTGTCCGGTAGCAGCTCCTGGAGATGCCGGCAATCCTTTGGCTACCACTTTGGCTCGGGTAACAGCCTCTTTATCAAATACGGGGTGCAGTAGCTCATCCAGTTTGTCCGGTTCTACACGCATGATGGCTTCCTCCTTGGTGATTAGTTTTTCTTTCAACATATCCATGGCGATTTTCACCATGGCAGCGCCGGTACGTTTGCCATTACGGGTTTGTAGCAACCATAGTTTCCCATCCTGAATGGTAAACTCCATGTCCTGCATGTCGCGGTAATGTTTTTCCAGATTTTCCTGAGTTTGGAAGAGGTCTTTGTAAACTTCCGGCATGGATTCTTCAAGTGAAGGATATTTTTCGGCTCTCTCTTTTTCGGATACGTTGGCCAGTTTTGCCCACCTTTTGGAGCCTTCGATTGTGATTTGTTGTGGTGTGCGGATGCCGGCAACCACATCTTCACCCTGTGCATTGATAAGGTATTCTCCGATGAACATGTTTTCACCGGTGGCAGCATCGCGGGTGAAAGCCACACCGGTAGCAGAAGTTTCTCCCATATTCCCAAAAACCATAGCCTGAACGCTAACTGCAGTACCCCACTCATCAGGAATTTTGTTTAGTTTGCGATAGAGAATAGCTCTCTCATTCATCCAACTGTCAAAAACAGCCATAATGGCTCCCCAAAGTTGTTCCCACGGGTCGTCAGGAAAATCGTGTCCGGTTTGTTTTTTTACGGCAGCTTTAAATTGTAATACCATCTCTTTCAAGTCCTCGGCAGGGAGTTCAGTATCAAGTGTTACACCGCGTTTTTTCTTCATTTTGTCTATGATGATTTCAAACGGGTCTTCGGCTTCTCTTGATTCTGGTTTCATTCCCAGCACTACATCGCCATACATTTGCACAAAACGGCGGTAGGAATCCCATGCAAAACGGGGATTCCCGGATTTGGCAGCAATACCTTCCACAGCATTGTCATTCATTCCAAGGTTGAGGACGGTATCCATCATTCCCGGCATGGAGGCACGGGCACCTGAACGTACTGAAACAAGCAACGGATTTTTTTGGTCACCAAATTTCATTCCCATAATATTTTCTACATGGGCAATGGCATTGGTAACATCCTCTTTAATCAGACTAATGGCATTATCGCGGCCCTTTTCATTATAAATAGTACAAATTTCGGTTGTGATGGTGAAGCCGGGAGGAACCGGTACACCGATAAGGTTCATTTCAGCAAGGTTGGCGCCTTTACCACCAAGGAGGTTTTTCATTTTTGCATTTCCTTCGGCTTTGCGGTCGCCGAAAAGATAAACATACTTCGCTTTAGACATTTTATTAGATTTTGTTTAAATAATATTTTCAAATTTTGCGTTACAAAAATACGAAAAAATGCGCTTCTGTTTTTACCTGAACAATTTATGAGAGTGTTAATTATTGTCAAAAAGGAAGCTTACGCTCGCTATTTGAAAATTCAGCCCTTTCAATCGTTTGCAAAATCAGAATCAGGATAAAATTGACTTAAGAACAGGTAAACTAAAGCTTCTTACTTACTGCCAAAACAAGAATTAAAATCAGTGAAACACCTATTTTTATATCCGCACATAATTTCATAAGTTTGCCTTCTGATAAAAAAGAAGCATGATGAAACATAAAATTGGCATCCGTTACGAAGACAAGTATTTGATGGAGCGCAGGGTAGCCCTTGTTCCGGCACATGTAAGACAGCTGGTTAAGAAAGGAATAGAGTTGCAAGTTGTTCCTTCCGGGAAGCGGGTTTTTAAGGATGAAGAATATCGGCAAGCTGGTGCCGTACTGCGTGAAGAACCTTTGGATGCTGATGTGATTCTGGGGGTGAAAGAGATGCCGATAGATTATTTTAATGCACACAAAACTTATATCTTTTTTAGTCATACCATTAAAGGTCAATCTTATAACATGCCGCTGCTCCGCAATATGATGGAGCATAAAATTAACCTCATAGATTATGAGCGTATTGTAGATGCGCAAAATCGCCGATTGATTTTTTTCGGACGTTTTGCCGGTCTGGCAGGAATGATAAATTCATTGTGGTCGCTGGGACAACGCATGAATAAAAAAGGTGTGAATACCCCTTTCCTAAAGCTAAAGCAAACACATCATTATGATTCGCTCGAAGAAGCTAAAATTGCTGTGTCAGCTGTGGGACAGGAGATCGCACTTCATGGATTGTCAAAGGGGATGGCTCCTGTTGTGGTCGGAATTACAGGTTATGGTAATGTTTCAAAGGGTGCACAGGAGATACTTGGCCTTTTGCCGGTGATTGAAATTTCGCTTGCCGATTTGTTGAAGCTGGAAAAACAGGAGAACCTTCCTGCTAATGTTGTTTACAAAGTTGTTTTTGAAGAGAAACATCTGGGCAGACCGAAAGAGATTGGTAAGAAATTTGATTTACAGGAATATTATCAATATCCTGAAAGGTTTGAAGGAACTTTTGAACAATATCTGCCTCATCTCACCGTGCTGATGAACTGCATGTATTGGGATGATCGTTATCCGCGTATTGTAACCAAGGATTACCTCGAAATATTGTGGAAGAATGGAAACCTGAAACTTGAAGTGATTGGTGATGTTACCTGCGACCCCGATGGCTCGGTGGAGATTACGCATGCCGGTACGGCCATTGAATATCCTGTTTTTGTGTACCATCCGCAGACCCGTAAGCCGGTGATGGGTTTTGATGGAGAGGGCGTTTTGGTTATGGCTGTGGATATCTTGCCCAGTGAGTTACCGCGTGAATCTTCACAAGCTTTCAGCGATGCATTGATAAAATTTCTGCCCGGACTGCTGGAGGCCGATTTTGAAGTTCCTTTTGACAGATTGCAGATTCCCGACCCGTTAAAAAAAGCTATGATTTTGTATCACGGGGCGTTAACCTCTGATTATAAATATCTTGAAAAATATTTAAACCAATAAAGTTTTGACTGTTAAGAAAGTTTGCGGTCATCATTAATATAAAATTTTTTTATGAAAAACATTCTTGTTCTTGGTGCTGGTTTGTCCACCCAAAGCCTTATTGAATATTTATTGGAAAATGCTCCTGAATATGACTGGCATATCACAGTGGCTGATGTAAATGAGACAGTAGCACGTAAAAAGGTAAACGGAAATCCCCGTGGCACTTCCATTGTTTTTGACATTACCGATGATCTGGAAAGTTGGCGGGCTATTGCCAAAGCCGATATTGTGATTTCCATGTTACCGGCTTTTATGCATCATCTGGTAGCCAAAAAATGTATTGACCTGCGGAAGCCAATGCTCACGGCTTCTTATGTTACCGATGAAATAAAGGAATATGATGAACAGGCCAGGAAAGCGAAAGTTCCCATCCTGATGGAGCTGGGCGTTGATCCTGGCATCGACCACATGTCAGCCATGCGGGTTATTCATCGTATTCAGAATTCGGGAGGCGAGATTCTTTCTTTCAACTCTTTTACCGGCGGATTGGTGGCGCCTGAGAGCGATAACAATCCATGGAATTATAAACTGACATGGAACCCCCGTAATGTGGTTCTTGCCGGTAATGGTGTGTCGCAGTTCATTCAGCGCGGACGTTATAAATATATCCCGTATTCCAGACTGTTTGATCGGATAATGATGCGTAAAATACTGCAATATGGTGATTTTGAGATATATTCCAATCGTGATTCACTGAAATACCGTGAAATTTATGGCTTGAACGATATCCCTTCCATGTATCGCGGAACCATCCGCCGTCCCGGCTTCGCCAAAGCATGGGATGTCTTCGTAAAGCTCGGAGCTACTGACGATACTTATCCAATGGAAGATTCTGAAAATATGACTTACCGCGATTTTATCAATTCGTTTATGCAATATGAACCTAATGTCCCGGTAGAGATAAAATTGCAGGAGTATTGTCAGAAAGCTTCCGATCCTGTGGTGATGGAGAAACTCAAATGGCTGGGGATTTTTGATAAACGAAAAATAGGATTGAAAAATGCTACGCCGGCGCAGATACTTCAAAAACTATTGGTTGAAAAATGGGCTATGGACCCTGATGATAAAGATCTGCTCATCATGCAACACGAATTTAAATATCGGTTGGGCAACGAGAGCAAAATGATCGTCTCTGCCATGGCGGTGATAGGAGAAAACCGGGAAAATACTGCTATGGCAAGAACAGTGGGGCTGCCTCTTGGTATTGCCACCAAGCTGCTCGCCACCGGGAAAATAAAAAAAACCGGTATCCATCGTCCTATTGATAAGGTTATGTACGAACCGATATTGAATGAGTTGGAAAGCTTTGGCATAAGCTTTGAAGAGAAAGAGTACATGATTGGTTAATCTTAAATAAATTTTGATAATGGCATTTCTCATTTTGCTTTTCTTAATTGGCCTCGGCTTTTATTTTATCATGAAATGGAAGCGGCCTTCGTCAGCACATAATCCCGGAGAAAGGGAGACGGCTAACGATAGCGGGCCTTATAAAAATACCCGGGCAACTTCCACCCGCCGGAGTAGCTCAGGTAGCTATACAAAATGGGTTGCCGGCGGTTTGGGATGGGCTTTTGGCGGCCCCATAGGAGGAATACTGGGCTATGTTCTGGGATCCATGTTTCAGGGACAACAGGCAATGGGGGGGCACTCCTTTCGCCCGGGAATGCCTACCACTACCGGCGATTTCAACGTAAGTCTGCTGGTCCTGACAGCAGCGATTATGAAAGCCGATGGCTCTGTTAAAAAGTCGGAATTGGAATATGTGAAGAAATTTTATGTGGCCAATTTCGGTGTGGAAGGTGCAAAACATTATATCAAATTGCTGGGTGATATTCTTAAAAAAGATTTTGATGTTGTGGAAGTGAGCCGGCAGATTGGCCGGTTTATGGACTATTCTGCCCGCCTGCAACTGATGCATTATCTTTTTGGTGTGGCACTTGCCGATGGTAATGCCGATAAATCGGAAGTAGATTTGATTGAACAAATAGCTATGGCTATGGGCCTTGGTGCTGCCGATTTTCAGTCCATCAAAGCTATGTTTGTAAAAGACACGGAGAGTGCCTATAAAATTCTCGGTATTACGGCTGATGCAACGGATGAAGAGGTGAAACTGGCTTATCGCGAAATGGCAAAGAAATATCATCCGGATAAGGTGAGCCATTTGGGTGAAGATGTGAAAAAAGCTGCTGAAAAAAAATTCCTGAAAGTCAACGAAGCGTACGAAACTGTTAAGAAAGAACGGGGGATGAGATAGGGAAGAAGGTCCAAGCGGACGTTTGAACCATCTATTTTATTAATGTTTCATGTGCCGGTCAATTTCCCGTTGCGTGTCGCGTTTTTTCAGATCCTGGCGTTTATCGTAATAATGTTTACCGCGAGCAAGAGCAATTTCCAGTTTCGCCAGTCCGCGCTCATTGATAAAAAGCACAGTCGGGATAATAGTAAACCCTTTTTCTTTGACCTTGGTATTCAGCTTTTTTAATTCGCGCGCTGTCAGCAACAGTTTTCTGTCCCGCTTGGCAATATGATTGTTGTAGGATCCGTAACTGTATTCGGCAATGTGCATACCCCTGACAAACATCTCACTGTTTTCAAATACACAAAAGGCATCGGCAAGGTTGGCCTTTCCGTTGCGGATAGATTTTATCTCCGTACCGGTAAGTACAATGCCGGCTACATAACGATCGAGAATAAAATACTCCCGTGTAGCCCTTTTGTTTTTAATGCGGATGTTGTTCTGGCTTTTCATTTTTCTAAAATGGAGTGCAAAGATAGTTTATATGCTGAAAAGGCGGATGGGCAAAAAGAAGAAAAGGTAAGATTCCTGATTTTGGGTTTTCCTCTACATTCTTCGATAACTCAGTGCAGCCACAGTTTCTCCATCTCCATTTTCAATGGACAGGTTTCCTTTTATCAGTTCCTAGCAAGCTTTTGCAATGGCAAGCCCTAACCCTGAGTTTTTGTCCATATGTTCATCGGCCAGGCCGAAAGCTTGTGTTATACGTTGCAGTTTTTCCGGCGAGATGTCTTT
The DNA here is from genome assembly GCA_024280235.1 of Bacteroidota bacterium. GTDB lineage: Bacteria > Bacteroidota > Bacteroidia > Bacteroidales > F082 > Sulfidibacterium. Next base: position 33 of record JAJRQN010000151.1, on the reverse strand, counting down.
AGAGGGATTGCGTGTGGTGATTGTTGTCAGCTG
>JAJRQN010000150.1 GCA_024280235.1 Bacteroidota bacterium | reverse complement strand
TCGGGAATCATATCTTAAATGTTTTGTGAATACTGCATCTAAGATACTGGTTCTCAGGCTAAATATTAAACGGATACATCATAAGTTATCGACATTCTTTTGTTTATTTCTATTCTGTTTCAACCCTTGATTCGCATTATAAATTAATGTGTAAATTTGGCCTTGAAATTATATCTGCTTTTTGTGGCACAACATGACCGGAATGAGTGGCACAATATGACCGGAATATCCAAGTTGATAAGGTGTATTTAAATAATACAAATATCATCTTCAATCTAGTTGAAGACAAATCAAATATAGGAAATATACGAGAAACGTTTTTCTTCAATCAAATGCGAGTAAGAAATGAAGTAATATCTTCAAAGAAAGCCGATTTTATCATTGATAATTATACATTTGAAGTTGGAGGTAAAAACAAGCAGCAAAAACAAATAGAAAAAGACGGTAAGTCATTTGTGGTAAAAGATGATATTGAGTTTGGTTATCTCAACGTAATACCACTTTGGGCTTTGGGATTAAATTATTAAAGAACCGGGATGAAAAATGCCAAGCGTTAACAAAGGTTCATAGCCCATGCCGCAATTTTGGATTTAAAAAGGATATTTATATTTCAAGATAAAGTACCTTCATAACAATTAAAAATTAAGTAGGGTTTGCTGAAAAGCGAAGAGTAAACAACAAAACCTAACGATACCGATAAAAATTATTTTACCGATACTTCCAGTGTGCTTACTTTTCTTCCCTGAGAGAGTTTAAATTTAACTTTTCGCCCATTGATTTTCATTTTTTTCACAGGTTCGCCATAGCGTTTCATATCAAAAAAGTCGCCACCATTGTCCATATCATAAGTTACGATAATATCCGTAATTCTCTTTGTACCTTTGGTTTCGCCTCTTTTCATCTCAAACGTCCATTTTTTCATGTTATTTTTACTTCCTTCCACAAAGGCGGACGCCTTATGCGATTTCTCTTTAATAATCTGAAATGTCAGCCCCAGATCTGTAAGCGCACTTTTTACACTGGCCACATCATGGCTTACAAGAACTTTCGTTATGGCAAGGTCTGTTTTAGTAGTATCCTGTGCTTTCAATAGGTTTACGCTCAGCAACAAAGCAATAAACAATATCCCCTTTTTCATAAAGTGTTTGATTTAGCTTTCAAAAGTAATCATTTTTTTATTATGCCTGCAACATTAGTTGAATTTCTCTATAATCAACTTCTTAAACCCCGGAGTAGCATAAGTCTGGAAACTTTTATCTTTAGCTGACCAGATAAACATAGCCTCCATATCGGGATGACTTTCCACAAAAGCACGCGATTTTTTATACCCCATCACCATGAAAGCGGTGGCATAAGCATCAGCCAAAGCAGTGTTTTTTGTCAGGACAGAAACACTCAGCAGCGAATGTTGAACCGGATAACCGGTTTTCGGATCGATGGTGTGCGAATAGCGCATGCCGTTTTCAACGTAGTATTTCCGATAACTTCCGGAGGTGGCTACCGACATGTTTTTGAGGGCGATGACGGCTTTCAGTATCCGGGGCGAATCCCTGTCAGCAGCAGGTTTCTCAATACCCACACGCCAGGAGGAGCCATCGGGTTTCTGTCCTTTGCCTTTCACTTCACCTCCAATATCAATCAGATAGTTGTGGATGCCAAGGCTGTCGAAATAGCGCCCCACCACATCATCGGAATAGCCCTGAGCGATACCGTTAAAATCTATTTGCATTCCGGGATTCGCTTTCACAACTTTACCATTTTTTATCTTGATTTTTTGATAGCCCACCAGCGGCAACAGACTGTCCACAAGATGTTTCCCCACTTTTTCGCGACTTTCAAAGCCAAAGCCCCACACTTCCACCAACGGGCCAACGGTCATGTCAAATGCACCATCAGTGGCTTTACTCACCTGCTGCGAATCCTTGAAGTTACCTATAAAGTTATCGTCAAGCACCACACTGGTATCATTACGATTTACGCGCGACAAAATGGAATTGGGAAGCCACAAAGAAACCGACCGGTCAAATACCTTGAGAATGGAATCGACCTGCGGATGGAGATTGCGCTGCAGCGAATCGTAGTAAACCATGTTGTAATAAGTGCCTTGTGCCTGACCTTTCAAATGAATAGGCTGAATCACTTTCTTTGGGGTACAAGAAAAAAGAAACAGCATGATAATCAAAATGGTACCTATTTTAGAAAGAAAATGCTTTTTCATGATCTTAAATTAAGAATGCCTGTATTATTGGGCAGGACAAAATAAATACATTTTTGGCAACGGAATAGCATTTTCAGAGAAAAGAAATTTTTTTCTTTCTATATTTTCAAAAGCTTTTGCAACCCATTCCATATTTTGCCATTTGCAAATTTTCCCTTCTTCATGCCCGTTTTTATTTTAGTTTTGCATCGGATTTCAATTAACAAACATTAACGACTGTCAAACCACGTTTTTAGTAATTTGCAGCACCAAAAAATAAGCAAATGATTGAGTTACTTCTATTTATTCCAATTTCATTTACGTTTCCCACCATTTTCCTGTGGGTACAATTTGAAAAAGCCGGACGAAAAGGATGGGAATCACTTGTCCCTTTTTACAACCTGTATGTTTTTTTGAAGATTATTAAGAAGCCCATGTGGTGGTATCTGCTGCTGCTGTTCCCCTTCATCAACGTGTTTATGTACATGCTCATGCTGGTGGAAATGGCAAAATGTTACGGAAAATACAGTTTGGGCGGTCAATTTCTGGCAATTGTTTTCCCCTTTTTCTATTTTCCTTATCTCGCCATCTATGAGAAAAAAGAGAAATATCTTGACCCTGAAACGCGTAAGGAACCGGCTAAAAGCGGTGTCCGTGAATGGACCGATGCCATCATCTTTGCTGTGGTGGCTGCTACTATTATCCGTACTTTTCTCATCGAAGCCTACACCATCCCCACCTCCTCTATGGAAAAATCACTGCTCGTGGGTGACTATCTGTTTGTGAGTAAAATTGCTTACGGTCCCAAGGTTCCCAACACCCCATTGTCCTTCCCGTTTGTACATCACACCATGCCTTTCACACAACATATGAAATCCTATCTCACATGGATTGAGTTTCCTTACTGGCGGCTGCCCGGATTGGAATCAGTTCACAGAAACGATGCCGTAGTTTTTAATTATCCTGATGGGGATACGGTTTCCACCCGTTTCCAAAGCAACATTAGTTATTACCAGTTAGTAAAACAATATGGCCGTAAAAGAGTCTGGAGCGACAAAAAAGATTTCGGCAATATCATTTACCGGCCTGTGGACAAACGCGAGAACTTCATAAAAAGATGTATCGGACTTCCCGGTGATTCGTTACTGATTGTCAGTCGTAAGGTGTATATCAATGGTGTAGAAAACCATGATCCCGGCAAAAAGGAATTTGAATATACGGTGATTACCGATGGCCACTCCATCAATCCCATTATTCTTGACCGGCTCAATATTACCGAAGGAGGACGCACAAATATTCCCGGACAATTTGTTTATATGCTTACAGATGAAGCGCGCAATGCCCTGAAAAAACTTCCTATTGTTAAGAGTATCACCGTTTTTAACATTCCCAAAGGGGTTCGCGACCCTGAAATTTTTCCATACAGCAAATATTACAATTGGAATCGCGACAATTACGGTCCGATTTACATTCCCAAAAAAGGAGCTACCATTGCTCTGAATATGAAAACCCTGCCACTTTACAAAAGAGTTATCCGTGTATATGAGGGTAATAAACTAAAGGTGGAAAACGGTAAAATTTATATCAATGGTAAAATAGCAGACCATTATACTTTTAAAAGGAATTATTACTGGATGATGGGAGACAACCGCGACAATTCGGCGGACTCGCGTTACTGGGGTTTTGTTCCTGAAAATAATATTGAGGGTAAAGCTGTTTTTATCTGGATGTCACTTGACCCGCATAAATCAATTTTAGACGGAAAAATTAGCTGGAACAGAGTATTTACGTTTGTGCATTAAGGAATTGTTATGAAACAGACTCTAAGGGAAAGATTTTGATTTTAGAATTGGAATAAAGTCCACTATTCATTCTGTTCTCATTTGTAGTCTCGTGGTTTTTCTTTCATTATGTTGTACGAAGGCTTTCCCCCCTGAGTTCCTCTGTGTGGTACTTTGTGCGCTATTGTGGATTTGACAATATTCGCTTGGGCTTTTTATCCTATAATTTTATCCTTACTGACTTTTTGGACAAGCCTTATCTGAGAATAATAATCTTTTTCCGAATACTTTGAGCGCTTGTTTTCAACTGTATAAAATAAACACCGGGGCTTTCTGACTGCCAATTGACTTGGTGTTTTCCCTGAGCAAGTTCACCTGAATATAGTGTTGCTTTTCCTTTTCCGTTCACATCGAAAACAGTTATCTCAACTTTTCGGCTTTTTTTTAGTGCAAAAGAAAGCGAGACTTTGGATATGGCCGGATTGGGGAAAATTTTAAACCCAAACAGACTTTTACCGTTCACTTTCAAATCGGAAGCGCTTCCCCACAAAAGTTTTCCCAAAAGGGGGCGATGATTAAACGCCGTGATGGTCAAATCGACCTCCCTGCTTTCCGGAACAGAATCAACCGCTAAAAAAGCATTTCCAAGAGAGTCAATGTCAGCAATAGCATAAATTATCCCGTTGGCAAACAAGGTAACACGTCCATAGTGAAGGTTGGTTTTAATACGGATGGAAGTACAGGTATCATTAACAAAAACAGGATAGTCCGCTTTAATCTCCTTTGGCACAGCTGTTCGTATTTTTAGAGAAGGATCGCCAAAGACAGTCCATGTGTCGGTTATCTCATAACCATCCGTCCCAAATTTGTCATTCATTTTCATGCAACCTTCCATACAAATAGCAGCAAAAGTCCGTGGCGAATGTACCGAATCAGGAGCAGCAACTAAAGCGTTTATCTGCTGCTGTCCGCACATAGGCGGATCCCAACTCTGGTCGATGGTGGGCATGAGTAAGGCTACCGCGCCGGTGGGGTGTCCGTTTTGGGAAGCCCTTAGCCAGCTTTCCGCAAAGCAATCCTGATGAACGAAGTTGCCCGTAGCGCAGGAAACGGAAATAATAAACGGCCATCCCTCAGTGTTTTGAAGCATATTAACCTGACTATCAGTGAAATCCGTGGTATTCCAGCCTGTTGTACTTCCGTGCCCGCAATAGTTAATAACGCCGGCTCCTTTGTTGATGGCTTCCGTTAGCATTTCACCTGACGGGTTTCCATCGGCATCAAGTCCGCCATGCGAACCATCAAACAATTCCGTTGCCTGCCAGTAAACGGACGACAGCAGATAAGCAGAATCAATAAACCTGATTTGCTGGTAATCCGTAAAATTATGATATCCCGCTCCCATTTCGGAACCGATGCCAATAAGATGAGTATAAAAACCTGTATCAGCCGATAAAGCTTTTTCGTAAGTCATCGTCCGGTTAAGCATAACTGTGAGCTGCTCCGGCGTTTCCGCCGAAAGGCGTCCGACAAAGAGGTCGGGATAATGGTCATTGCCATCCACATAGGCATAATCATTGTCCGAATCGTTGCCCGCCAACCTGCTACCGGGAACTTGCGGGGCATCACCTACGAGCAGGACATACATCAAACCGGAATTTCGATAAGCATCACGGATATAGGATTTTATGGCATGTGAATCTCCTATGGAGGCCACATCGACAACCTGAACATGAATACCGGTTTTTTGTTTCCACACAATGAAATCTTTAAGCAACGGGATAAAAGGTCCGTAACTGATAATCAACATACGCAGCATAGAAAGTGGCAACTTTTGTCGCATCTTGAGCGAGGACGAATAATTCAAAAAATGGTGGAGGACTATATTTTCAAAACCAGCCTGATTTACTGATTCCGGGGAAGATAAAACAGAAGATTCCTCTTTGGCATCCCGCTGAAAAGTTATGTCAAGAACTATCTCAGAATAAATTCTTAACACCCTCTTTGCCGGGTTATAACGAAACGGATAGATTATCAGTGTCTGACCATGATTTTGTCGTAGCACATATGGCACACGTACATCCCACACCCGGTCAGGGTAAAAAGTATCTTTTCCATAAACTTTACCAAAGACAAAAGGAAATGAATCACGTTGAACATTACGATAAATAACTCCCCGTGAAGGCGTTATAAGAATATTCCCGCGGTCGTGATAGCTGACAGAAACAACTTTGACAATCATCCTCGTCCCAAAAGGAAGCCGAAGTGAAGTTGCATATTGAGGCAGGTCAGGAACTCCTTTTCCCAAATTGGGAATACCATTTATTGTAACAACAGACTGTGTTTTACCACGTGAAGTTATTTGACTGACAAAATGAAAATCTTCCCCTTCAAACCGTACAACCACATGCGATGGAGAAGATGAAATAAGGGAAAAAGGAGAACGGTTTTGCGCAGAAAGCCTTTCGGAAATAGTCATTGAAAACAGCATCACAAACATGAAACCAAAGAGATGAATATTTCTTAAACTTTTCATAAACCAAAACAGCCTGTTGGCTAACCAAGTTTTAAACTTTTATAATCTTTCAGCAAAAAGCGCACCGGATACCAGGCTGCGGCAAGACCGATAACAAACACGGTGATAAAGACATATAGAAAGTCAAGCGCTTTCATTTGCACCGGATAAGCATCAATGATAAAGCCGCCATTGCCGGAGCCAAGTCGCACAAGGCCAAAATGTTGCTGCAACCACAAAATCACAAAACCTATGACTAACCCTGAAACAGCACTCAGCAAGCTGATTAAAATACCCTGCCGTAGAAAAATCTGCCGTAAGGTATGCATGTCGGCACCCATACTTTTCAATACGGCGAGATCCTTCATTTTTTCCACAATCAGGATGGCCACCGAGCCAATCATGTTGAATGAGGACAAAATCAGAATGAAAACAAGGATGAGAAAAACTGCCATCTTTTCCGATTTCATAATTTTAAACAGCGTTTCATTTTGCTGGAAACGGTTTTTCACTACAAATCCGGAGCCTGTAATATTTTCTATTTTTTCCTGTATCACGTCTGCGGAAGCATCTTTCTTTAAAAAGACATGAAGTGAAGTAACCTGGTCGTGATAATTCAGCAACTCCCGGGCGAAGCGCAACGGAACCAACACATATTTCTGATCAAAATCCTGCTGCACCGAAAATATGCCCACCGGTGGAATGACTTCCCTGACAAAAGCATTTTGAAAATTAAAAGAAGAGGCATTCCCACGCCGGGGAACGAGTACCGTAAGCAGTTGCCGCGTATTTCGCGTATTGATGCCAAGATACCATGCTACGCCGGCGCCGACCACAGCAAAGTTTCCGGTTCCGGACTGTAATACGAAAGTCCCCGCCTGCATCATTGTGTCTAACTTATTCACTTTCATGTAATTTGGCGAAAGCCCCATAATTTTTCCAATATATTGCTTATCACCGTATTTAAACAGCGCATCTTCTTCCACTACCTTTACCACCTGAGCCACGCCGGGAAGCTGCTGGATTTTATCTGCGGGAAATTTTGCATAATGAAATGTTTTTCCCTGTGTTGCGGTAATGGTAAAATCCGGGTTAAAGGTGTGATAGAG
>JAJRQN010000149.1 GCA_024280235.1 Bacteroidota bacterium | reverse complement strand
TTAGGCTTTCGTATTCCTTTTTTGGTATGGTTACTGTCTCTTCGATAGCTCAAAGAAACACATTCAAAGTATACTCCCTGTGTGAACTTTTGTTTTTTTATGCACACTTAATTGTTAATTTCGCTGCTGAGTAGTAACTTTAATTTTTATTGATATGAAAAAGATATTTATTCAGGCAACTATTCTTTTTTTATTGTTTCTTATAAGCGGATGTGCTTCAACTTATAAAGCCATAAACCCACCTCAGCTTTACTATACGGCACACAGTTCCAGAGATAGCATCCTCATTTCTTACAAATACAATGTGTTGCAGGAAAAAGGAAATAAAAAGTTTGCCAAAAAAGAGCAGCGGAAAGGAATACAGATAATTGCCATAAAGCTGACGAATAAAACCGACCGGACAGTTAATGTGAGAAAAAACATTGTCTTTTACTCAGGTGATACGCCAATATATCCCATGGCCCCGGTGGACATAAAAAACAAAATCAGACAAAGCGTTCTTTCTTATCTGCCTTATCTGCTTCTTACTTTTACAACTGTGGTTGTCTCAGATAATTATTCAGCGGTTTCTTATCCTGTGGGAATAGTTATTGGACCGGGTATTACGGCCGCGAATATGGCTGTTGCAGCAACAGCTAACAAAAAGCTGCTAAGAGAACTCAACGATTATAATATTTTGGATAGAAATATTGATCCCGGAGAAACCGTTTACGGAATTATCGGAGTGCGTAACACCGACTATGGCCCGATTACTGTCCGGCTGAAAAATTAGCCTATGCAATTCAAAGAAAAACTGGTTGGGGGGAAGCTTATCCGGCGTTACAAACGTTTTCTGGCCGACGTGCAACTGGATAGTGGTCAGGTGGTTACGGCACATTGTACCAACTCCGGAACTATGAAAACCTGTCTTGAAGAGGGTGCACCTGTCTACCTCACTCCGGTGAACGATCCCAAACGAAAAACGAAATTTACCTGGGAAATGATTTACATGAACGGCGGATGGATAGGCATCAACACTTCTGTTCCCAATCTGCTGGCTTATGAAGCCATTCGTGATGGAAAAATTGAAAGATTGCAGGGTTATACTTCCGTGAAAAGAGAGGTAACTTTTGGCGACAGCCGGTTTGATATTTATGCCGAAAACCAGCGGGAAAAATGTTTTGTGGAGGTGAAAAATGTTACCATGAAAGTAGGGAGATATGCACTTTTCCCGGATGCCGTTACTACCCGCGGTCGAAAACATTTGCTAACGCTGATGGAAGTAAAAAGACAAGGTATGCGCGCCGTAATGCTCTATGTGATTCAGCGTATGGATGTGGAGAAATTCGGCACAGCTGAAACCATTGATCCCGATTATGCCCATACGCTGAAAAAGGCTTTTGATGCCGGCGTGGAAATCATTCCCGTACAGGCTTCCGTTTCGCGGGAAAGGATTGAGATTGTCAGGGAACTGCCTTTTGAAGTTTAAAGCGAAAAATCTGTACTTCAAACTTTAGGTATTTCAGTAACTTTAGGCGTTTACAAAGGAATATTTCCGTGTTTTTTCGGTGGATTGCTTTCCGATTTATTGGCTGTCATTTCCAAAGCCTCAATCAGTTTTTTCCGGGTGTTACGGGGATAAATAATTTCGTCAATATAACCCACTTCAGCAGCTTTGAACGGACTGGCAAAATTGTTGCGGTATTCCTGAACTTTTGCTTTTCGGGCTTCGGGATCTAGGTTTTTGAAAATGATATTGACAGCACCTTCCGGCCCCATTACAGCAATCTCAGCTGTAGGAAAAGCAAAATTCACATCCGTGCCAATGTGTTTGGACGACATTACGTCATAAGCACCACCATAGGCTTTACGGGTAATCACGGTAATTTTCGGCACCGTGGCTTCGGCGAAAGCATACAATAGTTTGGCTCCGTGTTTGATAATACCGCCAAACTCCTGAGTTGTTCCCGGAAGAAAACCGGGGACGTCTTCAAAAGTAATCAAAGGAATATTAAAAGCATCGCAAAAACGAACAAAACGGGCGGCTTTGGTGGAACTGGCAATATCAAGTACACCGGCCAACACCTTTGGCTGGTTGGCCACAATTCCCACCGAACGTCCGTCTATACGGGCAAAGCCCACAATAATATTTTGTGCATAATGGGATTGTACCTCCAGAAAATGTCCGCTATCTATCACCGAAAGGATAATCTCTTTCATGTCATAGGGTTTGTTGGGATCGATGGGGACGATGTTGTCTAATTTGGGAATGGTGCGGTTGGGGTCTTCGGTGCAGGATTTGCGTGGTGGGTCTTCCATGTTGTTCAACGGAAGAAAACCCATCAACTCGCGAATCATCATCATGGCCTGTTCGTCATCATTAGCAGTAAAATGAGCCACGCCGCTTTTTTTGTTGTGTGTCATGGCACCTCCCAACTCTTCTTTTGTAACCTCTTCGTGGGTTACCGTTTTGATGACATCCGGACCGGTAACAAACATGTAGGATGATTCTTTTACCATCAGGATAAAATCGGTAATGGCAGGAGAATAAACCGCTCCGCCGGCACAGGGGCCGAGTACAGCTGAGATTTGAGGAATGACACCTGAACTGCGTACGTTGCGATAGAAAATATCGGCATAACCGGCAAGACTTTCCACACCTTCCTGAATACGGGCTCCACCCGAGTCATTCAGTCCGATGACCGGAGCTCCCATTTTCATGGCGAGGTCCATAATCTTTATGATTTTGTTGGCATTGGCACGGCTCAGTGAACCGCCAAAAACAGTGAAATCCTGAGCAAAAACATACATCAATCGTCCGTCTATTTTGCCGTAGCCGGTTACCACGCCATCGCCGAGGAATTTGGTTTCGGCCATATTAAAATCGGTGGCTGTGTGGGTAACAAATTTGTCAATTTCCACAAAAGTTCCCGGGTCAAGTAAATAGTTGATACGTTCGCGGGCTGTTTTGCGTCCGGCTTTATGTTGTTTGTCAATACGGACTTGTCCGCCACCCAGTTCGGCTTTCTTATGTTTTTCTTCTAAGACTTTTATTTTTGATTCTAATGACATTTTCCGTGTTTTTAAAATGTGTTGTTATAAAATTCAAAATTTATTCAAAGGTAATGAGTGGCTGGTCGCCATCGATGTTGTCGCCTTCTTTTACCAGTACTTCTTTGATAACGCGGTCTTTCACCACTTTGTACTCGCTTTCCATTTTCATGGCCGAGACAATGATAACTGTCTCTCCGCCTTTTACCTGCTGTCCTTCTTCTACCAAAATTTTTACTACCTGCCCGGGCATGGGTGTCGAAATAAAGGCGGCATCTTCTTCTTCGCCTCCTTTGCGGCTTTTCATGTAACGACTTTCAGGATCAATAATTTCCACATCCATTCTTTCGGCAGTCGTATCCACGGTATATTTTTTTAAACTCAGCGTATTTAACTCAAAGTTGAAATTATTACCCTGATAAAGTACAGAATAGACTCCGGGTTCTACCTCTAAAATATCAAGGTCATAGGCCTTTTCACCTATCCTGGCTTTAATTTTGTTGCCTTCACGGCTCAGAATTTCAATCTCCCGGTTTTCTCCGTTTATGTTTACTTCGTACGACATAATTTTTCTATTTTCATTGGGTTATAATCGGGCAATGGCTTTTCTTCTGCCAAATGCTTCCCATTCTCCGGCTGTAGCTTTGCCGTTGGAAACAGGTTTTGCTTGTTCCTGCTTCTTAAGAAAATCCACAAATGCCGTAATAGCAGCCAAATCAGTACATTCTTCCGAACAATTATCTTTTGACTTTAATGCTTCCACATGATTCTGAATAAAGTGTGTGGTGTAATGACCTTGCTGAAAATCAGGCACATTCATTATCCGACTCAAAAACGGGATGGAAGTCTTCACGCCTGTAATTTTATAAGAGCCGAGGGCGCGTTTCATTCGGCCAATGGCTTCCTCACGGCTGTTGCCCCAAACCACGAGCTTTGAGATCATGGGGTCGTAGTAGATAGGGATTTCAAAACCGCTGTAAACATAAGAGTCGTGACGAACACCTGCGCCAAGAGGAAAATGAATGTATTTTATTTTTCCCGGATTGGGCATGAAGTTATTGTCCGTATCTTCGGCATAAACCCGCACTTCTATGGCATGACCATGTTGCGACAGGTCTTCCTGACGGTAATGCAGTTTTTCGCCGTTGGCAATATTTATTTGTTCGCGCACAAGGTCCACACCAACAACCTGTTCGGTAATGGGATGTTCCACCTGCAGGCGGGTATTCATTTCCAGAAAATAGTAATTCAGGTTATCATCGGTGATAAATTCGATGGTACCGGCACCGCTATAATTTACTGCTTTGGCAGCTGCTACGGCATGACGCCCCATATCTTCCCTTACTTCCGGTGTCATAATGGGTGAAGGAGTCTCTTCTACCACCTTTTGATGGCGACGCTGTACCGAACACTCTCTTTCAAAAAGATGAATGCAATTCCCGTGTTGGTCGGCAAGAATTTGAAATTCAATATGATGTGGGGAGTTGATATACTTTTCTATGTAAACGGCATCGTTACCAAAAGCAGCCAGTGCTTCCGACTTCGCACCTTGCACTGAGGAGAGGATGTCTTCTTCTTTCTCTACGAGGCGCATTCCTTTTCCTCCTCCGCCGGCGCTGGCTTTTACCATGACCGGTAAACCGATTTTCATGATAGTTTTTACCGCTTCATCGAGGTCGATAATAGGCTCTGTAGTGCCCGGGACTACGGGAACACCAGCTGCGAGCATGGTTTTACGGGCAGTAATCTTGTCGCCCATGGTGTTGATGGCATAGGCATCAGGGCCGATGAAAATAATACCTTCTTCTTTGCAACGTTCGGAGAATACTGCATTTTCCGACAAAAATCCATAGCCTGGATGAATGGCGTCTGCTCCCGATTTTTTTGCTACTTCAATAATTTTTTCCAGATTAAGATAGCTCTGGTTTGAGGGGGCCGGACCAATAAAATAGGCTTCGTCGGCATGACGCACGTGCAGCGAGTTGCGGTCTGCCACGGAGTAAACTGCTACCGATTGGATTCCCATCTCACGGCAGCTGTTCATCACCCTGATGGCAATCTCGCCACGGTTGGCAATTAAAATCTTTTTAATCATTCAAAAAACATTTAATAGATTCACTTTCAGTGATTTGGATAAAGAACGCGCCAGATAAGCGGGGGTAAAGATATAAAATATCGGTAAAACCTGATTTTTGACCGCCGGAAATTTTTCGTTTGCCACTCTTTGATGTTAATTCCTATTTTGATGCTCTATGATTATATTTTCATCATGGAATCAACATTAATCAAAATGATGGTACCGGAATATATATTTGCCCATTTCGAGGAAAAACACGCAGAACGGATAAGTGGAGTTTTCTGTATTTATCGGACAGAAAAAAGGGCCACTATTGACTTTCCGTGATGTAAATCTTACATCGAACTCAGGTTATCAGTAAAGGTCAGCGGTCGTTGAACGGCTATATGAACGCCATATAACTTCAGACTTTTCCTGTTAATGGCAAAGAAATTTCCTTACTGATAGAGCGTCGCAGGTGGAAATTTAAATGGGGCAAGAAGAGCTTTTAACACTATTCTTTCTTTCAGGAATGAGTCGTTATCAATTTAATTTTTGATGCTGATCCTTTTAATTGTAGTCAAAAGAGAAAAAGTATGCAATCTTGTCCGCATTTGTAACACGAATGATGATTACTATTAAACATAGATTTTCACGTCATTAATTGACCGTACTTCATCTTCTTTTCGTTGTCTTTATATACGTCCTTACAGTCTGAGCAACAGTTGTATAGACTGTTAATCCGTCCTGTGTGCACTTTCCCAGCTACTGTATATTAAG
>JAJRQN010000148.1 GCA_024280235.1 Bacteroidota bacterium | reverse complement strand
CCCGATGGCAGCGGACTGGATTTGATAAAATACACCAAACAACTGAAAAAACCGGCAGGCATCATTGTCATTACTGCCCGCAACGCCATCAACGATCGTGTAAAAGCATTGGAATTCGGTGCCGACGACTACCTCGTCAAACCGTTTAACCTTGCCGAGCTGAATGCCCGCATCAAATCGCTTATCCGGCGCATGCATTTTCAGGGAAACAATGCCATTACACAGGGTGATTTACAGATTCTCCCGGACAATTTCCAGGTTTTTGTGAAAGGAAGGCCCATTGAACTCACAAAAAAAGAGTTTGAGCTACTTCTCTTTTTTGTCTCTAATGCCGGTCGGGTGATAGCCAAAGAAAGCCTTGCCGGTCAGCTTTGGGGAGATGATACCGACTTTTCCTATTCTTTCGACTTCGTGTATGCCCAAATAAAAAACCTGCGTAAAAAGCTAAAAGAAACAGGGGCAAAAGACTATATCAAAACCATTTACGGCGTAGGTTATAAATTTGAAAGGGAATGAAACTACTCACCAAAACAACACTTTATTTTGTTACGGTTTCGTTGCTGGTATTTTTTATCGGTGGCATTGGTTTGTACAAAATCATGCAGAATCTTGTGGAACGCGAAGTAGATGCCGACCTGTACAGTCGGATTCATTATCTTTACGACAACATCAGCCATCTGGATTCTTTGAAAAACGTAGCGTTTATTGCCACGGAACCAATCGACATTGAAAAAGTAAGCAAGCCGGCACCGACTACTTATCAGCTCAAAGATACTATTCTTTTCAACCACAATATCAAAGCTTATATGCCTTACCGGCAGCTAAGCACAACGGTGAAAAACGGAAACAGTTATTACCGTATTCATATTTACAAATCGCTTATTACCTCTAACTATCTCATTGAAAAAATTGCGTTGATCATTACACTTATGCTTATTCTCTTTTTGACGCTGGCTTACATTCTTAACCGGCATATTTTTGGGAAAGTGTGGGCCGATTTTTTCGATACGTTGCACATCATGCAGGAGTTCAGGCTCGACAATCCACACCGGGAGCCTTTTAAGTCTTCAGAAATCATAGAATTTAACCAACTGAATCACGAACTCACGCGAATGACCGACAAAATCATCCGCGATTATGAGTCGGTGAAAGAGTTTACAGGAAACCTGTCGCACGAGGTGCAACACCGCTGTCAATTATCAAAAACAAAACCGAACTACTTTTTCAGGAATCGCTCAACGAAAAACAGTATGCGCTAACAGGTTCCATCTATTCGGCCAATAACCGGTTGTCGGGTATTGTACGCAGCCTCGGTCTGATTGCGCGCATTGACAAAAACCAGTTCGTGAATAAATCGGCTATTGACATGAAGGCGCTTATCCTGAAGCAAACCGAAAATTATGAATCGCTCATTGGCTTGAGGCATATTACCACGGAAACTCACTTCGATGGCAATCCAAAAGTGGTGATGGACAAAGATCTTGCTGATATTCTTATCGATAATTTGATAAAAAATGCAGTACGCCACAACATCGAAAACGGTTTTATCCGGATTTGGTTAACGGATAAAACTTTGATTATAAAAAACAGCGGCATAGACCCGAAAATGCCCACAGGCGAACTTTTTGAACAATTTTCACGTGGTTCAGATAAGGGATTTATGGGTATTGGTCTGGCTATTGTGAAAAAAATCGTCGAACATTATCATTTACAAATTCAGTACGATTTTAACGAAGGCATTCATAAAATCAGAATAAATTTCTGAATACCAGTAATCTAAAACCGTAGCAGATCGATACATTTACCTCGTCACGCTACCGGTACTTTCCAATCCGGATTCTGTAACCAGAATCTGCTGAATAGCTCAGAGGTACGTCATGTTTGGATTTTGTATAGCCAGAATATATCCATATACATCGAAACGAATAAGATACAAAGACAGCATACAGATGAGCAACCTAAATCCTGAGATTTTGACTATAATAATTGCAGGTGTTTTCCAGCAGGCCCAAATTATCTTATCATCACCCTTACCACAGGCACCACACCCTCGTGGACCCGTGTATTGTAAGTATGTGAGATTGTGGCTCCGCTTTGAAACTGCATACCAATGTAATAGGTTGAAACATAATGGTTATACGGATCCTCTTTGCTGTCGGCAGGAGGAGGGCATTTCTTACATTTATAGGGAACAGGCATGGTCAGTGGCCGGGCATAAAGCTTGCCCGAAGTAGCCGAAAGTCCTCTTCCTGTCGCATTGACAAACTGAAAATAGGCCAATGCATTGTGGTTGGTTTTAGAAAAAGTTTTGGAAGCCTCCGAAAAGAGTTGCATATAGTCAGCACCTCTATTGGTAACAGAAACGGTTATCCGGTAATAATCTTCTCCTTTCTTGGTTTTTTTTCTGGCAGCGATATAGCTCACCGAAATACCGTTTATCTGTGTGTTTTTACCAGCTTTTAAATTAACAAATTGCTGTGCTTCTAACTGCATACCGGTAAAAAGTAGAACAAGAAACAAGGAAAGAATAAATTTTTTTATGGTTTCGATTTAAAGAAAAGGTTAATAAAGGTTCAAATATATAAAAAAGCCGTTCCTGATAAAACAGGGACAAAAATCATGATCACCAACATTTCCTGGTTACGCATTATACTCTACTCTGGTCAAGGCTCACGCACAAAGCTCTTGCAAAACGCTCCCCGGATTTAAACAGTGAGGATATTATTTCCCCAAAAGCTGAAGTCTCCATCCTTCTGCACCTTTGGGCGGATAGAGATAAACCTCCTCTCCTTTTTTCAATCCACGGCGGATAATGATATCCTCATCATTGCTTTTGCCGGTGATAACCTGTTGTTTTCGGTGATCAATGTAAACGAAGCTCAGCGAATCGTTGTTGTGGGCACATTCGATGGGGACAAACAGTGCCGAGTCGATAACTTCCGTGATAATCTCATTTTTGGTGGTCATGGAAGGGCGTAACACCGAGTCGTGGCCGGCCAGCTGGATGATAACTTCAAAGACTTTGGCATTGGAATTTTTCATTTGTTGTCCCATGTTGGCCACATCCGTTACCACACCTGTAAATTTCTTATCTGGAAAGGCATCCGTGCTCACCACAGCTTTCTGGCCTTTTTTCACCTTGCTGATATCTATTTCATTCACATAGGTTCGACTGTTCATAGCGCTCAAATCCGGTAAAATGGCTACCACATTATCCCATGTCGAAATTTGTGCGCCTACCCCCTGCTTTTTACCATCCCAGCTTCTTTTGTATATCACCATGCCGGCTTTTGGAGCATAAACAACAAATTCTTTTTTTAGCTTGTTCAGCTCATTCATCTTTCTGACCGCTTTGCTAAGGCCGGCCTCCACCTCTTTCATATCCGCTTTGGCCTTTTCTGTTCGCAAAACATAATTTTCCTTGGTTTGCTTATAAGTACGTTGAGCTTTTTGCAATTCCAGTTTTACCTGACGCCGGGTGGCCGGCGGCTCATAAACAGACTGATCAACTACAATCTGTTTGTCTTCAAGTGAATATTTCATATTTACCAGTGCATCGCGGGCATCACGCAGGGTCATGGCTGTATCTAATTGCGTTTTGGTGTATTGAGTACGTAACTTTTCCACTTCCAACTCCTGATCCTTAATTTTATTTTCCAAATCACTGCGGTCGAGGTTGGCCACCCATTGTCCTGAATCCACCACAGTGCCATCGGGAACAATCTTTTCAATACGGTATTGCCAGATACGTGCATCACGCAGGCTGGAAGGGTTTGGTCCGCGAATTTTCTCATTACTCCGAGCTTCCAGCTCACCGGTTGTGGTTACGCTAATAACAAACTTTCCCGACTTTACAGCAACTTTTATTACTTGTTTTCCGGTAACCGGAGGTCTGGAAAAATACCAAATCAGCGCCACGAAAATCAACCCGATGATAATATAGAGCGTACTCTTTTTCTGTTTCATCTTTTTTTGCAATTTGATTCCATAAAAAAACGAGGTAAATTTAAACAATTAATCCCACGGAAAAAACGTTATTTCTTTTCGTTGAAACAAAAATTATTATTATTATATTTGCACAGTTAAAGGAAAAAACACAAATTTTACTGATTAATAACGACTCGAATGAGGTTGTTTTATAATTTTTTTATCTATGGATATGCTTTTCTTATAAAAATAGCAGCTCCTTTTAACCGCGAGGCGAAACTATGGCTGGAAGGACGGAAAAGAAACTTTTTTTCCATGGAGAATGCCGTTGGGGAAAACGAAGACATCGTTTGGTTTCATTGTGCCAGTCTTGGCGAATTCGAACAGGGCAGACCGGTTATAGAAGCTTTCAGGAAAACATTTCCCGATTATAAAGTCCTGCTAACCTTCTTTTCACCATCGGGTTACGAGCTGAGAAAAAATTATTCAGGAGCAGATTATATTTTTTACCTGCCCATTGACAAACCAAAAAACGCACGGCGGTTTATCCATATTTTCAAACCGAAACTGGTTATTTTCATAAAATACGAATACTGGTATAATTATATAAAAGAGTTGTCAAAAAATAAAACGCCGGTTTTTTTTATTTCGGCCATCTTTCGTCAAAACCAGTATTTCTTCCGTAATGGCGCCAAATGGTTCAGAAATCAATTGCAAAAAATAACATGGTTTCAGGTACAGGATGAATTTTCATCGGAGCTGTTGAACAGCATTCGTATTTTTCACAATGAAGTGGGTGGTGATACCCGCTTCGACCGCGTGCTGAAAGTGGCGCAGGAACAGGTTTCACTTCCGGTAATTGAAAACTTTACCAGCGGTAGTGATGTACTCATTTGTGGAAGCACATGGCCTCCTGATGAAGATATCTTAAAAGACTATCTTATT
>JAJRQN010000147.1 GCA_024280235.1 Bacteroidota bacterium | reverse complement strand
TCAAAAATGTCTAATGTAATCATAATAAATTGTATTTTAACGCATAAGATTACAATAAAATTCCTGTTACAATCCCTCAAAACAGAATAACTTTTCAAACAACTATTGTGAATTACTTTTTAGTAAGCGATAGCCCTGGGGCATAACGGCTAAATGATGCTGCACAAAGACTCTGGCTTTTGAATGTGCTTAGTCAGAAAACGTTAAGGTCGTCCCGTTAGCTATCGGAAAGAGATTGGCGTTTTCCGGCAAGCACTAAATATTATTCTGCAATCATCTTAAAACAAAAATTTAACCGTTGCGAAAACTTCCCTGCCGGGGCCGGGCTGGTAAGAATTGCCATCCGGATCGGGTTCGGTAAAAGCCATATACTTGGTATTCATAATGTTTCGAACAAACAGACTGCATGTGCCGTGGAGTTTTCCGATTTTCCACAGATAGTCAATACCTGCATGAAACAGTACAAAACCATTCTGCCAATTTTGGTAAATGGCCGGATTTAGCTTTCCGGCGTAAGCTTCTGCATCGGTATAAATTGCCCACTTTGACTGAAGTTCCGTAGCAAAATTCACTTTCAGATTTTTAATTATGGCATAATCCATTTCCGCATACAGCTGATGCCGCGGTGAATTAGGCAGCCATTGGCCGGGAGCCGGCGGTGTAGTCAGCACATAATTGGTATCGGTATAAACCGGATCGATGGTAGCCGAAGTATATTTGTAATTTGCATAAGTGTAGGCAGCCTGCAACTTCAGATTCTTCAATATCCGATACAGAAAATAAAGTTCGATCCCTTTTCGACTGCTGTTGCCGGCATTTCCGTAAAACACCTCCTGATTACCACGCCCGCTTTGTTTAAACCGAAAAAAATCATTTCTTGTTTTCATAAAAAAACCGGTAATCTCATAATAAAACCTATCGCCTGCAAAACCACGAAAGCCCAGCTCAACACATTGAGAAGTGGCCGGAACAAGATGGGTATTAAAACCATAATAAGCCAACGGATTACCGGACAGCTCTTCCGTAGATGGCGGAATAAAACCCTGACTCCAGTCGGTGAAAACAGTGAAAGCATTGCCCGCACTGTAGCTCACTCCCACACGACCTGACAATTGGTTAAAATTCTTTGAAGTAGTGGCAGTATCCATCGCCATCATTTTATCTGTCAGTGTATTATCCATGTTATCATAACGAATACTTCCCGATAAGTTAAACTTCCCAATTTGCAGTTGATACAAAGCATAGGCTCCGATGCTGTTTTGTAAAATAAGCTGGTTAGCGAGTAGCGTATCGGTTTCGAGGTTGGTTTCGTCAAGACTCTCCTCGCGATTGGGATTAGCCGCGCTTTTCAGTTTATACATAGAAATATTCTGCCATTTAAAATCACAGCCAAGGCCAAAAGTGTGTTTCAGCCTGTTCCCAAAATGAATGGTATATTGCATGTTTATGCCCGGAGAATTATAGTTACTATATTCCGCCGCCCTGTTACTGGTCTCTTTATAACGCCATGGACGCAGATAAGCCGTCAGTCGTAAATTTTGGTTCTTGTTAATGGAATAATTTCCGATAAGTCCCCATGTAGTCCGGCTGGTTTTCTGATACTCGTTGTACGGCCGGGCATCGGGATTGGCCTGATTGGGATTCTCTGCAAGTTGCTGCAGATTAAGACCTGCGGGATTTTGTTGAAAATAGTCGGAATGCGACAAAATCTGAGTGATTTTAATCTTTTTTGAAGGATAAAAATTGATTTTCTCATAAAGAATATTCCCCCGGAAAGCTTGATGATCGCGGCTACCATGGCCACCGGTTCGAGAGAAGCTAATACGATAATCCATGTGTTTGGCTTTTCCGCCAAATTGAACCATGGTCTTATAAAACTTATGAGAACCAACAGTTTGGTTAACAGAGCCGGCAAAAGGTTTCCTGCCACCATTTTGAGTAGTGATGTAAATAACGCCGGCAGCTCCACCTTCGCCGTACAAACTGGCAAACGGGCCACGCAGGACTTCTATATTTTGAACTGTTGCCCAGTCCACATCATACAAGTCGGGGACAAAACCAGATGGATCATTTTCAGGAATACCATCCAAAACTACGCCAATACCCCTGATGCCATTTTCAGTCAGGATTCCCTGCCCGCGTATAGACAAATGAATGCGCTCGGCGTCGTGCTGGTTATCAATTCTCACACCCGGAACCAACCGCAGCGCTTCGTTTATTGCGATGGAACGTGGCATAATGGAAAGTGTTGACTTATTCACAATACTTACCGATCCGGGATAATGCTTCAGAGTAACCGGAAGTTTGCTTGCCGAGATAACCACTTCCTGCAATCTTCTGATGTTTGTCGAATCGCTTTTCTCTTTTTGTGCATAAAGAGAAAAACCGGCAAAAAATAATGCCATTGTAATATATATATTTTTCATTTTGATTTTTTGAATTTTAATAGAATAATAAATTGAAGTTGTTTAAAGATAAATCGTGAAACTACGAGAAACATCTTGACTTCATTGGACTTCAGCTATTTTTTATTTTATAGCTACGGCTATGAAATATAAACCGAGCTTCGCCACTAAAGCCAACCTGTTCCTCTCGAAAATCCCATTTATCTTTTAACAGCTTCACTGATTGTAAGGCGATAAAGCCAGAAAGTATCTGCCACACTGAAATACACCCCCATTTTTCAGATACCGGAACCGATTTCAAATCTTTACAAACCAAAGGAAAAGATGACTTCTCATACCAGCCCTTTATACCGGTATTATGAAGTTGTGTAGAGCCATTTCAGATTTTTATAACAATTTAAAAATTCATTTGGAAATGTTCTTCAACTCCGTAATAAATGTTTGAATAAGATTAGGGTAAAGAATATAGCAAATCTTTCTGAATTATGCTTTTGGCGGATGGCCGGTGGGTTCGATTTCAAAAATGTGAAAAGGAAAAAGATAAGGCTTGTGAAAAAAAATCAAAAAGTTATTAAGCTTGCCGGCAGTATCGATTAGATAAGCAACGTATTTCTGCGAGAACATCCTCACTACTTTCCGCAAAGGAGAATTCTTGTCGGATGAAGGTGTAAAAAAGTCTTTAAGCGTCTTCCGCAGACCGGTTTCCTCTTTATCAAAAACACAGGAGACATGCACAGTCTGTCCAATAATATGTGTCGAAGCCACATCGTACATCCTACCCTTAAAACGAAACTCCTTGTCTTTTTGTGTCCAGTCTATATGCGCAAAAGCCTCTTTTGTAAAAAGCAACTCTATCTTGTTATTGTCTGTTTCCAACGTTTTTTTCATCCCTGCCCGGATATTTTCCAATTCAAGAAAAAAGCAAATGG
This sequence comes from Bacteroidota bacterium, assembly GCA_024280235.1. GTDB lineage: Bacteria > Bacteroidota > Bacteroidia > Bacteroidales > F082 > Sulfidibacterium. Next base: position 290 of record JAJRQN010000147.1, on the reverse strand, counting down.
AAGTACCAGCAGAAACAAAAAAGAGTACAAAGATTAATGTATAAGTTGCCCATTTCACAAAACAAAATTACAATTTTATTTGGTAAAAAATATCAAACGACAACTACGCATTCAAACCTGTATCTTGCTATTTAGAAAAAGAAAAAAACTTTTTGTTACTACTCAGCAGCGAAATTAACAATTAAGTGTGCATAAAAAAACAAAAGTTCACACAGGGAGTATACTTTGAATGTGTTTCTTTGAGCTATCGAAGAGACAGTAACCATACCAAAAAAGGAATACGAAAGCCT
>JAJRQN010000146.1 GCA_024280235.1 Bacteroidota bacterium | reverse complement strand
TTTTTGTCGGGATAAAATAAAATAAGTACTGCACTTAGCTTAGCTTTTCCCTTGTTCTTTAGGTTGAGAAGTGCTTCTTCGCGTGTGGATGGCAGCATAGCTATTTGTGCTGCCTGCCCCGGAAGAGGAAAGGTGAGGCTTTTTTTTAAACGGTTGATAAATATTTTGAAATCAGTCATCATTTTTTCTGTTTTTTCGGTAAATATTCCTCATCAATTTGCTGCATGGCATTGAAAATATTGCCGGCGGCTTTGGGATGAATTTCGCTCAGGGCTTCGAGAAGCTTCCGGGCTGTATTACGTTTGGTGTGGTCGGCAAAAGGGCATTCGTTCAGAAGCCGGGGAAATTGTCTTATATCGGCATATTCTTGGGTGTCCTTGTCGGTAAGCAGCAGCAACGGACGGATGATGTCCAATTTTCCGTCAAACATGGACAGCTTTCCAGGTAGTGATGATATATGGCCGTGATAAGCCATGTTGAGAAGTAGCGTTTCTACGGCATCATCGCGGTGATGACCCAAAGCCAGCCTTTGAAAATCATGTTCATCGGCAAACTCAAATAGTGCTTTGCGACGATGCCACGAGCAGACAAAGCAGGGCGCCTTTTTGCCCCTGTTTTCAATACCGGCCTTAATGGTAACAAAATGCAGGGGTATTTCCATATTTTCCGTAAGCTGATGGAGCAGGTTATGGTTTGCCTTGTAGGGTACATCCTCCACAGTAATGTGAATGGATTCAAGATGAAAAGAGACCTTTTTAAACTGACGAAAAGCTGAGAGTGCATCCAACATGACGAGAGAGTCTTTCCCCCCGCTGACAGCTGCCAGTACATTGTCGCCATCAGAAATCATCCCGAAATCCATCACGGCTTTGGCCAAATGGTTTTTTACATGTTCTATGTGGCGTTTTTGCCAATAACTGAGTTTCCCGGCTGTTTTCATGGTGGACAAAGATAGAGAATTCCATGCGGAATTTTTTGGAAAAAAACTTATTTCAGCTTTCCCAGCCGTTTCATGGAGCGCAGGAAATTGACAACGCGCGTACGTGTTGTGAGGACATATTCGTAATAATTTTTGTCGCTGTTGGGATTAAGGACCCGTTTGTCTTCTTTCAGGTTTTCAATGATATCATTGAAATTGGTATCAGACGACAGCACCTGCATGATACCGTTGGCGTAACTGAAATAGTACCATTGATGTTTACCGTGACGCAGCATAAACTCAAGGGTGGCTCCACTACGGCCTTTGCGAATTTGTAGAATGCCCTTCATGTATTTGTTCAGCGTGTTGCCGCCAATGCTGCCAATGCCAATGGGGCCGTACGAAATAAATGATCGCGAAAGCGGATCCCACACGAGATGCAGGTCGGTGAAGCTAATGGTGTTTTTTAAAACATCCGGTAATTTTTTAACCTGCCCGTAAAGTGAAATCTCCGTCATAACACTTTGAGCTGTCTCCGGGTCAAGGAGTTTCTTCAGCGCCATGGGATAAAGACCTTGGGTGATATCCACCGATTTGGCTGGAATCATACGCAGACTGTCGGCCATTACGTCCAGTGCTGACTGGTTGAAGTGGAATTTCATCATCATTACCACGTGTAGCAGCAAACTATCAGGTACAACGAGGTATTTGAACTTCCCGATAAACTTTGTTTTCAGCATATTGTTTTTCATGCCGAGGTTCAAAATACCATCGCCTTCCATTTGGCAGCTTTTGGTTTCCAGCTTCACGAAATTGGCTTTCAGGTTGTTGTCCTTTATTCTTTCGGGAGAGCCCATAAGGAAACTACCCGCTTTGTGGTCGATATCGAGACTACCTGTGGTGGAAATCAATATCTCATCGGAAGGACTTCTCAATGCCTGCAACACCAGTGGGTAGTAATGATGATATTGGAAGCTGTAGGCCATCCCGAACCAGGCTTGCAGACCGCCGCCGGTTTTGGCGTGACCGTCAAAGCGGAAAGCAATGTGGTCGGGATTCAAATCCTGATCCACGGCCATCCAGTTACCGGTGTTGTCCACGCAATCTTCGTTTAGCTGATATCCGCCTTTGAAATGCAGCAGTCTGTTGCCGGCATGCATAATCACCTTGCCGGTGAAGAAATACTCCGGGCTCAGGAAAAATATTTCTCCTTTAGGAATTTCTCCCTTGGCAACACTCTGCCCTTGTGCATCGACGTGGACATTGTTCATCTTAATAGGTTGCAAAGTGGCATTCATGTCTTTGTAATCCAGCGTCCCACTTGCCGTGTAATTTTTCCGTGAAAGGATTTCCACACGGGCATCATAAATATTATGAAAAAAATTGGCGGTATCAATCAGCATGTTGGCATTTACCAGCGGTGCCAGTCTGCCCTTTTGCAGAATTGTAACTGTCCCGTTATCAGGAAAGACAGCTGCATCAGCCGTTTTGATGAGTTTCACCCCTTCCACATCGATAGTGTACTGCCCGATATTATAAAAGGCTTTTTGCGCATAGAACTTCAGAGAGTCGGCTCCCGGATTTATCGAAATAAACTCCGGCCCGGGTTTATGGTAGGCAATAAGCTGTTCCCTGTTTAGCGAATCCAGCGCATGATAAGCTTCGTCGCGTGTGCTGTAGAGGCTCAGCTTGTCCTGATCTATAAGCCATTTCACCTTGTTGAGGGTTGAGACAAACCGGTTGAAAGGAAATTTCAGGAAAGAGTGATTGTCGAGATGGGTAAACCAACCTTTTTGGGCTTTAAAATCAATTTTTGCACGATAGTTCCTGGCCAGAAAAGTGGTGTCGCCAGTAGTTGCGTTTCTTAAGATAAAATTTGCGGAGTCAGCATCCAATCCCCGGTCGGTAAACAAAAAGTACCGCGAGCCAAGGCTGGAATGACCAAAAGCAAAGCTTCCCTTTCCGGAAAATTTGTCCGGCGATAGCGTAAGATTACCCCGGAGTGTGGCATTTCCATACATCCGAAACGCCGGTCCGCTGCTTATGACGTGCATAACATTTTTCTTTGTGTTCCACGCAATTTTAACCGTTTCAGAATAGACTGATGGGAAATGGTACTTTACAGAGTCTGTTTCTCCCCTAAACCGGAGAGTTCTGGCAGCGAGTACCGAATCGGGAAAAAATCGGAAATTACCGGAATGCACGGTGGTGGTCAGGTAGTGCAGTGTTCCGTTTCCATGAAATCCCTGCATGTTGAGGGTAAGGGTGTCGGAATAACGACCTTTTCCACCGTAAGCCGGCAAACCGTTGGGGGGTGTTTTGTAAACAAAACCCAGCGAATAGTCGGGCATGACGCGCAGCGGCTGTGTAATGGGCTTGAAGATGCTGTCGGAGACCAAACTCCCCTTAAAGGCTAGGTGGTCGGTGTTGAAGGTCATAAGGGAGTCGAAAACAAATGGTGAAACGCGGTAATAAAACTTTCCCGGGAGCAGCGTGCTATCCTGAATATTCCGGCTGTTATAATAAACATAGGATTCCGATTCGCTCACAAACTCCGGGTATTTCGGCACATGAATAAGCCCCGATTTGTTAAAAGGTAAATCCACATAAAGCCTGCCGCTGAGCTTTTGCAGCGCTTGTTTCACAGCAACCACATAACGCCGGTTGCGGATAGTATCCTTTTCCCAAACCCCAAAAGAGAGCGAATCCACATAGTTCATGTTAATCATAAAGCTATCATAGACAAAAGTGCTTTTTCGTGCGTAGAAGTTGAACAGCCCTGCACTGACTTTTCCGCTAAAGGTAAAATCACGGTTTTTCCTGATTGCAATCTTCTTGTCATATGGATAAATATAGACCTGCTGGGAATCGCTGATAAATATCCGGGGAACTCCGTAAATCTCAAGACTTAGATTCTTCAGATTCAGCGAGGCGTTTGGTTTTAGCTTCTCTTCAGAGATAAAATGGATAACATCGTAATCTGTCCTACCGGCTTTGGCATTGAGAAAATATTGTAAATGCTTGGTCGCCATTGCAACTTTCGTCCCTGAATCGTAAACTACAAATCCTTTGTTTGACAACCTGATAAGTAAATCTTCTACCTGATCGGGAGGCTTGTTCATAAAAGAAGAGAGTGCAGCAACGCTGATGCGGTTGGTGGAATAAGTATGCATGAAATTTTGTACCACGTAAAGCGGATTTATATCGTCAATACCTTGTAAAACATAGAAATCTCTGACATCGAAGTAGCGGTTCGATTCAAAACGTGCTGGTTGTTTGTCATTTACACCCCTAATCTTTTTGAATAGGATGCTGTCTGCATTGAGATTCCACAAAAGTGAGGGAACGTATAGATCCATTTTGTGATAAGAATCGAAGAAAGGAATCTGTCTCGAATTATCTGTAACGGTATATAGCTGAAGCTTTTTGGTCGCAACCTGATAACGCATCTGCAGTTGAGGCTGGTAAATAGAATCTTTGCCGACGAGGAGGCTGGCTTCCACTTCACCAGAGACCATTTTGTTTTGGTCAAACTCAAAACGTCCGGCACGAAGAACGAGAATTCGTTTCTTGTTTCGTGTGAAAATCACCTCAGGTTTCCTTCCGTTGACGGCAATGCCGTAAAATCGTTTTCCCAGCAACTCTATACCACCGTGAAAAGAGATTCGGGGATACAGTTCGGGAATGAAAAGGTTGTTGTCATAAGAAGTAAATCGGGGATAAACGGAATTGGAGCCTGGTTTGCCGGTAAGAACCCTGTCTGATAACTTTCCAAAAACAACTTGTTTCCCAAGAAAAGGAGAGTAGGCCAGGTTCACGGAATCAATATGGAAGATATTCGTGTTCAGATGAAAATGATAACTGTCGGATATTTGATAATGTTCGTCAAATCCTCTGTCGAAGCGGTTCCATGCCAGCTTGCCGTATTCTCCTGTCCACAGCTTTGAGTTATAAAAAAATACACCTTTGGTTTGCATGATCATGGCACTGTCGTTGTGGCTTGCTTTGATGAGGTTCAGGTGTGCAAACCGTATGTAAAAAGTGGTGTCGTAATGCAGGTTGAAATCGGCACGGCGAAAATGCCACGAAGAGGTTACTTTTCCGTAAAGGATATGTTTTTCCAGCAGATTTTCTGTGAAGGTTAGAAAATCGAGGAAAGCCCTCAGCCTGCGTTGTTGCAACATTTCAGCTGCATAACGTTGCCAGGCCATAAATTCCTGTGGTTTTCGGTTGGTTTCGGCCAGCAGGTTGATGCTGTATAAGTAACGGTAGAGATAGGGATAAGTACGAAGCCTCCGTGTACGCATCATTTCAACAATTTTCCTGACACCATCCTGCTGATTGACAGAGAATGAATTGTTATTCCACCGGCTGCCAAACCGTGTCAGCAGAAGTTTGGCTTTTGCCTGAAAGGATGGGGAACGGATGTTTAGTAAAATAATGGATATTTGGTCGAAAAACCGGGCCGGATCTTTGGAAAGTGAATCGTTTTGTGCCTGTAAAAAAAAGCTCAACATACTTAGCCATAAGAGAAAACACCACTTTACAAAAGACACGTTCCGCATGATTTATTTTTTGGTGAAAACAGCAGCTACCCACCTGTTTCTGATGCGATGACTGTAATAATGTAAATTCAAACCGGCTGCTTTTGTTTTAATATCTTCCAAATCAGTATCATAGAAACCACTTAGGAAGATTTTTCCTCCGGTCTTCAGTGCTTTGGCATAAGCCGGCATGTCGCGGAGCAGGATGTTTTTGTTGATGTTGGCCAGAACGATGTCGTATTCTTCCGTTTTGTCTTTCAAATAAGAAGCATCTCCTAAAATAGCCGTAATATTCGGAATGTTGTTCAATTGCCTGTTTTCTTCGGTATTGTTGTATGACCATTGGTCATTGTCCACTGCATCAATATGTTGTGCGCCTTTCATGGAGGTTAGTATGGCCAGAACTCCCGTCCCGCAACCCATATCCAGAACTGTTTTTCCTGAAAGTTCTTCTTCGAGTACAATTTCTAATATTTGGGCAGTGGTTTCGTGATGGGCGGTACCGAATGCCATTTTGGGCTTTACCAGAATATTAAATTCAATTTCCGGTCGGGTTTTATGAAACGGAGCGTAGATAAAACATCTGTCAGCAATGAGTACCGGTGGGTAATTGCTCTCCCAAACGGCATTCCAGTTTTGTTCGGGGACAAAAGTAACCGAAGCTTTGCCGGAAATAAGCAATTCCTTACACCGGTTGATCTCTTTCGGCAGCATTTCCGAATAGTCGCATTCCTGAATGTATGCAAGGATGTGTGTATCGGTTTCTTCAAAACTCTCAAAGCCAATCTGTGCCAATTGTGCAATAAGGATTTCATTCTGTTCCTGCTCAGGTCGTTTGGGACATTTTAGCTGATAGTAATTCATAGATATTAGACTAAAGAAATCCGGATGGCAATGTGGAAAACACGACCATCCGGAGAAATATTTTATTCAAAAGCGGATGCAATTTTTAAAAAATCTTCTGCTTTCAGAGAGGCGCCGCCAATAAGTCCGCCGTCCACGTCTTTGTTGGCAAAAAGTGTTTTTGCATTGCCCGGATTACAGCTTCCGCCGTAAAGGATGCTTACTTCATCAGACGTTTTTGTGCCGTATTTTTCCGCGATGAGGCTTCGGATAAAAGCATGCATCTCCTGTGCTTGTTCAGGAGAAGCAGTTTTCCCGGTGCCGATGGCCCAGACAGGTTCGTAGGCAACCACGATGTTGGAAAATTCATCTTCGTTCAGATGAAACAGGCTTTCTTCAAGTTGTTTTTTAACAACATCGAAATGAATCTCTTTTTCGCGTTCTTCCAGCACTTCGCCACAACAAAAAATGGGTTTGATACCGTAATCAAGCAAAATATCTACTTTTTTTGCCAACTGCTCGTTGGTTTCATGGAAATATTTCCGCCTTTCGGAGTGCCCCACAATGCAATATTCAATATCTACCGAAGCCAGCATGGGAGCGGCAGTCTCACCGGTAAAGGCACCTTTTTCGTGTTCACTTACATTTTGGGCGCCAATATGGATACGGCTTTCCTCAGCATAATCCGAGGCCATCTCAAGGTATAGAGCTGGTGGGCAGGCAATAACTTCACATTTCAGGCTGTTTTTCTCCATTCCCACCACAATCTGGTCGATGAGTTCTTCGGCTTCCTGGAAAGTTTTGTTCATCTTCCAGTTGCCGGCAACAATATTTTTTCTCATAATCTTTAACTTAAAATTTGGAGTAGCAAAATTACTATTTAAGGGGGACTTTAAGTCATTATTTTGGCTTTAAAAGTACATATATTTTTTATTTTTACTTACTCATGTTTTTTGCTCATATTATTGAACCATGACCGGTAAAGTTATTCCAATATTTAAGATTTACGGACATGAAAAAGAAAATCATTAAGGCAATACTTTCCCCAATTGCTAAAAGGTTTTGAACCTTTGGCCGGTTGAAGAAAGAATACATTCTTTGATCAAAAATTATTTTTCTGAATTTCCCGTAATCCATACATTATTTTTATCATTTACGTCCGGAAGCATTTTATCAGGGTCAACCATCACTTTTATCAAAGGAACTTTTGAAGGAAATTTAAAGGTGTATTTTCCACTATTTTCCCAAATTTCCACCGGAAGGTTTACCCTTGTGGAATCACCATTGGCTTGTATTATCTCGAGCGTAACGGGCATCACCAGCTGATTGTTATTTTCAATGGTAATAAGCGCTCCCTGAGCCGGGTCGTTATGGACATACCCTACATGGCTTACTGCCTGGTCGAGAGTCCATTTTTTGATAAACCAGCCTTTCCAAAACCAGTTTAAATTTTCGCCTGAGGCATTGTTTATGGTGCGGAAAAAGTCTTCGGGAGAAGGATGCTTGTAGGCCCACCTTTTAATGTAAGTCCTGAAAGCATAATCAAATCGATTGTGTCCGAGGATGTATTCGCGCAGCATCACCAGCCCCAGAGCTGTTTTGTAATAACTGATGGGATGCGAAAGCTGTCGTGGGATGGCATCAGCAAAGGAAACAACAGGAGGAGCTTTCTTATTGAGTAGGAGCGGAACAATTCCGCGTGCCGGACTGCCACCCGAAGGATTGTATTCGTGATCACTTTTGGGGGCAAACTCACCATGGTTGAATTCCCTGGTGGCATAAATGTCAATAAAGGTATTGAAACCCTCATCCATCCATGCGTCTTTTCGTTCGTTAGAGCCTACTATCATTGGAAACCATGTGTGTCCGATTTCGTGATTTGTAACCATCCAAAGAGAAGGATTTTTGGCACGCCATGAACAAAAAACGATACCCGGATATTCCATGCCGCCCACTGGTCCTCCTACGGTAGTAGCAGTCGGGTAGGGGTATGGGAACCATTGTTTTGAGAAAATCTCAATGCTGTATTTTAAATATTCTGTTGCCCTGTCCCACGCATTTTTGCCGGCACTTACTTCCGGATATAGTGCCATTGCAAGGGTGGTCTTATGATCAGGAAGGTTCACTTTGGCGGCATCCCAGAGAAAGGCTTTTGAGCTGGCCCAGGAAAAGTCGCGGCTGTTTTTCATTGTAAAGTGCCATACCAACCTTCCCTTTTGAGATGGCCGTGAAAGGGGATTGTGAATGTCGTCTTCTGACCTTATGACAACTGTTTTATTGCTTTTTCTTGCTTTATTAAGCCGATGAAGCGTTGTTAGTGTCAGTACTTTATCCGGATTTTGCAGACTTCCCGAAGAGGCAACAATCTGATTTGCAGGAACATTTATCAGGATGTCATAATTACCATAATCCAGATAAAACTCGCCGGCACCAAGAAACGGAAGCACGTTCCAGCCTTCTAAATCATCATAGACTGCCATTCGCGGAAACCATTGTGCCACCTCGAAAATCGATCCATCCTTTGTAGTCATCCACCCGGATCTGCCATTTCCATAAGGGGCTATCTTAAAGTTGTATCTTATCCTTATTTTTATGATGCCTCCGTTGCCTGCCAGAGGTTTGGGAAGCCGAACTTGCATCCGTGTATCGGTGATGATATAGTTAGCTCGAACGAAATTCCCATCCAGTGCAATATCTGCAGACCGGATATCAAAGCCGCCGACAAATCGTTTGGGATTGAAAAGCTGTCCTGAGATAGCCGCACTTCTGGAACTTTTTTCAAATCGGTTTTGCGGAAGCAGTATCCATAAGAAAAAGAGCTTGTCGGGACTGTTGTTGATATATGTTATCGTTTCGTCAGCCGAAACAGATTTTTGAACGGTGTCCAGTCTGGCAGTAATGTGATAGTTGGTTCTATTGGACCAATACCCCGGACCTGGTTGTCCATCTGCACTGCGATAGACGGTTCCGGATTGTGAATCGAAAAGCGGATCAAAAGCTTTGTGTGGATTATAAATACTTGATTGTGCGGAGATTTCCGTTACCTGAAAAAGGATAAACAGGAAAAGAAAAACGGACAATAAATGACTTTTCATATTTTCGTTTTTAAATTTTATTGAGCTGTGAAAATTAGACAATTTTTTACAAATGATACCTTTCAAAAATATTTAGCCCGATTTCAAAAAAATATTTGTAATTAAAGAAATAGCTGTATATTTGCACTCATTTTTGAGGATACGTTACAAAGTATAAAAAACAATGAGCAAGCAGGAATTAATTCAGATAGTAGAAGAAAGTATAAAGGTCAAAGAATTTCCGAAATTCAAGGCTGGCGACACCATTACCGTTACCTATAAAATTAAAGAGGGAAACAAAGAACGTCTGCAGAAATTTCAGGGCGTTGTTCTTCAGCGTGCAGGCAGTGGTCCTACGGCCACCTTTACGGTGAGAAAAATGTCCGGTAATGTAGGTGTTGAACGTATTTTTCCCATCTCTTCACCTTTCATCGAAGAGATTATGATAAACAAAGAGGGCGTTGTCCGAAGGGCACGTATCTTCTACTTCAGAAATCTCCGCGGTAAAAAAGCCCGTATCAAGGAGAAAAGACATTAAACAATTTGTTTATGAAACTGACAAGCCAATCCGAAAGGATTGGCTTTTTTTGTATAACCGGAGTGGATAGACTTTGGATAACCCAGGTCGACAGAAATATGAAAAACGCAACATTTTGTATATCAACTCTTGTTATCTTTACACTTTCAAATATTAGGAAAAAATGGAAAAAATTGCCCTGTTTCCCGGTTCTTTCGACCCCATCACTCTGGGACATGTTTCTGTCATTCGGAGAGCACTGCCACTTTTTGATAAAATCATAATTGCTATTGGCATTAATTCTGATAAAAAGCACATGTTTCCGTTGGAGAAACGCAAAATGTGGATTGAGGCTGTCTTTAAAAATGATGCTGCCATCGAAGTGCGTACCTATGACGGGCTTACCGTGGATTTCTGCAAAACACTAAATGCCGGCTTTATCCTGCGCGGATTGCGTACCTCTGCCGATTTTGAATTTGAGCGCAGTATAGGCCAGATAAACAGAAAGTTATATCCGGATATAGAAACGGTTTTTTTGCTTACCGAACCTGAGTTTACCCCCGTTTCCTCGTCTATCGTTCGGGATGTTTTCCGCTATGGTGGCGATATTAGTGGGATGGTTCCCAGGGAAGTAACCCTGTAAATCAGGTTATTGTCGTGAAAAAACTTTCGCAAAAAGCTTACTGGAACGGAGTTGCCGCTGAGAAGAGTTTTACACTCCGGCCCGATTTCTCTCTGCTTAAAACCTGCATCGGCAAGGATGCTTTTATTGTGGATTATGGTTGTGGCTATGGACGGACACTGGAAGAACTCTATCTTGCCGGCTATCGGAATTCACTGGGGCTGGATTTCTCCGGTGCAATGATTGCCCGTGGCAAAAAGAGCTATCCCCGGTTAAATATACAAATTATTGAATCTTCACATACGAATTTGCCGGATTGTTCCGTTGATATGGTGCTGCTTTTTGCTCTGCTGACCTGTATCGCAGAGGATAAAGAACAACAAGAGTTAATGAAAGAAATCAGGCGGATACTGAAACCGGGAGGATACATTTATATTACTGATTTTCTGCTTAATGATGATAAACGAAACAGAGAAAGATACAACGCTTTTATGGAAAAATATGGCATTTACGGTGTTTTCGATCTGCCCGAAGGTGTTACCCTCCGCCATCACGACGAAGATTACGTGAAGCAGCTAATGAAGGATTTTGCCATTACACATTTTGAAAAAACACAAAACAGAACCATGAACGGACATATTTCCAATGGTTTTGTGTTGATGGCGCAAAAAAAGAGATGATGCAGCTGAAAAGATTTATACCGCTTTTGCTGTTGCTGATACCCGTTGGGGTGATTGCGCAAAATGTTCATATTAACGGACATGCAACAGGTTTTGCTACCGGAAGTATGGTGCGGGTTGTGGTTTATGCCGACCAGCTATCTCAGTTAGAAAAAACACTGATAACCACACGAACCGATAGCGCGGGAAACTTCAGGATGACTCTTCCTGTTGAGGCAACTACTTTTGCTATGCTTGCCGTCAACCTGAAACACACCGGCTTTTATCTGAAGCCGGGAGCCGTTTACCATTTTAATATTGTTCAGGATTCGCTGAGTCGCAATGCTTCCCCGTTTGAAGAAATTCCGTTGCAGGTGCAGATGAAGGCCGAAGATGACAGCCTTAATACGAATATAGAAGCCTATAATGCCCTTTATGACCAGCTGATTGTAAACCATTTCCGAGATATTTACCAGTTTCATAACAGGGAAGTACTGAAAGCTTTTGAGACGAAAGTTGAAAGTCGTTTCGGCCATGTCAAATCTCCATATTTCCGGCAATATGTACACTATTCGATAGCTTCTATGGTATGGGGTTCGCGTACCAAATCGCTGGCTGAGATAATTGCTGACTATTTTGCAGGGAGGCCTGTTTTGTATCGAAATATCCAGTACACTAACTTTTTTAGTAATTTCTTTCAGACTTATTTTGAATCGACAGTGTTAAAGCCGGTAAGCCGCTACAAACTTCTTTCCGTTATTCCGGAGAGAAGTTTAAAAAAGCTGGACAACCTTTTTGCCTCCGAACCTCCACTCCATACTGATGGCCGTGTGCGGCAACTTGCCGAAATGATACAGCTGGCCAAATATTATTCCGATCCCGGCTTTGACAGAAAAGATATCGAAGCCCTTTTTAGAGAGATTGTGAAGGGCAGTCTTTATCCCGAAAATAGAAAAATTGCCCGTGATTATTTAGTGAAATTGAACATCTTAGTGCCGGGGACACCTGCTCCCGCTTTCCGTTTACCCGATTTCATGGGAAAAGAATTTTCGTTGAAAGATTTCAGAGGAAAATTTGTCCTGCTGAGTTTTGTCAATACACATTGTCCGGTATGTAACTGGCAAATCAACAGCCTGGACGACATGCGTAAAAAGATAAGTTCCGGTTTTGTCAATCTGACCATTGTGAGAGGGAAAGTAACGCCCGGATTTATGAAGAGTGTCCGGCCCACTCAGCGGGGATGGCCATTTTTGTTGCTGGGCAGAAGCATTTTGTTGCTGGAAAAATATCAGATTGTTACCTATCCGGCATACGTGCTCGTTGACCCGCAGGGGCGTATTTCGATGTCTCCGGCGCCCATGCCTGACGAGGATTTGCAACAGCGCATAGCAGCCCGGATAAAAGCGTATAATAAAAGTATAAAAAACTGACAGGTTTCAATATCTTTGCAATATTATTGAACTTGTCAGGTTATGCTATTAAGGAACAATAATTGATACTAATAATTTTCAATTTAATGAGGTTATGATTAGTTTTATAAAGAAAGTTTTGGGAGATAAGGCTGCGCGCGATAAGAAAGCCATTAACCCAACAGTCAACAAAATAAAAGAAGCTTACGAAGAGATTAAAAATCTGAGTAACGATGGGCTAAGAGCTAAAACACAAGAGTTTAAGGAAAAGATAGCCTCCTACATTTTAGAAGATGAGAATAAGATAGCTGCGTTAAAACAAAGTGTTGAGAATGACCATGATCTGGCCATGCATGAAAAGGAGAAAATTTATAATCAGATTGATAAACTCTCCACAGAAATCTATGATAGAACGCAAGAGATTTTAGACCAGCTTCTCCCGGAAGCTTTTGCTGTGATGAAAGAAACTGCAAGACGTTTCAAGGATAATCCGGAAGTGGAAGTTATGGCAAACGACTGGGACCGCCATTTGGCTACTGTTATGGATAATGTGCGTATTGAAGGAGATAAAGCTTACTATAAAAACCAGTGGATGGCTGGCGGAAGCCTCATTACATGGGAAATGGTACATTACGATGTGCAGCTCTTTGGCGGGGTTGTTTTGCATCAGGGTAAGATTGCCGAGATGGCTACAGGTGAAGGGAAAACTCTTGTGGCTACACTTCCGGTTTATCTGAATGCCCTGCCTGGAAAAGGAGTACATGTAGTTACAGTGAACGACTATCTTGCAAAACGTGACTCCGAATGGATGGGCATGTTGTTGATGTTTCATGGCTTGGCTGTTGATTGTATTGATAAACACGAGCCTAATACTGAAGAGCGTCGTAATGCCTATCTTTCCGATGTTACTTACGGAACCAATAATGAATTCGGATTTGATTATCTGCGTGACAATATGACAGGAGACCCGGGGGAAATGGTGCAACGCGATCCTTATTACAGTATAGTGGATGAGGTTGACTCCGTTTTAATCGATGATGCACGTACACCGTTGATTATTTCCGGCCCCACGCCAAAAGGCGACAAACACGAATTTGACGTGCTGAAAGGAGATGTGGAGAAACTTTATAATGCACAGAAAAATCTGGTGTCGCACCTTATTTCGGACGCGAGACGCATATTAAAAACCAATCCGAAAGGAGACGAACTGAACAAAGCCGGCGATTTGATCTTCACGGCCTATCACGGCCTGCCGAAAAACCATGCACTGATTAAACTCCTTAGCGAAGAGGGAAACAAAGCTCTTATGCAAAAGCGCGAAAGTTTCTATCTTCAGGAACAGGCGAAAAATATGCATATTATTGATGATGAACTTTACTTTGTCATTGATGAAAAGAACAACTCTTCCGATCTTTCAGAAAAAGGCATCGACCTGCTCACAAAATCATACAACGATCCCAACTTTTTCATCCTGCCCAATATCGGCGAACGTGTCGCTGAGCTTGAAAGCATGGATATTGAAGAAAAGGATATGCTTCAGAAGAAAAATGAGATGATTACCGAATATGCCATTAAATCGGAAAGAGTGCATACGGTTACACAGCTGCTGAAAGCTTATACGCTTTTTGAAAAAGATGTGGAGTACGTCATTATGGACAACAAAATTAAAATTGTTGATGAACAAACCGGACGTATTATGGAAGGCCGCCGTTATTCTGACGGTTTGCACCAAGCCATTGAAGCAAAGGAAAATGTAAAAGTTGAAGCTGCAACGCAAACTTACGCTACGGTTACCTTGCAGAACTATTTCAGAATGTACAAAAAACTAGCAGGGATGACCGGTACGGCCGAAACGGAAGCCGGTGAGTTCTGGGATATTTACAAACTGGATGTTGTGGTGATTCCTACCAACAAGCCCATTGTGAGAGATGACCGACAGGATTTGGTTTATAAGACGAAACGGGAAAAATACACGGCGGTAATTGATGAAATTGAGAACCTCGTAAAATTAAAAAGGCCATCTCTCGTTGGTACCACTTCGGTAGAAACCTCAGAGCTGTTGAGTAAAATGTTGGTTCGCCGTCATATTGACCATAACATACTGAATGCTAAGCTGCACTTTAAGGAGGCACAGATTATCAGAGAGGCAGGTCAGGCTGCAAAAGTTACCATTGCCACCAATATGGCCGGTCGTGGTACGGATATCAAGCTGGGTACCGGCGTAGTGGAAGCCGGTGGTCTGGCTATTATCGGCACGGAAAGACACGATTCAAGGCGTATTGACAGGCAGCTGCGCGGACGTGCCGGTCGTCAGGGCGACCCGGGGAGTTCGCAGTTCTATGTGTCGCTCGAAGATGACCTGATGCGTATGTTCAGCTCCGGCCGCGTGGCCGGAATTATGGACCGCCTCGGACTGAAAGAAGGTGAAGTCATCCAGCACTCCATGATTACCAAATCCATCGAACGGGCACAAAGAAAAGTAGAAGAGAATAACTTTGGCATCAGAAAGCGCTTGCTCGAATACGACGACATTATGAATTCCCAAAGAGAGGTGATTTATAAAAAACGTCGCCATGCTCTCTTTGGCGAGCGCCTTGCTGTGGATATTTCCAACATGATTTACGATCTCTGTGAACAAATTGTTATTGAAAATCAGGATAATAGCGATTATGGCTCTTTTGAAATGCAACTATTACGAATACTTTCCACCGAGTCGGTAGTAAGCGAAAAAGAATTTCTTTCATTACCTTCGGAGGAGATTACCAAAAAACTTTTTGCGAAAGTTTACAAATCCTATCAGCAAAAGCGGGAACGACTCATCATACAGACCTATCCTGTGGTGAAAGATGTGTATGAAAATCAATCCCAATACGAAAATATTGCCATTCCTTTTTACGATGGTAAAAAACAAGTTCAGATTATTGCCAATCTTAAAAAGACTGTTGAGACAGAAGGAAAAGAAATTGCTCTCGCTTTTGAAAAGGGTATTGTTCTCAGTACTATTGATGATGCATGGCAAGAGCAGCTGCGTGAGATGGACGATCTGAAACAGTCTGTACAGAATGCTTCTTACGAGCAAAAAGACCCGTTGCTGGTTTATAAATTCGAATCGTTTAATCTTTTTAAAGCGATGATCGAAAAAATCAATAATGAGGTGGTCTCCTATCTTATCAGAGGTGATATTTACAATCCGGATCAGCAGGTATTTAGAGAAGCTAAAATCAATAGGGGTATCGATCGTTCAAAAATAAGGGAAGAACGTGGAGATATGTTGTCGCAGGCACATGCTGATACTCAGGAACATGTGAAACCTCAGCCGGTCAGAGTTGCAAAAAAAGTAGGGCGTAACGACCCCTGCCCCTGCGGTAGTGGGAAAAAATATAAGAATTGTTGTGGGAGAAATGCGTAATTTTGTGCAAACAACAATATTGCAAACATGAAAAACCATACCAGGCTTCTTTTAATTTCACTATTAGGCATTGTGATGCTTTCTTCTGCCGACTGTAATAAACATCCTACAGGTACTGATATTCCAGCTTTTACTTATCTCGAACCTGTTGTCAACCCTCCGGATACTTTTCAGATTGTGTACAACATCAGTACCTATGGCGACAAGATTGCCAAAGTCTCTTTTAAGGATAATGCAGTGTGGCTTGTTGAGAAACTCGGGGCCGAGCAGGTGATACTTAAAGCAATAAGCGATACGGTAACGCATTATATTGAAAGATATGATACCCTCGCTATGCAAGGTGGGAAACAATATCTTTTTGTTGTGAACAATAATAATTACACCAATTACACCAATTATTTTGTACAGTTTACAAAGCTCCCCATCAGCTACGAAACTTTTGAGCCGAAATTTAAGTAGGAACTGCGTAGGAATATTTAAATTATTATATTAATTATTGGAGATAACAGTATATGACTTTTCGGTAGTCAATTTTAAAATAAGCATCTATATCATAGCTGCAATTTCAAAATTTAAGCTGCTCAGCTGCACGTTATCTTCGTATCTTTAATAACTTACTACCGGAATCTAAATTTTTATAAATTTGCCTTACAAATTATCCAGAATATGTTTGCCAAAAAAGACCTTAAACAGATAGATGCCAAAGGTATTTCTCCCGAAACAGTTCAAAGGCAGGTGGAACGTTTTAAAACAGGGTTCCCTTTTATCCGGCTTTCGGCTTCCGCAGTTCCCGGCAAAGGGCTGCTTTCGCTTGACGAAAAGGAGGTGAAAGAACTGGAAACTTTATTTGATGAAAGTAAAGATGATTATGAAATATTGAAATTTGTCCCTGCCTCTGGTGCGGCAAGCCGGATGTTTAAAAAGCTGTTTGCCTTTCGACAGGCCTGTTCCGGAACCCCGGCAGAGATAGACCAGCTTGAAAAAGAAAACGAATTGCAGAGTGTTGGCTATTTTTTCAAAAACTTACAGAGATTTGCTTTTTTTCCTGTGCTTTCAGAGGCTTTGCATAAGGATGGTCTTGACGTTGAAACCCTTCGCCAACGAAAAGATTACAACATTATTTTGGATTATATCCTTACGGATAAAGGCTTGAATTACGGTGTGTTGCCTAAAGCAATGCTGCACTTTCATCTCTATCCGGATGGGCCGCGAAGGGCTTTTGAGGAGCATTTGGTTGAAGCAGCAAATTACGCAGTTGACAAAGCGGGCCTGGCGCGGGTGCATTTTACTGTATCACCCGAACATCAGCAGGAATTTGAAGAGGCGATGGAAGCAGTTCGCGAAAAATATGAACATCGTTTTGACGTTCGTTTTGAAATTAACTTTTCCCAACAAAAAGCTTCTACTGATACGGTTGCCGTAGATATGAATAACGCGCTTTTTCGCAAAAAAGACGACAGCCTGCTATTCCGTCCCGGAGGCCATGGTGCACTTATCGAAAACATGAACGACCTGAAAGGAGAGGTCATTTTTGTAAAAAATATTGATAATATTGTCCCCGACCGGCTTCGCCACACAACTTACCTCTTTAAGAAAGTGATTGGGGGATTGTTGTTGCAGCTTCAGTCAATCACCTTTGACTATCTCGACAAACTTGATGATGGTAATCTTTCGGATGGGGAACTGGAGGAAATAAAAATATTTGCACAGGAACAACTGAATGTTTTTATCCCTGTTGCCTATGACGGATATGGGAAAATGGAAAAGATTGATTTTCTGTTCAACAGACTCAACAGGCCTATGCGTGTAGCCGGAATGGTGAAAAACGAAGGGGAACCTGGCGGCGGCCCCTTTTGGGTTGTAAATGAGGATGATGAGCTTTCGCTCCAGATCGTGGAGTCTTCTCAAATTGATTTTGAAGATGCACAGCAAAAAGAAATTGTTTCTCAATCCACACATTTTAATCCCGTTGATTTAGTTTGCGGAGTACGCAACTATCTTGGTGAACCTTTTGATCTGGCCGACTTTGTGGACCCTCAAACGGGATTCATCTCCCTTAAATCAATGGATGGCAGGGATTTGAAAGCCCAGGAACTCCCCGGCTTGTGGAATGGTGCAATGGCCGACTGGATTACTCTTTTTGTGGAAACGCCCATCATTACTTTTAATCCCGTAAAAACTATCAACGACTTATTGCGGCCACAACATCAACCGGAAAGGTAGAATTGTGACTTATGATTTTAGAAATTAGAATTTAGAAGGAGGGTGGTGAATAGATAAATGTCTTGTTCTGAAATAGCTTGGCTCAAAAAGTTAACAATAATCAGGCTTATGAAGTTTTTTTCCAATGATTAATTAAACGTTTGAGTGGAAATAACAATTACAATATCGTACTATAAAGCAATTGATAATCTAAAGATTATACTTAAAGCCTTAAATAATCAGAGCAACATGAATTTTGAGGTAATATTATCAGAAGCTGATTTCAATAAAGAAACTATCGATTATGTGGAAAAACACAGGGATTCTTTTTCTTTTCAGATTCATCATATTTTTCAAAAGGAAGACAAGGGATTTAGAAAGGATATTATGCTGAACAGGGCTTTACTATTGTGCAATACTGACTATATTGTTTTCATTGATGGGGACTATATTCCTCATCGTCATTTTGTAAAAGAATATATTAAAAATCTCAGGTAAGGTTATTTTTTTGTGGGAAGAGCCGTTATGTTAAATAAGGAGTTATCAAAGTCCGTCATAAAAGAACAATCTCTTGATTTATTGAGTCTTTCATCAATATTCTTATCCGGTTCAAAGAAAAAAAAGGATGGAATATATTTTCCTTTCTTCCATTTATCCTTTAAAACTAAAGGCTTAATTGGAAGAAATTGGGGGGCGTATAAAAAACATCTGATAGATGTAAACGGATTTGATAATGATTATGTTTTTGCCGGAGTTGGTGAAGATGCAGATGTAGAATGGCGATTATCAGCAAATGGTTTAAGAAGGAAATCAGTAAAAAATAAGGCTTTTGTATTTCATTTATTTCATGGGAAAGTTTATTCTGAACACAATGTTACAGAAAATTTTAGATTGTTTGATGAAAAGAAAGAGAGTAATAATATAAAATGTTTAAACGGATTAGAACAACTATCGATAATAAAAAATATGGGGAATCCGGCAGACAGTACTAAAAATGTAAATGGTAACAATAAACGAATAAATTGAAAGATGGACGTTTCAAGATTCCTGACTTTTCATAATTTAATCAGCTAAAACCACAAAATAAAGCATTATGAATTTTATCCAACTTCAAATCAAACGGGTTACCCGCTCATCATTTTGGCAGAAAAAACTTGCCATTAATATTATCGTCGGTTTCTTTCTGTTTTTATTGCTGCTGGAACTTCTCGGTTTGGGCTTTTTTCTTGGAAAGATACTTTCCGGTGCAGCAAAAGGAGGCTCGCCGGTTTTGCTGTTAGACAAGTGGCTGATTTACTATTTCATGGTTACTTTTATGATGAGGTTTTTTATTCAGAACCTGCCAACTATGGAAATCACTCCCTTGTTGCACTTGCCGATAAAAAAATCTAAAATCAGTCTTTATCTGAATTATCGTTCTCTGTTGTCTTTTTTCAACTTTGTACCCTTTTTGTTGTTTCTGCCTTTTACATTTAAGTATCTTGAAGTGCTTTCCGGAACTACATTTGTCTGGTTTGCAGCCATTTTCTTTTGGGAATTAACTTCCAATTTTTTAGTCATTCATGTAAAACGGAAATCTACGGTTACACCTTCTGTCATGTTTGTGATATTTGGTATAATATTGGTAATTGGGTTTCTGGAGAGATTCCATATCTTCTCATTTTCTGTGATTTCATCATGGTATTTCGATAATTTACTGCGGTACCCTGAATGGATATTGCTTCCTGTTGTAACGGCGGTTTTTTTCTTTTGGGAAAATTTTCGTTACACCAAAAATCATAGCTACCTCGAAGACCTGACAAAGAAAAAAAAGCGTTCGGAAAAAATCACCAGCCATCTGACCGTATTGGAGAAACGCGGGGTTATCGGTACGCTTATTTTAAAGGAGGTGCGTCTGCTTTTGCGCAACAAACGGTCAAAGCAAATGATTTTTATGCTCCCTTTGCTGCTTTTATATGGATTGATTTTTTATCCTGATCCCAAAAATCTCAGCCATCAATATATCCTTGACCTTGTGGGGATTTTTGTTTCGGGTGGGTTTCTTATAACTTACGGACAGTATATTCTTGCCTGGGAAAGTCGTCATTTCGACTTTATCCTGACTTCCAATGTGAATTCGGAAGAGTTTTTCCATGCCAAATATTACCTTATGACTATTCCGACAGCTATGTTGTTTGTCCTGACTCTTCCGTATGCTTATTTCGGTACAAAAGTGTTGGCTACCAATGTGGTAATGTTGTTTTATAACCTCGGTATTAATGCGCCTTTTTTGCTATTTATGGCTTCGTTCAACCGGAAGCGGATGGAACTTGACCGTGGCCAAATGATGAACTACCAAGGGGTTGGATTGAATAATTTTCTCAATGTGCTTCCTTTGGTTTTTGTTCCAATGTTATTGGATGGCTTGTTTTCGGTACTTTTTGGCTATACTGCTTCGTTAGTAATAATCTTTATGTCAGGGTTGGCTGGAATAATCTTCCATCGCCAGTTTATCGCATTGGCTGTCAGGTTTTTTAGAAAAAACCGATATAAAATTGCCGAAGGCTTCCGCAGTTCCTGATCCTGTGTTAACAATTATTGAGGAGCCTTTGTGTTTACTTTTAAGAAATAGAATATCAATATTTTACATAATTACAAATTTCAAAGACAATGATTAAAGCCGAAAATCTGAAAAAAATATATAGTGGTCGTATTGTTTTAAATATTCCGGAAATTTCTATTGGAAAGGGAGAAAGCTTTGGACTGGTAGGAAATAATGGCGCCGGGAAAACTACTTTTTTCCGAATTATTCTCGACCTGATTCGTGCCGATAGTGGCCGTGTTTTGTCAAAAGGTAAAGATGTTTCCATGAATGAAGAGTGGAAAACATACACAGGTTCATATCTGGATGAAGGATTTCTGATTGATTATATGACGCCTGCCGAGTATTTTATGTTTGTGGGGAAACTCAATGGAATGTCTTCCGGTGATGTGGAACAATTTATCGAAAATTTAAAGTCCTTTTTCGGAAGCAATATTCTTTCCGAAAAAAATTATCTGCGTGAAATGTCCAGAGGAAGCCAGAAGAAAATTGGCATTGTTGCTGCCTTGATGATAGAACCTGAAATATTGGTGCTGGATGAACCTTTTTCCAATCTGGATCCCACCTCACAGTTTCAACTGAAAAATTTGCTTAAAAAGTTGCAGGAGAAGAAAAACATGTGCATGCTTATCTCTTCGCACGATCTAAACCATGTTACGGAAGTTTGCCAGCGTATCGTTGTGTTGCATGAAGGCGAAGTTGTCCATGATTTGGAAACCAACGAAAATACGCTGAAAGAATTGGAGGACTTTTTTGCCGTGAAAGGAGATTAAAGAATATCCTTCTGACTTTGGGCCTCAGTCTCCTGACTTCCATTTTCTTTGCCTCCTTTTTACTACTTTTGCCGCTGCATGGAAAACTTTATAAAATATATAGACAAGGAGCCTTTTCTTTCAGTTGCGAAAGTGGGGAAAAAAACAGGGATTCAGGGTTATGTCATTGGAGGTTTTGTCCGTGATTTGTTGCTTCAGCGTCCGTCGAAAGATGTGGATTTTGTGGTCTTGGGAAGTGGTATTGACTTTGCCCATGCTATGGCAGACTTTCTTGGAAAAGATACGGCGGCCCGCTACTTTAAAAATTTTGGAACGGCTATGATTCGTTTCAATAGCTGGGAATTGGAGTTTGTAGGGGCGCGTAAAGAATCCTATCGCAAAAGTTCGCGAAAGCCTATCGTGGAAAACGGAACACTCGAAGATGACCGTCGTCGTCGTGATTCTACTATTAACGCCATGTCCATTAGTCTTAATGAAAAGGATTATGGGCAGCTTTGTGATCCGTTTGGCGGTTTAAAAGACCTGAGAGCTAAGCTTATCCGAACGCCTCTTGACCCTGACATAACTTTCTCTGACGATCCGTTGCGAATGATGCGTGCCATCAGGTTTGCCACTCAGCTGGGATTTGTTATCGAAAAAGATACTTTTGCTGCCATCAAACGAAATAAGAATCGGATTTCCATTGTTTCCAAAGAGCGTATTACCGATGAGCTAAATAAAATTATCCTCGCCAACAATCCGTCACGCGGTTTCATGTCTCTTGAAGAAACCGGATTGCTGAAACAGATATTTCCTATGCTTACGGAACTCATGGGCGTAGAAGTTGTTGATGGTAAGGGACATAAAGATAATTTTTATCATACATTGAAGGTGCTGGATAACGTAGCTCGTGTGTCGGACAATCTATGGCTGCGTTGGGCTGCCGTTCTGCACGATATCGCCAAGCCGCTTACGAAACGTTTTGAGCCAAAAGTGGGATGGACTTTCCACGGACATGAATTTGTTGGTGCTAAAATGGTACCTGGAATCTTCAAAAAGCTGAAGCTTCCATCCAACGAGAAGATGCGTTATGTGCAGAAACTGGTTTTACTGCATTTGCGCCCCATCGTGTTGGCACAAGAGATTGTTACAGATTCCGCAGTTCGCCGGCTACTTTTCGATGCTGGTGAGGATATAGACGATTTGATGATACTCAGTACTGCTGATATTACTTCTAAAAACGAAGCCAAAGTAAAACGTTATCGAAAAAACTTTGAGCTTGTTCGCCAAAAGTTGAAAGAAGTGGAAAGGAAAGACCGTATCCGTAACTGGCAACCTCCGGTAACAGGCGAGATTATCATGGAAACTTTTGGACTGAAACCCTCCCGTAAAGTGGGTAATATTAAAACTGTTATTCGCGAAGCTATCTTAGATGGTAAGATACACAACGAATTTGCCGAAGCTTTTGATTACATGCTCAAAACCGGTAAATCGATGGGCTTAAAAGTGGTCAGTCGAAAATATTTCCTTTATAAATAACAGCTCTTATGGCTGGAAACAAAACTCTTGTGGTGGTCTTAGGGCCGACAGCTTCCGGAAAAACCGGAGTGGCTGTCCGTCTGGCGCAACATCTGTATACAGAGATTATTTCAGCGGATTCACGTCAATTCTACCGTGAGATTCCTATTGGCACTGCTGCTCCCGATGCCGGACAACTGTCGGCAGCAACACATCATTTTGTTGGAAATCTTTCCCTTGTTGAGGATTATAATGTTTCACAATATGAGAATGAGGTACTGGATTTGCTTGAAAGAAAATTCAGGGAATATGATGTGATGATTCTGTCGGGTGGTTCGGGCCTTTATATCGATGCAGTGTGTCGGGGAATTGATACGCTTCCGGATGCTGACCCCATTTTGCGGAAAAAGTTACAGGATAAATGGCAGAAGCTGGGTATAAAATCTTTACAGGAACAGCTGAAAAGTCTTGACCCCGAATACTATGCCGTGGTGGACAGGCAAAATCATAAACGACTTTTGCGTGCCATTGAGGTCTGCCTGCAAACAGGAGTAAAATATTCTGAGTTGCGTTTGAATAAACCACAAAAGCGAAATTTTCGGGTTTTGAAGATTGGTTTGAATTTGCCCCGTGAGCAGCTCTTTACCCGAATCAACCAACGAACGGATACTATGCTCTCCCTTGGATGGATTGAGGAGGCCCGTATGGTACTGCCTTTTCGAGATAAAAATGCGCTCAACACAGTGGGATACAAAGAGTTGTTTGCCTTTTTTGATGGGAAGATGACTTGGGAAGAAGCTGTCCGGAAAATAAAAACCAATACCCGCCGTTATGCCAAACGGCAGCTTACCTGGTTTAGAAAAGATAAAAGAATCCATTGGTTTTCACCAGAAGATGAGGAAGCTATTTTGCGATTTGTGAAGGAGACATTGAACGCTTCTGGATAGCGTCAGCTTTGACTTTTTGTCTTGGATTTCAATCCTGGGCTGCATTTGAGTCGCCCGCCAGGTGGACTTCAATCATGTTCAAGATGCTTAAAATATACATGGAAGCTTCATCTAGACAAACAACAGGTGTGTTTTTACTTAGGGTTTGCCACTAGCATCCGAAACTTTTTTCAAAAAGGTTAAAAACACTGCTCAATACCAGTGTTTACGTCAAAAATTGCAGAACTATCCGGAAAATAAGTTTTTTTCGAAAACTATTTCGGTTTGCTTTATGGAGACCTTTCGGACAC